>JBDTQF010000101.1:0-13565 GCA_039932275.1 Burkholderiales bacterium
AGGCCAGCGGATCGTCCATCGACGTCAGGTCGCCCGGATTGCGCCCTTCGCACACCGCCTGGATGGCGCGGCGCAGCAGCTTGCCCGAACGCGTCTTCGGCAGCACGGTGACGAAGCGCACCCGCGCCGGCCGGGCCACCGCGCCAAGCTGGTCGTCGACCACCTTCATGATCTCGCCTTCGAGCTTGAGCGCATCGGCTTCGCTGGTGACCTTGCTGGTGTCCTTGATCACCGCGAAGGCCATCGCCACCTGGCCCTTGAGCTGGTCGGCCACGCCCACCACGGCCACTTCGGCCACGTTGGGATGGCTGGAGATGCTCTCCTCGATCTCGCGCGTGCCCAGGCGGTGGCCGGCCACGTTGATCACGTCGTCGGTGCGGCCGAGGATGAAGTAGTAGCCGTCGGCATCCCGCACACCCCAGTCGAAGGTGCTGTACATCACGCGGCCCGGCACGCCGGTCCAGTAGGTCTTGACGTAGCGCTCGTCGTCGCCCCAGATGGTCTGCAGGCAGCCCGGCGGCAGTGGGCCTTCGATGACGATCACCCCCTTCTTGTTGGGCTCGGTGATCTCCTGCGCGGTGGTCTCGTCCACCAGCCGCACATCGAAGCCGTACACCGCCTTGCCGGGTGAGCCGAACTTGGTGGACGCCGGCTCGATGCCGTTGCACAGCGCCAGGATGGGCCAGCCGGTCTCGGTCTGCCAATAGTTGTCGATGACGGGCTTGTTGATGGCGCCGGCGATCCAGGTGGCGGTGGGTTCATCCAGCGGCTCGCCGGCCAGGAACAACGTCTTCAGGCTCGACAGGTCGTACTGGGTGAGGAACGCCGGGTCGTGCTTCTTCAGCACGCGGGCCGCGGTGGGCGCCGAGAACATCTGCGTGACCTTGTACTTCTCGACCAGGCTCCACCAGATGCCGGCGTCGGGCCGGATCGGCAGGCCCTCGTACATGATGGTGGCCATGCCGGCGATCAGCGGGCCGTAAACGATGTAGCTGTGGCCCACCACCCAGCCGATGTCGCTGGTGGAGAAGTAGGTGCCGCCGGCCTCGCCCTGGTAGATGTGCTTCATCGACGCGGCCAGCGCCACCGCGTAGCCGCCGGTGTCGCGCTGCACACCCTTGGGTTTGCCAGTGGTGCCGCTGGTGTACAGCGTGTAGCTCGGGTGCGTGGAGTCCAGCCACACGCAGGGCACCACGGTATCGAGGTGCTGCTGGCGCAGCGCAGCGAAATCAAGGTCGCGGCCGGCCACCAGCGCCATCGGCGCCAGGCCGCGGTTGACCAGCAGCACATGCGCGGGCTTGTGGCTGGCAAGCTGGATGGCTTCATCGAGCAGCGGCTTGTAGGCCACCGTCTTGCCGCCACGGCTGCCGGCGTCGGCGCTGACGATGAGCTTGGGGCGCGCATCGTCGATGCGGGTGGCCAGCGAATGGCTGGCGAAGCCGCCGAACACCACCGAGTGGATGGCACCGATGCGCGCGCATGCAAGCATCGCGAAAGCCGCCTCGGCAATCATCGGCATGTAGATCAGCACGCGGTCGCCCTGGCCCACGCCCTGCGCCTGCAGGATGGCGGCCATGCGCTGCACCTCGGCATGCAGTTCGCGGAAGCTGTAGACCTTCTCTTCGTTGGTCTCGGTCGAGACGAAGATCAGCGCGTTCTGGTCCGGCCGGTCGCGCACATGGCGGTCCACCGCGTTGTGGCACAGGTTGGTGGTGCCGCCGACGAACCATTTGGCAAACGGTGGCCGGCTGTAGTCGCAGACCTGGGTGAAGGGCTGCTGCCATTCGATCAGGCTCGCCTGTTCGGTCCAGAAACCATCGCGGTCGTCGATGGAGCGACGGTAGAAGTCAGCGTACCCAGCCATGCAGGTCTCCTTGGAATCAGCGGTGGGCGCCGCTCGTCGGTAACAAGTGCGCCCGTTAGGACAATGGTACTTATATTTTGCGCGGCCTCGCTGACGGGGATCTGTCGGCACAGCCGCTGTCGGCAACCTTCTTGAGTTGCCGCATCATGCGCACATGACTGCTCACACCACGCCGCCCGGCGCCCAACCCTTCGCCATCCGTGGCGACCATATCACCCTGGATGCCCTGCTCAAGGCCACCGGCCTGGCGCCCAGCGGCGGCATCGCCAAGGCCATGATCGCCGACGGCGTGGTGCAGGTGAATGGCCAGGTCGAACTGCGCAAGACCTGCAAGCTGCGGCCGGGCCAGCTGGTGACACTCGGCACCACACACATCCAGCTGATCGCTGACGACGCGTTGCCCGGCGACGCCTGAATCGACCCGTGTCACCGGCGTTGCGCCGCCCGGTATGGCGCGAACCAGCCCAGCCCGGCTGATGTGCCACGACGTGGTCGGTACTCGCAGCCGACGAAACCGTCGTAGCCCAATTCATCGAGCAGATCGAACAGGAACGGGTAGTTCACCTCACCGTCGTCGGGCTCGTGGCGGCGCGGCACGCCGGCGATCTGCACATGCCCCACTTGCCCGCCGGGCACGTACTGCCGCAACCTCATGGCCAGGTCGCCCTCGACGATCTGGCAGTGGTACAGATCCATCTGCACCTTCAGGTTGGCAGCGCCCACCTCGGCCACGATGGCGTGCGCCTGGGCCTGCCGCTGCAGCAGGTAGCCCGGCATGTCGCGCGGGTTGAGCGGCTCGATCAGCACCTGCACACCGGCCGACGCCGCCTGCTGCGCGGCCCAGGCCAGGTTGCCGAGGTAGGTGTCGCGGCAGGCGCCCGCATCGGCACCTTCGCTCACCGTGCCCGCCATCACATGCACCCGTGCACAGCCCAGCGCCTGCGCCCACGGCAGGGCCTGCTCAACAAAGCCGCGCCGGAATTCGTCTTCCCGCCCCGGCAGGCAAGCCAGGCCCCGCTCGCCCGCCGCCCAGTCGCCCGGCGGCGCATTGAACAGCGCCTGCGTCAACCCGTGGCCCGCCAGCCGCGCCGCCACCTCGGCCCGGTCTTCGGCATACGGGAACAGGCACTCCACCGCCCCAAACCCATCGGCCGCTGCGGCCGCGAAACGGTCGATGAAGGCCTGCTCGGTGTAGAGCATCGAAAGGTTGGCGGCGAAGCGGGGCATGGGCCGGGCTGGGTTGGAGCTGAGGTGCGCCCATCATCACATCGATCAAAGCAGAAGTGCGCCCTGGGCGAAACTACGCCGGCCAGCACCTGAATGCCCGCCATGTCCGATATCGATCTGCAAGACGCTCTCGACCACGCCGCCGATCTGCTTGATCAGGCCGACGCCCTGATCGTGGCCGCCGGCGCCGGCATGGGCGTGGACAGTGGGCTGCCAGACTTTCGGGGCAACCAGGGCTTCTGGCGCGCCTACCCCGCGCTGGGTCGCCGTGGGCTCAGTTTCACTGAGGTCGCCAACCCGAAGAGCTTCATCAACGACCCGGCGCTGGCCTGGGGCTTCTACGGCCACCGGCTGGACCTGTACCGCCGCACAGTGCCGCATGCGGGCTTCGAGACCTTGCGCCGGTGGGGCCAGGCCATGCCGCACGGGGCCTGGGTGTTCACGTCCAACGTCGACGGCCAGTTCCAGCGCGCGGGCTTCGACGCACAGCGGATCGCCGAGTGCCATGGTTCGATCCACCACCTGCAATGTCTGGCGCCATGCACCGCCGATGTTTGGCCGGCTGATGCGTTCGAGCCCGCCGTGAACGCACAAGCCTGTGCGCTCACAAACGAACCACCGACATGCCCTCGCTGCGGCGCCATCGCCCGGCCCAACATCCTGATGTTTGGAGACTGGGCCTGGGTGGAGAAGCGAGCACAAGCGCAGGAGGCCCGCCTGGCCGCCTGGCTGTCGAAGATCGAGCGGCCGGTGGTGCTCGAGCTCGGCGCCGGCACAGCCATCCCGAGCGTGAGGCACTTCAGCCAACGGATGGTCCACTCGCACGGCGCCCGGCTGGTGCGGATCAACCCCGCCGAGTTCTCGGTGCCGACCCGGATGGATGTCGGGTTGCCCGTGGGCGCGCTGGCTGGGGTGACCTTGATCGACGCAGCGCGGGGCCGATCCAGATAGCCAGCGTCGGCCGGCTCTTTGACTTCGAAAGGCAAGCACGAAGCCTCGGATGACCATGCGGGCGTACTGGCTCTCGGCGCACCAGCGGTGGGCGTGGTGCTGGAGGGGTCGAGATCGTCGAACACGGCTGTGCTCTCTTCCGTTCTAACGGACCACAATTGCGTACACAATTACGCCACTCCAAATCACCGTTTGAAGGAGCTGGTATGGACTACGTCACCGTGCGCGAGCTGCGTGAGAAATCAGGTGAGATCTGGCAGCGGGTGGAGGCTGGCGAAGAATTCGTGGTCACGCGCAATGGCAAGCCGTTTGCGCTGCTGGTGCATACCGAGCCGCGGGCAGTGGAAGACACCTTGCGCGCGCTGCGGCTTGCCCGCTTTGGTGAGGTGGTGCGCGAAATTCAGGCCCAGTCGGTGGCCCAAGGCACCGATCAACTGACCGACGAAGACATCCAAGCCGAGATCGACGCCGCGAGGCGAGAAGCGCGCGCCACTGCCCTGGCAGTAGCCGAACCCTCGCCGCGCCGCTATGCGCGCCGTCGTTGACACCAACGTCCTGGTGTCGGCCCTGCTGACGCCGGGCGGCCTGCCGGCCGCACTGCTGGCGGCTGTCCTGAACGGCCAGTTGCGCGCCGTGGTGTGCGAAGACATCGTGGCCGAGTACCGCCTTGTGCTGCAACGGCCCCGGTTCAGGTTTGACCCGAGCCGGGTGGCCGCGGTGATTGGAGCCATCCGTCTCACATCCGATTGGGTGCCCATCCCCGCGTATGCCGGGCAACCGCCGCTGCCCGACCCCACGGACTGGCCCTTTCTCGCCGCGGCCACCGTGGCAGGTTGCCCGGTGATCACGGGGAATGCGAGGCACTTTCCGGAGGGGGTGGGGGTTCGGGTCATGACGGTGAGGGAGTGGGTGGGAAATCCGTAGTCATGCAATCCCGAGGTTCAATCGCTGCGCTCCGGAAAAGTGGGGCAGGTGCACGCGCCGGGCGCCCACGGTGAGCACGCGGATGCGGCGGGCCACTTCGGTGCTGGCCGGCAGCCCGCCATCCAGGTGCTTGGCCAGGCGGGCCATCCAGGGGTCGATGTAGCGGCCGAGCATGCCGCTCTTGTCCAAGCTGGACAGCAGGTGCTGCATGGTCAGCAGCGCGTGGATCTCTTCGGCGCTGAGCCACAGGCCGGGCAGTTCGATCTGCGCGCCGATCTGGGGTTGGCTGCGGTCGATGCGCCAGCCGCCCAGTTCGCGGTCGAACACGATCGGGGTGTTGAGCCGATCTCGCAGCAACGTGACATCACGCTTGAGCGTCGAGAGTGAGACGCCCAGTTCGCGTTGGAGTCGCTCGGGGTCGAGGCAGCGGTTGTTGTTCAGCAGATGCGTGAACTTGCGTAGCCGCTCGTGCTGCCCCATGTTGCCCCTCCCAGAGCCGTTCTTCTGGGAGGCATGGTAGCGTCGAGAACCGCTATGCTCAGCCAATGAGCATGAAGATAAGCGACCTGGCGCGCCAGATGCAAATGAAGATCGATGGCCAGATGAAGGGGCGGGCGGCGCCGGGCCGTTTCGGCGCGGCGTCGGCTGCCGTGCCCGACCGCAAGGAGCAGCGCAAGCTCGATTCGGCTGCCGGCCTGGTGCCCTTTGCCTGCAAGCTGCCGGCCGAGTTGAACCAGCAGCTGCGTGAGCGCGCCGCCGGCCATGCCGGTGGCATCAACGGCCTGGTGGCCGAGCTGCTCAAGCGTGGGCTGTCAGACGCAGGCTGAACCTGGGGCGATGGCCCTCAGGTCAATGTAGCGACGGGCTTGACCCACAGGCTGCGCAGGCCGCGGTACAGCGGGCTGGCCAGCCAGTCGCCTTGCAGGTCGTGCAGCGTCGGCTCGGGCCAGCGGTGCAGCATCTGGCCGAGCAATGTTTCGGCCTCCAGCATGGTGAGCTGGGCACCGAGGCAGAAGTGGGTGCCGATGCCGAAGGCCAGTGACGGTGAGTTCGCGCGGCCGGGATCGAAGGCGTCGGGGCGGTCGTAGCGCGCCGGGTCGCGGTTGGCCGCGCCGATCAGCACCAGCACCAGGTCGCCGCGGCGCAGGGGCTGGCCGTGCAGCGTGAAGTCGCGCGTGACGCGCCGGCCGGTGTAGTGCACGGGGCTGTCGTGGCGCAGCGCCTCGCGCACCACGGCGCCCAGGCAGGCCGGGTCGGTGCGGTGGCGCTGGCGCAGCCGGGCCCAGCGGCCAGGCTCGGCCAGCAGGTGGTGCAGCAGGCTGCCCAGCAGGTGGCGCGTGGTTTCGTGGCCGGCGAACAGCAGCATGGCGCACTGCGCCAGCAGCTCGGCCCGGCCGCCCAGCGCGCCGTGGAAGCGGCCGGCCTCGTGGTGGCGCGCCAGGTGGCCAAGCAGGTCGTCGTGCGGCGTGGTGCGGCGTGCGGGGAGCAGGTCATCGAAGCAGCGCACCATGCCGACCAGCGCGGCCTCGGCCCGGTCGATCTGGCCGGCATCGGGCTGCGCCGCGCCGAGGAAGTTGGCCAGGTCGTCGGACCAGGCCATGCACTGCCGTCCGTCGGCCGCCGGCAGGCCCAGCAGGCGGCCGATCACGCGCGCCGGCAGCGGGCGCGCCACCGCTTCGATGAGGTCGCAGACGCCCTGCTGCTTGAGCGTGGCCTCCGCGGCCGACAGCAGCGCCTCGCACTCGGCCGCGATGCCGGCGCGCAGGCGCAGCACCGCCGCGGGCGTGAAGGCCGGCTGCATCAGGCGCCGCAAGCGGGTGTGATCGGGTGCATCGACAAACAGCAACGCGCGGGCGAACAGGCGCTGGAAGGCGGCTCGCTGGTTCGCTGGCTCACCGCGTGAGCCACTGGCTGCATCGTCGTTCTGCAACGACCGGCCGCCGCCGCGCTGCACCCAGCCGCCGGTGCGCTGCGCCGAGAGCCGTTCGTCGCGCAGCGCGGCCTCGCAGTCGGCATGGCGCGTCAGCACCCAGGCGCCGCCGAACAGGTGCGGGCTCCAGTGCAGCGGGCCGGCCTCGCGCCAGGCGTGGAAGTGCGGGTATGGGTCGCGCAGCGCGGCCTCGTCCAGCGGCCAGGCCGACGCGGGTGGCACGGCTTCGCGCAGGACGGCGTTCATGTCGATGGCATCCGCGTGGTTCAGCCGCAGCAGGGCGATGACTTGGCCGGAGCGGCTTCGGCAGCTGCGCTCAAACACCCGGCGCTCGGTGCCACCATCGGCCGCTCGCCCTGCGGCTTCAGGCCGAGGCGTTCAAACAGCGTACGGTCCTTGGCGCTTTGCGGGTTGCTGGTGGTGAGCAAGCGGTCACCATAGAAGATCGAGTTGGCGCCGGCCATGAAGCACAGCGCCTGCAGCGCATCGTCCATCTGCTCGCGCCCAGCCGACAGGCGCACCATGGTGGTGGGCATGGTGATGCGCGCCACGGCGATGGTGCGCACGAACTCGAACGGGTCGATCGGCTCAGCATCGGCCAGCGGCGTGCCGGGCACGGCCACCAGGTTGTTGATGGGCACCGACTCGGGGTACGGGTCGAGGTTGGCCAACTGGGCCACCAGCCCGGCGCGCTGGGTGCGCGTCTCGCCCATGCCGACGATGCCGCCGCAGCAGACGTTGATGCCGGCCTCGCGCACATGGCCCAGCGTGTCGAGCCGGTCCTGGTAGGTGCGGGTGCTGATGATGCTGCCGTAGAAATCGGGCGCGCTGTCGAGGTTGTGGTTGTAGTAGTCAAGCCCGGCGTCCTTGAGCTGCTGCGCCTGCACGGGCTCCAGCATGCCGGCGGTGACGCAGGTCTCCAGGCCCAGCGCCTTGACCTCGCGCACCATTTCGCCCAGGCGCTCCATGTCGCGCTCCTTCGGGCTGCGCCAGGCCGCACCCATGCAAAAGCGCGTGGCACCCTGCGATTGCGCCTCGCGCGCGGCGGCCAGCACCTCGTCGATGGGCATCAGCTTGCTGGCTTCGACGCCGGTGTCGAAGTGGGCCGACTGCGGGCAGTAGCCGCAGTCTTCGGCACAGCCGCCGGTCTTCACCGACAGCAGCGTCGAGAGCTGCACCTCGTTGGCGTCGAAGTGGGCGCGGTGCACCTGCTGGGCCTGGAACAGCAGGTCCATGAAGGGCAGCGCGTACAGCGCCTCCACCTGCGCCACCGACCAGCGGCCAGCCGGCTGTGCAACGGGTTCGCGGCGCACGGTGGCCAGCAGCGAGGAGACGGGGATCGAGACAGCGTTCATGGGTCGGGCCTTCTCAGACAACGTTGCGCGTGAGCGCGGGTTCGGATTCAATGTTCGGATGCAGCACGGCCCGCAGGCGCGCCGCGTTCAGGTGAGTGGCCAGCGCATCGGCATCGGCCTGCGGCAGGTACGGGGTGACACCCAGGCAGGGCGCACCGTAGCGCTGGCTCATGCAGTGAGCCAGCGTGTCGAGGTTGGCCTGCGCATGCGGCATCGGCTCGGCCAGGTGGTTGCCCACCCAGCCGGCCAGGTGCAGGCCGCGGGCGCGCACCGCCTCGGCGGTGAGCAGCGCATGGCTCAGGCAGCCCAGGCGCAGGCCCACCACCAGCACCACCGGCAGGCCGAGGTCGACGGCCAGGTCGGCGGTGTCGAAGTCGGCGTCCGCGCCGGGCTGGCTCAGCGGCACGATGAAGCCGCCGACGCCTTCCACCACCAGCATGTCGGCACGCGTGGCCAGGTGGCGCGCGGCGGCCAGCAGCACAGGGCGTTCGATACGCCGGCCGGCCAGCGCCGCCGCGATGTGCGGCGCGCAGGGCTCGGGCAACTGCACCGGCCCGACCTCATGGCCGGCCAGCGCCACGCTGGCGGCAGACTGCAGCGCCTGCACGTCGTCGTTCACCAGGTGCCCATCGACCATCTCCAGGCCCGCGGCCACCGGCTTCAACCCGGCCGTGCGCAGCCCGGCCTGGGCGAAGACGCGCAGCAACGCAGCACTGATGCGGGTCTTGCCGACGCCGGTGTCGGTGCCGGTGACGAAACAGCCTTTGAGTGGCAGGTGCGGGTTGGTCATGCGCCCTGCTCCTTCGCAGCCTGACCCAGCGCGGCCAGCAGCGCGTCGATGTCGGCTTCGCTGTGCGCTGCGCTGAGCGAGATGCGCAGCCGCGCGGTGCCTTCGGGCACGGTGGGCGGGCGGATGGCTGGCACCCACAGGCCTTGGGCCTGCAGCGCCTGCATCAATGCCAGCGCGCGGTGGTTGTCACCCACGATGAGTGGCTGGATCGCGGTGCTTGATGCCGGCAGCCGCCAGCCCAGCGCCGGGTGGGTGTCGATCAACCCGGCCAGGCCATCGCGCAGCCGGGCAATCAGCCGCTGCAGCTGGGCGCGGCGCTGCTCGCCTTCGTCGCCATCGATCAGCCGCAGGCTGGCCAGCGTGGCAAACGCCAGCGCCGGCGGTGTGGCGGTGGTGTAGATGTAGGGCCGTGCGGTCTGCACCAGCCATTCGATGATGGCGGGCGCGGCGGCGACGAAGGCGCCGGCCACCCCGGCGGCCTTGCCCAGCGTGCCCATCAGGATGAGGCGCTCGCTGCACAGCCCGGCCGCAGCCACGCTGCCGCGTCCGCCGGGGCCGAGCACGCCCAGGCCGTGCGCGTCGTCAACGATGAGCCAGGCGTCATGCGTTTCAGCCAGGCGCAGCAACTCGGGCAGCGGCGCGAGGTTGCCGTCCATGCTGAACACCGCATCGGTGACGATGAGCTTCAGGCCATCGCCTTCCGTCGAGGCCAGCAGCGCACCCAGCCGCGCCGCATCGGCATGCGGGTAACGGCGCACCTCGGCACGGGCCAGCAGCGCGCCGTCGATCAGCGAGGCATGGTTCAGCCGGTCGGTGTACAGCGTGGTACTGCGGGCCTCGCCCAGCGCGGTGAGCAGCGCCAGGTTGGCCTGGTAGCCGCTGCCGAAGGTGAGTGCACGGGCGCCCGGCACGCAGGGTGCCAGCCACTGAGCCAACCAATCTTCAAGCGCCTCGTGCGCCTGGCTGTGACCGCTGATGAGGGATGAGGCGCCGGCACCGGTGCCGAAGCGCGCCGCGCCTTCGGCCAGCGCGGCGGCCAGGGCCGGATGCGCGGCCAGGCCCAAGTAATCGTTGCTGGCAAAGGCCAACCAGTCACGCGCAGGCTGGCCCGGCGCACGCAGCGACTGGTGCGGCGCGCAGGGCCCCTCGGCCACCACGCGGCGGCGCGTCAGCCCCTGCAACGCACGCTCATGCAGTTGGCGGCTCAGGTGCTCGATCAGCATCGACGGGTTCCGGGTGGGTGGCCAGTACGGCGTTCAGCGTGGCCTGCAGCTGCGTGGCCAGCCACTGCGCCAGCGGCTCGGTCAGCACATAGGGCGGCATCAGGTAGAGCGTGCGGCCGATCGGGCGAATCAGCAGGCCGTGGGCGCGGCCGGCCAGGTGAAAGCGTTCAGCGAAGCGCTCGCCCGCCCACTCGGCCTTCAGGTCGGCGGCCCAGATCATGCCGAGCTGGCGCCAGTGTTCGAGCCGCGCGTCCTGGCGCAGCGGTGCCAGCGCCGCATCGAGCCAGGCGGCCTGCTGGCGGTTGCCAGCGAGCACGTCGTCCTGCTCGAAGCGGTCGAGCACCGCCAGCGCGGCCCGGCAGGCCAGCGCATTGCCGGTGTACGAGTGCGAGTGCAGAAAGCCGCGCGCCACATCGTCGTCGAGGAAGGCTTCGAAGACCGCGTCGGTGCTGAGCACCAGCGAGAGTGGCAACAAGCCCCCGCTGATGCCCTTGGAGAGGCAGAGAAGGTCTGGCCAGATCCCGGCTTGTTCACAGGCAAAGAATGTCCCGGTGCGGCCGCAGCCCACCGCGATCTCGTCCGCAATGAGGTGCACGCCGAACTGGTCGCACAGCGCGCGCGCACCGCGCAGGTAGGCCGCGTCGTGCAGGGCCATGCCGGCAGCGCACTGGATCAACGGCTCCAGGATGAAGGCCGCAATGTGCCCGGCGCGCCGCTCGAACAGCGTGCGCAGATCGGCCAACGCACGTTCGCTGGCATCCGCACCCTGGCGCGCATCGGGTGACATGACCTGGTGGCTGCGCATCAGCAGTGGGTCGTAGGCATCGCGGAACACCGCCACATCGGTGACGGCCAGCGCACCCAGCGTCTCACCGTGGTAGCCCTGGCGCAGGCAGACGAATTCGCGCTTGTCGCCCAGGCCACGGTTGCGCCAGTGGTGAAAGCTCATCTTCAGCGCGATCTCCACCGCCGAGGCGCCGTCGCTGGCAAAGAAGCAGTGGCCCAGCGCGCCGCCGGTGCGGGCCGCCAGGCGCTCGGCCAGTTGCACCGCCGGTGCGTGGGTGCAGCCGGCCAGCATCACATGCGGCAGGGTGTTGAGCTGGTCGGTGACGGCGGCAATCAACCGGGCGTCGCTGTGGCCGAACAGGTTGACCCACCAGGAGCTGATGGCATCGAAGTAGCGGTGGCCTTCGGCGTCGATCAGCCAGGGGCCCTCGCCGCGCACGATGGGCAGCGGCGGCACGCGGTCGAGCCGCTGCATCTGCGTGCACGGGTGCCACACGGCGGCGCGGCTGCGCGCCTGCCAGGCTGCATTCGACACGGCATGGGGCACAGTGCCACCCTGGACGGCCACGGGGCCATCGGCCCGCCTTGGATCCATCTTCAGCTCCGAAAATGTGGGACAGGCCTGGCCGATGCGCCAGGCCCCTCAGCCAGACCGGGTCAGCCCAATGCGGCGATCACCTCGGCCGGTGCTTGCACCAGCTCGATCAGCACGCCTTCGCCGCCCATCGGGAACTCGTCGTTGCCCTTGGGATGGATGAAGGTGATGTCGTAGCCCGCGGCGCCCTTGCGGATGCCGCCCGGCGCAAAGCGCACGCCGTTGGCCGCCATCCACTCGACGGCCTTGGGCAGGTCGTCCACCCACAGGCCCACGTGGTTGAGCGGCGTGGTGTGCACGGCCGGCTTCTTGTCGGGGTCGAGCGGCTGCATCAGGTCGACCTCGACCGCGTGCGCGCCGCCGCCCAGCGCGCAGATGTCTTCATCGACGTTCTCACGCTCGCTGACGAAGGTGCTCTTGACGGTGAGGCCGAGCACGTCGACCCACAGCGACTTGAGCTTGTCCTTGCTCGGGCCGCCGATGGCGATCTGCTGGATGCCGAGGATCTTGAAGGGCTTGGTCATGCTTGCCTTATTCAAAGGAAATGATGGCTTGATCGACGCTGAGGCTTTCGCCCTTCTTCGCGTTGATCTCCTTGACCACGCAGTCCTGCGTGGCCACCAGGATGTTCTCCATCTTCATGGCCTCGATGACGGCCAGCTTCTCGCCGGCCAGCACCTTCTGGCCCACCTGCACCACCACGTCGGCCAGCAGGCCGGGCATGGGCGAGAGCAGGAAGCGGCTCAGATCAGGCGGCGCCTTGTAGGGCATCAGCGTCATCAGCTCGGCCGCGCGCGGCAGCAGCACCAGCGCGTCGATCTGGGTGCCGTTGTGCTGCACACGCAGTGCCAGCGGGTTCTTGCCGGCCACGCGCTCGACCTGGGCGCTGAACGGCTGGCCGTTGCAGGTGCCAGTCATCAGCGTCTCGCCGAGCTTGTTGGGGCTTTGGATGGCGTAGGTCTTGCCGCCCACATGCACCTCGGCATAACCGCGTGCGCCATCAAAGCCGGTGACCTGCAGCGGGTGGTACCGGTGCTGGCCTTCGGCGCCCAGCACCACGGCCACCAGGTCGGGCCCGTCCTTCACGCCATGGCCGGGCAACTGGCCGCTGATGCCGGCCGCACGCGCACGGGCCTTGCGGCGCACGAAGGCGGCCAGCGCCACCAGGAACAGCGGGTCGTCATGTGGCACGTCCTCGGCACGGAAGCCGTGGGCATAGTGCTCGGCGATGAAGCCGGTGTTGAACTCGCCGGTGACGAACCTGGGATGCGCAAGCAGCGCAGCCTGGAACGGAATGTTGCTGCTGACGCCGCGGATCACGAAGGCATTGAGCGCGGCGCGCATTTTGGCGATGGCGTCGTGGCGGTCTTTGCCGTGCACGATGAGCTTGGCGATCATCGAGTCGTAGAACATCGGGATCTCGCCGCCTTCGTAGACGCCGGTGTCGACCCGCACGCCGCCGAACTTGCCGCCTTCATAGGCAGCGCCAGCCAGCGTGGGCACCGACTGCTCGAGGTCGGTGGCCGGCGGCTGGTACTTCACCAGCCGGCCGGTGGAGGGCAGGAAGTTGCGGAACGGGTCTTCGGCGTTGATGCGGCACTCGATGGCCCAGCCGTCGCGACGGATGTCTTCCTGCTTGAACGACAGCTTCTCGCCGGCGGCCACGCGGATCATCTGCTCCACCAGGTCGAGGCCGGTGATGCACTCGGTCACCGGGTGCTCCACCTGCAGGCGGGTGTTCATCTCAAGGAAGTAGAAGTCCTGGTCCTTGCCGACCACGAACTCCACCGTGCCGGCCGACTCGTACTTCACCGCCTTGGCCAGCGCCACGGCCTGCTCGCCCATGGCCTTGCGGGTCTTGTCGCTGATGAAGGGGCTGGGCGCTTCTTCGATCACCTTCTGGTGGCGGCGCTGGATCGA
>JBDTQF010000102.1:0-13551 GCA_039932275.1 Burkholderiales bacterium
CCAGGCAGTGCACCACCGCAAAGCCGCGCACCGGGCCCGAGCCGAAAATCAGCAGGGCGAGGCCGGCGATCATGGTGGTGACGTTGGAGTCGATGATGGTGCCGAAGGCGCGGTCGTAGCCCGCGGCAATGGCCGCCTGCGGTGTGGCGCCGCCGCGCAGTTCCTCGCGGATGCGCTCGTTGATCAGCACGTTGGCGTCGATGGCCATGCCCAGCGTCAGCGCGATGGCGGCGATGCCGGGCAGCGTCAACGTGGCCTGCAGCATCGACAGCACCGCCACCAGCAGCAACAGGTTCACCGCCAGCGCCAGCGTCGAGAACACGCCGAACAGCAGGTAGTAGCAGCACATGAACAGCGCGATCGCGGCAAAGCCGTAGGTCACGCTGTGGAAGCCCTTGTTGATGTTCTCGGCACCCAGACTCGGGCCGATGGTGCGCTCCTCAATGATCTCCATCGGCGCGGCCAGCGAGCCCGCGCGCAGCAGCAGCGCGGTGTCGGCGGCTTCGGCCGGCGTCATCGCGCCGGAGATCTGCACCCGCCCGCCGCCGATCTCGCTGCGGATCACCGGCGCCGTCACCACCTCGCCCTTGCCCTTCTCGAACAGCAGGATGGCCATGCGCTTGCCGATGCTTTCGCGCGTGATGTCGCGGAAGATGCGCGCGCCCTTGGCGTCCAGCGTCAGGTGCACGGCGGGCTGCTGGTTGTCGTCGAAGCCGGGCTGCGCATCGGTGAGGTTGTCGCCGGTCAGCACCACCTGGCGCTTCACGATCACCGGCTGGCCGCCGCGTTCGGTGTAGCGCTCGGTGCCGAAGGGCACCGGCGAAGTGCCGCCGAGTGCCGCGCGCGCTTCGGCGCTGTCGTCCACCATGCGCACTTCCAGCGTGGCAGTGCGGCCGATGATGTCCTTGGCCTTGGCCACGTCCTGCACGCCGGGCAGCTGCACTACCACACGGTCCAGCCCCTGTTGCTGGATGATCGGCTCGGCCACGCCGAGTTCGTTGATGCGGTTGTGCAGTGTGTTGATGTTCTGCTTGAGCGCCTGATCCTGCACGCTGCGCTGGGTCACCGGCGTGAGCGTGCCGGTGAGCTTGGCCTCGCCAGCGTCGGCCGGCGCTTCGCTCCACTGCAGGTCGGCCAGCTGGCTCGACAACAGCTGGGTTGCCGCGGCCAGCGTCTCGCGGTCGCGAAAGCGCACCTCCACGGTCTCGCCCACGCGGGTGATGCCGGCATGGCGCAGGTTCTTGTCGCGCAGCAGGGTGCGGATCTCGCCGGTGGTGGCTTCGGCCTTCTTGGTCAGGGCCGACTTCATGTCCACCTGCATCAGGAAGTGCACGCCGCCGCGCAGGTCCAGGCCCAGGTACATCGGCAACGCGTGGATGGCGGTGAGCCACCGCGGCGACCGCGACACCAGGTTCAGCGCCACGATGTAGCTGGGGTTGGCTACATCAGGGTTGAGCGCCTTGGTCACCGCGTCGCGGGCCTTGAGCTGGGTGTCGGTGTCGGCAAAACGCGCCCGCACCGAGGCGCCTTCCAGCTGCACGAAATCGGCGTTGACCTGCGCCGCCGTCAGCGCCTCGCGCACCCGCGGCACCAGCGACGAGTCGACCTTGATGGTGGCCTTGCCGCTGGACACCTGCACCGCAGGCGCTTCACCGAAAAAATTCGGCAGCGTGTACAGCAGCCCGACCAGCACCGCCACAGCGAGGATCAGGTATTTCCACCAGGAAAATCGGTTCATCGTCGGCGCCCGCTGGGGTTACTTGACCGTGCCCTTCGGCAGCACGGTCACCACCGAGGCCTTCTGGCACTGCACTTCCACGCCGTTGGCAATCTCGACCGTCAGGAAGGTGTCGCCCACCTTGGTGATCTTGCCCAGCAGGCCACCACCGATGACCACCTCGTCGCCCTTGCCGACGGCTTCGATCATGGCTTTTTGCTCCTTCTGGCGCTTCATCTGCGGCCGGATCATGATGAAGTACAGCACCACGAACATCAGTACCAGCGGCAGCATGCCCATCAGGGACGAGCCGGTGGAGGAGGCGGCAGCCGCGGCGGGCGCCTGGGCATAAGCAGAAGAAATCAACACTGTCTGGCTCCTCTTGGATTCAACGCTTGGATCAGCGCTGGGACACGCGCACGCCAGCCCGTGGCTCGGGTTTGGCGAAGCAGGCGATTCTAGGCTGCGGGGCTGGCCGGCACTTGGCCCGGGGGTTGCCCCCCGATTCAAGCCTGCGAAGCCGCCGCCGATATCCCGGCACGTCGTTCCACGCGCCCTGCGCGGCCGGCGCCACCCGACACCCACCCGCCCCGCCGCCACCTGCCCCGCGATTGCGCCCATGAGATCCGGTTACGAGAGCTTCCTGCGCCGCCAACTGCTCAAGCCTCACACGCCTGCGCCGCGCTGGTCGGAGACGCGGCCGGCGCCCACCGTACCGGCGCGGCTGGAGCCGCCTGCACCCGCCGTCGCCGCAGCCGACGCCGCTGAAATAGCCACGCTGCGGGCACCGCTGCCCGAGCAGCTCGACGAAACCATGCCGGCCGTCCTGTGGCGCGAGAGCCAGGCGCCCGCCGACACCGGGCCGGGCGTCGACGTCCCCGCGCTGGCCGACGCCGCCGCGGCGCCAGTCAGCGTCGAAACCATTTCCCTGGCGCCAGTAGCGCCGGTGCCGCCCGCGGCCGCGGACACGCCGCCACAGGCCGCCCCAGCCCCCACCATCGCGGTGCCGGCAGTTGCACCGCGCACCGGCCACCCCCTGGACGCAGCCCTGGCCGCCGCGCTGGTGACGGCCAAGCAGCGCAGCGGGCTGGGCGCGGTGGTGCGCATCGGCCTGGCACGGCTGGACGAGATTGGCGATGCCTTCGGCGAGCCCGCCGTGGCCCGTGTGCTGCGTGCCCTGCATCAGCGCCTGACCCGGCTGCTGGCCGATGTGGCGCCACAGGCCAGCTCCTGCACCACCGGCGACGGCCTGTGGCTGCTGCTGCCGACACTGGATCGCCCGGCGCTGGCCGAAGCCCTGGTCCGCCAGGTGCTCGAATCGCTGACCCGGCCACTGAAGTTCGGCGCCCACGCGCTGGCGCTGCACGGCAGCGCCGGCCTGGCGGTGTTCCCGCACGACGGCACCGAGCCCGCCGGCCTGCGCCACGCCGCCGAGGTCGCCTGGCGCCAGGCGCGCGTGCGCGGCCGCAGTGCTTACCAGTTCTATGCCCGCGAGATCGAGGCCCGAGCGCTGCGCCGGCTGACACTGGAAGCCCGGTTGCGCCACGCCATCACCCACGACGAATTGATGCTGACCTACCAGCCCCGCGCGCAGGTCAAGACCGGCGCGCTGTGCGGCGCCGAGGTGCTGCCGAGCTGGGAGCCGCAGGGCGAAGCCGGCTGGCGCACGCCCGAACTGCTGCTGCTGGCCGAGGAATCTGGCCTGGGCGAAGCGCTGGCCCATTGGTGCCTGCGCACCACCGCGCAGCAGCTGCGCCGCTGGCTCGAGGCCGGCCTGGCGGTGCCGCGCCTGTGCGTGCCGGTGCTGCCGTCGGCCTTCAAGCGGGCCAGCTTCGTGGACGCGCTGCTCGGGCAGATCCAAAGCCTCGGGATTGAGCCGCAGCGTCTGGCCCTGCTGCTCAGCCCGGTGGCACCGCTCACCGGCGGCGCGGCCCAGTTCAACAGCTTCGAGCTGGCCAGCGGCGCAGCGCGGCTGCAGCAATGCCGTGCGGCCGGGCTGCACCTGGCCATTGACGGCACGGCCACCAGCGCCTGTTCGCTGTCGACGCTGCGGCAACTGCCGCTGTCGGAGATGCGGCTGGACTGCAGCCGCTTCGACGCGCTAGACCAGCACAGCGCCGGCTTCAACGCCGCCGTGGTTGCCCTGGGCCACCGGCTCGGGCTGAGCGTGGTGGCCAGCGGCGTCAGCGACGAGGCGCAGCTCGACCAGTTGCGGCTGCTGGGCTGCGATGAGTTTCAGGGCGCGCTGTTGGCCGACTCACTCAGCGCCGAGACTTGGGCCGAGGTGATGGCCGGCGCGCAGACCCCCAGCCGCTGAGCGCAGCGCGGGGAAGCGCCGGGCCGGGCCGCTGCAAGTGAGTGGGTCTCAGGCCGCCGGCTTGGCCGCGGCGGCACGCGCGGCGAACTCGGCACGCTGGGCTTTCAACTTTTCGCGCGGGTCTTCGCGCACCGTGGCCTCGTCGAGCTTCATCTCGGCAACGAAGCGGCTGGGCAGCGCATGCACATGTTCGCGGCCGCGCTTGCGCCGCTTCAGCGTGCTGACCGACAGCGTGCGGCGCGCGCGGGTGATACCCACATACATCAGCCGGCGCTCTTCTTCCAGCCGCTCGGCTGTCATGTCGTCTTCTTCACTGCGAAACGGCAGCAGGCCCTCGATCACGCTGGCCAGCACCACATGCGGCCATTCCAGCCCCTTGGAGGCATGCAGCGTCGACAGCGTCACCATGTCCTGCTCGTCGCCGCGCTCGGCCAGGCTGAGGATGACGCTGATGGTCTGGGCCACTTCGAGCACCGTCTTCTTCTCGGTCTCGAACGTGCCGCCTTCCTGAGAAATCTCACCCCCGCAGCGTTTGGCGATCCAGTCGACAAAGTCGAGCACGTTGGTCCAGCGCGAGGCGGCGACCTTCTCGCTCTCCTCATGGTCGAACAGGTGTTGCTCGTAGCCGATGTCCTTGAGCCAGCCCTGCAGCAGCGCCTTGGCGTCCTCGCTGCCGGATGTCTGCCCGGCGCGGTACTGCAGGTCGTTGACGCTGCGGCCGAACTCATGCAGCGAGCCCACCGCCTTGCTGCTCAGCACCGTGCCCAGCGAGTTCTGGAACAGCGCCTCGAACATGCTGACCTTCCACTTGCCGGCAAACTCGCCCAGCACTGAGAGCGTCTGGTGGCCGATGCCGCGCTTGGGGGTGGAGATGGCCCGCAGGAAGGCCGGGTCATCGTCCTGGTTCACCAGCAGGCGCAGCCAGGCGCACACGTCCTTGATTTCGGCCCGGTCGAAGTAGCTCTGCCCGCCCGACACCTTGTACGGGATCTGCGCCTTGCGCAGCGCCTCTTCCAGCTTGCGGCTCTGGTGGTTGGCACGGTAGAGGATGGCGAAGTCTTTCCAGTCGGTGGTGCCCGCGTAGGCGCCGGTGGCATTGGCGCGGATGCTCTGAATGCGCGCCACCGCGCGCTCAGCCTCGTGTTCCTCGTGGTCGCACTCCGCCACCCGCACCGGCTCGCCCTGACCGAACTCGCTCCACAGCTTCTTCTGGAAGATCTTCGGGTTGAGCGCGATGACGTTGTTGGCCGCCTGCAGGATGGCGCCGGTGGAGCGGTAGTTCTGCTCCAGCGCGATCACCTTCAGGTTCGGGTAGTCCTGCGGCAGGCGCTTGAGGTTGTCGATGGTGGCGCCGCGCCAGCCGTAGATGCTCTGGTCATCGTCGCCCACCGCGGTGAAGATGCCGCGCTCGCCCACCAACATCTTGAGCAGTTCGTACTGCACGGCGTTGGTGTCCTGGTATTCATCGACCAGCACATGCTTGAGCAGGCCCTGCCACTTGGCGCGGGTCTCTTCGTCGCGCTGCAGCAGCTTCAGCGGCAGGCTGATCAGGTCGTCGAAATCCACCGCCTGGTAGGCCGCGAGCCGCTCTTCATAGAGCTTCATCACGCGGGCGGCCACGCGCTCGTCGTCATTGGCGGCAACAACTTCAGCGCCGGCCCCATCGAGCCCCTGGTTCTTCCACAGGCTGATGGTCCATTGCCAGCGCCGCGCCACCTTGGCATCGGTGGTACCGCCGGCATCACGCAGCACGCCCAGCACGTCGTCGCTGTCGAGGATGGAGAACTTCTCCTTCAGGCCCAGCCGGGTGCCGTCTTCGCGCAGCAGGCGCACGCCCAGCGAGTGGAAGGTCGACACCGCCAAATCCTTCGCCGCGCGGTAGCCCACCAGCTCCTTCGCCCGCTCGCGCATTTCCTGCGCGGCCTTGTTGGTGAAGGTGATCGCGGCAATCTGCTTCGGCGCCAAGCCGGCCTGCAGCAACCGCGCGATCTTGTGCGTGATGACCCGCGTCTTGCCGGAGCCCGCGCCCGCCAGCACGAGGCAGGGCCCGTGCAGGTGGTTCACCGCCTCCATCTGGGCGGCGTTGAGGGTGGCGGGAGCGGAGGCCATGGGGAACGTCGGAGCGGCGGGTGATGCCGGCCAAAGCGGCGGATCATAGCCAGCCCACCCCCCGCCTCGCCAATCACCCGCAACGCCCCGCGGAATGCCTCAAGGTTCCCTGAGCATGGCCAGAGGTGTCAGCCCTCCGGCCCGCAACGCAAACTCAGCGCACGAACTCAGAGCACGAACTCAGAGCACAAACACCACGAACAGCACCAGCGCCGTGAAGATGCCCAGGCCCATCAGCTTGCGGGTGTCTTCGTCGCGCTCTTTCCACGAAGTCGATACAACGCGTCCAAAGTCTTGTACGGCACGGGTCATGGTGGTCTCCAGTCTGGTTGATGATGAAGCGGGGTAACCGGGCCGCTGTGCATCACGCTGCCCTGAATGGCTATCGGTCGAAAAGCAGCCGGGTTGGAGGCCTTTTCCGGCGATCGCTGTGCACATTGCACGGTTGCCGGCCTGTGTTGCAGCGGGCGACAACCGCTGCGGTGTACGGACGCACGCCCGTCATGACCCGGTCACCGGCTCGCCCATACTGTTGGCATGTCCCGTCCCGTCTTCGTGCCCGCCCGGCGCCAATGGCTCGCCACCGCGGGCGGCGCCGCACTCGTCACCGGCCTCGCCCCTGCGTTCGTTCGCCACGCCCGCGCGGCTGAAGTGCCCCGCTTCGAACTCGGCATCGCCTCCGGTTTCCCGCGGCCTGATCGGCTGGTGCTGTGGACCCGCCTCACCGGCGCCGCCCTGCCGGCTCAAGCCGAGGTGCAGTGGGAACTGGCCAGCGACGAGGCCTTCCGCGACATCGTCGCGCGGGGGAGCGAGACGGCGCTGGCAGCCGAGGCGCACAGCGTGCATGCCGAGCCCGCCGACCTGGCGCCCGGGCGCTGGTACTGGTACCGCTTCCGCGCACTGGGCCAGCAAAGCGCCGTGGGCCGCACCCGCACCGCACCGGCCAGCGACGCCGCGACCACGCTGCGCTTCGTCACCACCTCGTGCCAGCGCTGGGACCACGGCCACTTTGCTGCCTGGCGTGACGTGGCCGAGCAGCCGCCGGACCTGGTGCTGTTCCTCGGCGACTACATCTACGAATCGGCCCGCCTGCCGCTGCGCACAGCGGGCTTCACGCGCCAGCACGATGGCCTCGAGTGCCGCACGCTGGACGACTACCGCGCCCGCTACGCGCAGTACAAGCGCGACCCGGCGCTGCAGGCCGCGCACGCCGCGGCGCCCTGGCTGTTCGTGTGGGACGACCACGAGGTCGACAACGACTATGCCGGCCTCACCCCCGGCGGCGCGCCCGACGCAGCCTTCGCACAACGCCGTGCCGCGGCCTACCAGGCCTACTGGGAACACCAGCCGCTGCCACGCGCGATGAAGCCCGCCGGGCCGGACGCAAGAATCTACGGCGCCTACGACTGGGGCCAGCTGGCCCGCATCCTGTGTGTCGACGACCGCCAGTACCGCGACCCGCAGGCCTGCCCGCGGCCCGGCCGCGGTGGCAGCAACAGCGTGCTGCGCAAGGGCTGCGCCGAACTGGCCGACCCGCGCCGCAGCCTGCTCGGCGCCACCCAGGAACGCTGGTTGGCCGACCAGTGGAGCACGCACCAGCCGTGGAACCTGCTGGCCCAGCAGACGCTGATGACCCCGTTCGAGTGGCGCAGCCCACAGGCCCCGGACGACACGCTGGTGTGGACCGATGGCTGGGACGGCTACGCACCGGCACGGGCCAGGCTGCTCGGCACGGTGGCCGAACGCCGCTTAAGCGGCTGCGTGGTGCTGGGAGGCGACGTGCACGCCAGCTATGTGGCCGACCTGCACGCCGAGGGCAGCGACCCGGCGCGCGGCCGGCCCATCGTCGCCACCGAGTTCTGCGGCACCTCGATCAGCAGCCTCGGCATGGCGCAGGAGCGCATCGACGCCGCGCTGCCGCACAACCCGCAGCTGCACTACGGCCGCAGCGCCGAACGCGGCTACCTGCGCTTCACGCTCGATGCCCGCAGCCTGCAGGCCGAAGTGCGCGCGGTGGATCAACCGCTCGACCCGGCCAGCGCGGTACGCACCGCAGCGCGCTTCGTGGTCGAAGCCGGCCGGCCCGGCGCGCAGCGCGCCTGACGCCGCCGTCAGCCGTCAGCCGTCAGCCCGCGGCCGGTGGCAAAGCCGCAGGCGGGGTCGCGCTGGCGGGCGCCCCCGGCGAGGTCAGCGCGGTGGCAGGCGGCAGCACCGCCTGCAGCAGCGGCAGCGCCGCTTCGACCGCGCGCCGGCCCGCTGCAATCGCCTCGGCGCCGCGGTGAAACTCCAGCAGGCCGATGTGCGACAGCCGCGGTGTGATGCTGATGTCTGGCGGGTCGCCGGCCATGCGACTGCGGGTGATGCGCACCTGCATGATGTTGATGCTGTTGGCCACCACATCCAGCATCGACGGCAGCACCGGGCCATTGCCCGGCGCGCTCGGGAACAGCGCGCCGACGCGGCTCTGCAGCGCGCGCCGCCAGTCGCCCACGGTGCCGTTGGTCGGCTCGGGTACTTCCAAGGTCCCGGGCGGAAGGTGACGGCCGAGCAGGTCGCTGTTGAGGTCGACCGCGATCACCAGGTCGGCGCCCATCGCGCGCGCCAGCGACACCGGCACCGGGTTGACCAGCGCGCCGTCCACCAGCGTCACACCGTCGAGCACCACGGGCGTGAACAGCGCCGGCAGCGCGATCGAGGCCCGCACCGCCTCCACCGTCGAGCCCTTGAGCAGCCATTTCTCGGCGCCGCTGTGCAGCACCGTGGCCACCGCGCCGAAGGGCAAGGGCAGGTCCTCCATGTGCCGATCGACAAAGTTGCGGCGGTAGAACGCCATCAGCCGCTCGCCCTTGAGCATGCCGCCGCTGAAGCCCACGTCGAGGAACGACACCACCTCGCGCAGGCCCATGCCGCGCACCCAGCGCTCGAAACGCTTGATCTCACCAGCCGCATAGGCCGCGCCCACCATTGCGCCGACGGAGGTGCCACACACCACGTCGGGCCGCAGCCCGGCTTCGTCCAGCGCCAACAGCACGCCGATGTGGGCCCAGCCGCGCGCCGCACCGCCGCCCAGCGCCAGGCCCAGCCGGGGACGGGTGTGAGGCGGCAGCAGAGGCATGTCAGCGCTCGCCGGGCCGCCCCAAGCGCGCTGACGCCCCCTCGGGGGGCAGCGAACGAAGTGAGCGTGGGGGTTGTTTCATCCTAGCGCCGCTTCATGTTCAGCGGGTGCCGATGCCGCGCGCCAGGCAGACCGCGGCGATGGGAATCAGCACCAGCAGGTGTGCTTCCCACATCACCAGCTTGCGCGTGGCGCGGATGGCGGCCTCGTCGGGCAGCCCCTGGCCGGCATCGAGCGCACGCACCCAGCGCCGGTAGCGCAGCGTCGGCGCGATGGAGATCAGCCCGATCACGACGAACAGCGTGAGCTTGAGGTGCAGCAGCGGCTGCGACCAGTACCAGCCCACATCCTTCACTCCCCAAAAAGTGCGCGCCAGCCCGGTGGCCAGCAGCAGCCCCGCGGCGATGCCGTAGATCAGATCGACCCGCGCCAGCCGCCGCACCACCGCCTCGCTCAGCCATTCGGTGCGCAGCAGCGCGGCCTGGCTGGTGAGGAACACCGTCACCATCAGGATGGCAGCAATGTGCAGGTAGGCAAGCAGGGCTTCGAGGGGCATGAAAGGTCCAGTTCATCAGCGTGGCGGATCGTCCCGCCAGTAGGCGGCGTCGCCATAAGTGTGCTTGAGAAAGTCGATCCACAGCCGCACCCGCAATGCCAGGTGGCGGGCGTGCGGGAAGACCGCGAAGATGCCGCTGGGCGGCGCTGCGAAATCTTCCAGCAGCACCGCCAGCCGGCCTTCGGCAACGTCGCGCGCGACCTCCCAGCCGCTGCGCCAGGCCACGCCCAGGCCCTGCAGGCACCACTGGTGCAGCACCTGGCCGTCGCTGCAGTCGAGCCGGCCACTGGGTTTGATGTGGGCAATCTGGCCCTCGACGTTGAAGGCCCAGCCGCGCGTCTGGCTGGCTTCGGACGACAGCGTCAGGCACTGGTGCCGGGCCAGATCGGCCGGCAGCTGCGGCATGCCGGCGCGCTGCAGGTAGGCCGGTGCGGCCACGCACAGGCGGCGGTTGTCGGCCAGCCGCACACTGAGCAGGCGGGAATCCTGCAGGTCGCCCACCCGCACCGCGCAGTCGACCCCTTCGTTGACGATGTCCACCACCCGGTCAGACAGGTTGAGCGACAGGCTCACGTCGGGATGCTGCGCCAGAAAGCGCGGCACCAGGGGCGCCACATGGCGGCGGCCAAAGCCGGCCGGTGCGGTGATCCGCAGATGGCCGCTGGCCTTGACGCCGCCGGCACTGACGCTGGCTTCGGCATCCGCCAGCGAAGTGAGCAGTCGCTGGCAGTCTTCGAGGAAGGCGCTGCCCTCGTGCGTCAGCGTGATGCGGCGGGTGGTGCGCACCAGCAGCTTCACGCCCAGCCGCTCCTCCAGCGCGTCGATGCGCCGGCCGATCACCGCCGGCGCCACGCCCTGGGTCTGCGCGGCGGCCGTCAGGCTGCCCTTGTGGGCCACGGCGACGAAGGATTCGATCTGCTTCAGGCGGTCCATTCCAACTCTCAGCGCATGAATCTTTGGATTTTGTGGTGGGCAATGCAGGCGCAAGTATCGAATAGATTGGCGATCATGGAAAAGCCTCGTCGCATCGCCGCCGCCGCGCCCGCACCGCGCGCGGTGCTGTTCGACGCCTACGGCACGCTGTTCGACGTGATGAGCGTTGGCCTGGCCGCCGAGCAGCTCTACCCCGGCCACGGCCAGGCACTGGCCATGCTGTGGCGCGAGAAGCAGATCGACTACACCCGGCTGGTGACGATGAGCGCCCCTGATGGCGCGCGCTACCGGCCGTTCTGGGAGCTGACGCAGGCCGCGCTGCGATATGCCAGCCAGCGCCTCGGGCTGGTGCTGGACGCACCGGCCGAGGAACGGCTGATGAACCAGTACCGCCATCTCAGCGCCTATCCCGAGGTGCACGAGGTGCTGACGGCGCTGCGCGAGCGCGGCATGCCGGCCGGCATCCTCAGCAACGGCGATCCGGCCATGCTCGACGTCGCGCTCAAGAGCGCCGGGCTGGCCGAACTGATCGACCCGGTGCTCAGCGTCGAGGCCGTGCGCGCCTTCAAGACCGACCCGCGCGCCTACGCGCTGGGCCCGCAGGCGCTGGGCCTGCCGGCGCGGCAGATCCTGTTCGTCTCGGCCAATGGCTGGGACGCGCTGGGCGCCACCTGGTTCGGCTACACCACGCTGTGGGTCAACCGCGCCGGCGCGCCGGCAGAACAGATCGGCCCCGCACCCAGCCATCTGGGCACCAGCCTGCGCGACGTCATGAGCTGCCTGGCTCCTGTCGCCTGATTGATTCTTGCTTCCTTCTCTCCACTGTTTTCGCGAGGTAATCCCCATGAGCGTACGCACCGCCCTCCACGGCCTGCAGATCGACAACCGCCTGCTGCGCTTCGTCGACGAGCAGGTCCTGCCCGGCACCGGCATCGAGCCCGCCGCCTTCTGGGCCGGCTTCGGTGCCCTCGTTGCCGACCTGGCGCCGAAGAACGCCGACCTGCTGGCCGAGCGCGACCGCCTGCAGACCGAGATGGATGCCTGGCACCGCGCCCACCCGGGCCCGATCAGCGACATGCCGGCCTACCACGCCCACCTGCAAAAGATCGGCTACCTGGTGCCCGAGCCGGCGCAGGTGCGCACCACCACCGCCAACGTCGATGCCGAGCTGGCGCTGCAGGCCGGCCCGCAACTGGTGGTGCCGATCCTGAACGCCCGTTACGCGCTCAATGCGGCCAACGCACGCTGGGGTTCGCTGTATGACGCGCTGTACGGCACCGACGCCATTGCCGAGACCGACGGCGCCGCTAAGGGCCCGGGCTACAACCCGGTGCGCGGCGAGCGCGTGATCGCCTTCGCCCGCGACGTGCTCGACCAGGCCGCGCCGCTAGCAGGCGCGTCGCACAAGGACGCAGTCGCCTACCGCATCGACGGTGGCACGTTGATCGTCGGGCTCAAGGGCGGCGGCTCGGCGGGCTTGGTGGACGCGCAGCAGTTCGTTGGCTACCAGGGCGATGCGGTTGCACCGTCGTCGGTGCTGCTGGTGCACCACGGCCTGCACCTCGACATTCAAATCGATCGCAGCGGCCCGATCGGCCGCACCGACGCCGCTGGCATCAACGACGTGGTGCTGGAAGCAGCACTGTCCACCATCCTCGACCTGGAGGATTCAGTCGCGGCGGTGGACGCGGAAGACAAGATCCTCGGCTACGGCAACTGGCTCGGCATCCAGCGTGGCACGCTCACTGAAGAAGTGGCCAAGGGCAGCAGCACGTTCACCCGGCGCCTGAACGCCGACCGCGTCTACACCGCGCCGAGCGGCACCGGCCAGGTCACGCTGCACGGCCGCTCGCTGATGTTCGTGCGCAATGTCGGCCACCTGATGACCAACCCGGCCATCCTGTGGGGCGCCGAAGGACGCGAGATCCCCGAGGGCATCATGGACGCGGTGATCACCACCACCATCGCCCTGCACGACCTGCAGCGCCATGGCCAGGGCGGCATCGTCAACTCGCGCAGCGGCTCGGTGTACATCGTCAAGCCCAAGATGCACGGCCCGGCCGAAGTGGCCTTCGCGGCCGAGCTGTTCGGCCGCGTCGAGCAGCTGCTGGGCCTGCCCGACAGCACCGTCAAGCTGGGCATCATGGATGAGGAGCGCCGCACCAGCGTCAACCTCAAGGCCTGCATCGCCGCGGCGGCCAGCCGCGTGGCCTTCATCAACACGGGCTTCCTCGACCGCACCGGCGACGAGATGCACACCGCCATGCAGGCCGGCCCCATGATGCGCAAGGGCGACATCAAGGGCAGCGCCTGGATCGCCGCCTACGAGCGCCGCAACGTGCTGATCGGCCTGCACTGCGGGCTGCGCGGGCGCGCCCAGATCGGCAAGGGCATGTGGGCCATGCCCGACCTGATGGCCGAGATGCTGAAGCAGAAGATCGGCCACCCCAAGGCCGGCGCCAACACCGCCTGGGTGCCCAGCCCGACGGCTGCCACGCTGCATGCGCTGCACTACCACCAGGTCAGCGTGGCCGAGGTGCAGCAGCAGATCGAGGCCAGCGGCGACGCCGACAACGCCGAGCTCACCGCCAAGCTCATGACCGACCTGCTCACCATCCCGGTGGTGGCCAAGGCCGAATGGAGCGCCGAGCAACGCCAGCAGGAGATCGACAACAACGCCCAGGGCATCCTGGGCTATGTGGTGCGCTGGATCGACCAGGGCGTGGGCTGCTCCAAGGTGCCGGACATCCACGACATCGGCCTGATGGAAGACCGCGCCACGCTTCGCATCAGCAGCCAGCACC
>JBDTQF010000103.1:0-13548 GCA_039932275.1 Burkholderiales bacterium
TGCGCTCACCGGCTACGGCCAGAAGACCGATGAGCAGCAGGCGCGCGAGGCCGGCTTCGATCATCACCTGGTGAAGCCGGCCGACCCGGGCGTGCTGTCCAGCTTGATCGCGCGCTGGCGCAGCGCCGGCACCTCCGCGACCGCCGAGGGCCGTTCCTCGGCGGCCGACGAAGGCTGAGCCCGCTGTGCCGCGCGCTGGTCAGAGATCGAACCTCAGCTCGGCGCTGTAGCTGCGCTGCGGGTACGGGTGGAAGTTCCAGTACTTGTAGTTATTGAGGTTGTCGATGCCGAAGGCCGCGCTCCATTGTTTGTCGAACTGGTAGCGCACCCGCAGGTCGGTGGTGAAGTACTTGCTGACGCCCTGGTAGGTGTAGCCGTTGACGTCGGCGTTGTTCAGCGTGCGGAACTGGTTGCTGCTGTAGCGGGCCGCCAACGAGGTACTGAGCTGTTCGTTCCAGCGGTACAGGGCCACCGCGGCCGAACGCCAGTGCGGGATGTTGGGCTGCTGCTTGCCGAGCGTGTCGCCGGCCACGTTGACGAAGCCGGCGTTCTCCTTGATCACCGAGTTGGCGTAGGTCAGGCTGCCCTGCAGGTCGAGCCCGCGCAGCGCGATGTCGTGGCCGGTGAACGCCGTCTCCAGCCCCTGCGTGGCAATGCGGCCGATGTTCTGCACCCGCGACACGTTGACGTTGGCGCCGCCGATCACCTGCACCGTGCTTTGCGAGTACAGCGAATCGCGTGTGTTCTCGGCAAAGTAGGTGAGGCGCCACGTGCCTTGGCTCAGCAGTTGCTCCCAGCTCAGCTCGCCGGTCCATGAGCGCTCAGGCCGCAGCGTCGGGTCGTTGATGTATTGCGAGTTGGTGGTGGACGTGGCGCCGTACAGCTCGGCCACCGTGGGCATGCGCACCGCACGGCCGAGCGAAGCCTTGATCACCGCGTCGGGCAGGGCTTGCCACGACAGCGCGGCCTTGGGCGAGAAGTAGGTTTCCTGGCGCTTGTTCCAGACCGTGTTCACCGAGCTGCCGATCTGGGTGTAGCCGTTGGTGGCCCAGCGTTCGAGGCGCCCGCCCAGCACGGTGGTCCAGTCCGGCGCCAGCCGCCAGGCATCCTGGGCGAACAGGCTGTGCAGGCGGTTGTCGCCGCCCACGTTGCTGGCACTGGGGCCGGTGGTGTCGGTGAGCCAGTTGCCCGCGAGGCTGGTGGTGCGGTACTTCAGCTGGTAGGTGTCCTGCTGTGCGCCGAAGTCCACCGTGTGGGCGCCGCCCAGGCCTTGCGGGCGCCACGTGGCGCGCGCCGCCAGCGTCTGCCAGCCGGTGCCGCCGCCATCGGCCAGCGTGCCCGCACCGCCCGTGGCGGCGGCAGGCAGCGTGGTGCCGTTCTGGCGCTTCTGGTCCTTGCCGTAGTCATACAGGCTGGCAGCGACCGACCAGTCCCAGGTGCCCTTGGTGTGGCTCTTGACCGAGAGCCCGTGCACGGTGTGCGTGAGCTGCTCGTTGGTGAGCGCGAAGTCGCCTGCACCGAGCGCCGTGAAGCTGCGGCCATTGATCACCAGCGGCCCGCTGTAAACGGGGTTGCCGCTGGCATCACGCAGGTACGACACCGGCCTGCCCTCGGATGTGTTCTGCCACAGACCGAAGGTGTAGGCCGCCCGCACGGTGGGCGTCACTTCATACGCCAGCTTGACCTTCAGGTGGTCCTGCTGGGTGTGGTATTTGGTGCCCGTGCCCAGCACATAGATGTCGGCATTGGCGTTGTTCTTCTCCGGCACGGCGCCGCTCACGCCGGTGGCGGCTGTCGCGGTGCCGCTGCTCACCGTGCGGGTGGCAAACGTCAACGGCTGGCCATGGCTGTCGGTGTGGTTGACGTTGACCCACCAGGCCCAGTCACCGGCCTTGTTGCCCACCGAGGCGCTGGTCTGCCAGGCCTTGTAGGTCGTGCTGGTGCTGTACAGATCGAACGGCTGGACGTAGTAGCCGGCTTTGGCATGGGCCTCGAACTTGGTCGGCATGCGTGTCACGTAGTCCACCACGGCGCCCACCGAGTTGCCCGGGTACGCGGCCGAGAACGGCCCGTACATCACGTCGACGCGCTCGATCTCCTCCGGCGTCACCAGACCCCAGCGCGGCGGAAAGCTCAGCCCGCCGACACCGTTGCCCAGGTAGTTCGACAGCAGGATGCCGTCGGCATACACCGCCGAGCGGGCGCTGTTGCCGGTGCCCGAGGCGCGGCTCGACAAGATGGCGTGGTTGTAGTCGCCGATGTAGCGCTTGCGCACCAAGAGGCTGGGGAAGTACTTCAGCGCGTCTTCGCTGTCGGTGGCGTTGACCGTGGCTTCGATCTGTTCGCGCTGGATGCCGGCCATCGTGGCCGGCATGGTGGTGGGCAGCGAGGTGGGCTGGCTGCCGGTGACCACCACGACGCCCAGCGACTTGGTTTGCTGGCCCTGTTCAGCGACGGGCGTGGCAGTGTCATTGGCCTGGGCCTGTGCGGCCAGTGTCATGGTCAGCGGAAAAGCCTGGAGCACGGCGCGGGCCAGCGGCCGCAAGCGGGTGAGAGATGAAGGGGTGTGCATGAAAGGCGTTCAACAGGTGGCGCGCCCATGCGCCGGCAGTGCGGCGTGCGGGCATGTCGATCAAAGAGGCAGGCGCCGGCCGTCGCCGCGGCTGGGTGCAGCCGCTCAGCGTTGCGGGGCCCGTGGCAGGCCGCGCGTGCCGGGTCAGTCAAACAAGGGGCCGGGCGGCCTCAGTGCTTGTGGTCCATCGGGGTGGCCGGTGCGCCCAGTGCCCGCACCTCGGCTTTGACCGCGAGGGTCTCGCGCTTGCCGTCCTTGCCTTCGATCACCAGCGTCAGCGGTACGCTGTCGCCGGCCTTGAGCGGCTGCTTCAGGTCAATCAGCATGACGTGGAAGCCGCCGGGCTTGAGCTCCACCGCTTTGCCGGCCGGCAGGGCCAGCGCGGGCACGGCGCGCATCTTCATCACGTTGTTGTCCATCGCCATCTCGTGCACTTCCACGATGTCGGCGGCGGGCGATTTCACCTCGACCAGCTTGGCGTCGGTGGGGGCGGTGAGCGTCATGAAGGCGCCGGTGGTCTTCTGGCCGGTGGCAGTGCCGCGCACCCAGGCGTTGGTGACGGTGACCTGGGCCTGGGCGGCGCCGGCCAGCAGCAGGGCGGTGACGAGGAAAGTGAGGCGTTGCAGCATGGGAAGGTCCTCTGGAATGGGCAATGACGGGTTCAGTGCTTGTGGTCGGGCGCCGGCGCCGCGGCCTCGCGCGGGATCTGCACCGGCACGCGGACCTCCTGGGTGCCGGCACGCTCGAACTTCAGCGTGACGGGAAAGCTGTCGCCGTTCTTAAGCGGCTGCTTCAGATCGACCAGCATCAGGTGCAGCGCCTGGCCGTGGCCGAACGCGGGGGTCGCGCCGGGCGCCAGGTCGAGTGCCGGCAGCTCGCGCATGCGCATCACGTCGCCGTCCATGCGCATCTCGTGGATCTGCACGCTGGCGGCCACCGGCGACGTAGCGCCGATCAACCGGTCGGGCTGCTCGCCGGTGTTGCGCAACGCGCGCAGGTACACCGCGCCGGTGCGGGCGGCGGGTGGCGTGGGCGTGGCATACGGGTGTTCGATGACGATGGCGCCGATCTTGTACCCGTGGGCCCGGGCCGGCGTGGCCGCGCCGATCAGGGCCAGCGAGGCGATGACCCACGGGGTCAGCGCGCGCAGCAGTCGAATGTTCATGAATGGCTTTCGCGGTGCAGGCAGCGGCTGTGCTGCCGATGTCGAAACGGTGGGTGGCGGCCCGTTGTGGCGACCCGTTGTTGGGGGCGTCGCAGGGATCACCAGGTGCGGCCGCGGTGCGGGCTGGCACGACCCACGGGCGCGGGGCAGCGGGTTGCACCCAGCCGTCCCGGCCGGGACGCGGCGCGAGGCGTCAGGCCCGTGTGGGAGGAGCGCGGGCGGCCGGCGGGCCGAAGGCTCGCAGCACCGGCGCCGGTGCTGCCACCCAGCGCGATGGCGGGTCGCCCAGGACGGTGGGCAAAACGAGCATCGGCGCGGCCGAAGAGGGCACGCCGGGGCTGATGCACAGCAGGCAATGGGCGCCGTGGTTCGCCATGCCGCCGCCGGCATCGCCGTCGGGGCTGCTGCTGGTGCTGGCGCTGCGGTCGCCGACCGAGCAGATGCCGGCCAGCGCCAACGGGTCGCGCACGCTCGCCGCCACCCCGATGCACAGGGTGAACGCAAACCACGCCAGCATCAGCCGGGCGAGGAGGGGGGCGCGTCGCAGGGAGTCCACGGTCGGCATTGTCGCTGCATCGAGGTCGCTTCCGCCAGCCTGGTGCAGTCGCATGACAATGGCCGCGGTCCGCGCTTTCGCGGTACGCCACTTGCATGCCCCGGTCCATCAACTGCTGCCTCGACAACCCCTTGCGCCATGCACCACTTGCCCACTGACTGGAGCGCCCTGTGCGCGCTCGTGTTCCTGCTGGGCATGCGCCATGGCTTCGACGCCGACCACCTGGCCACCATCGACGGGCTGACCCGGCTCAACACCTTGCAGCGCAGGCCGTTCGCGCGCTACTGCGGCATGTTGTTCTCGCTCGGCCACGGCGCGGTGGTGATGGCCATCGCCGCCGGCGTGGGCCTGGCCAGCGAGCGCTGGGATGCACCGGCCTGGCTGGGTGCCTTCGGTGCCTGGTTGTCGATTGCCTTCCTGCTGGCCATCGCCATCGTCAACCTGCGCGCGGTGCTGAGCACCGCGCCCGATCAACCCGTGGCGCTGGTGGGCTTGAAAGGCCGCTTTCTCGGCCGCCTCGCCCGCGCCGGCAGCCCCGGCGGCGTGGCCGCGGTGGGTGCGCTGTTCGCGCTGTCGTTCGACACGGTGAGCCAGTCGGCGCTGTTCGCCGTCACCGCGGCGCAGTTCGGCGGGCTCACGCATGCGCTGACGCTGGGGCTGCTCTTCATGCTGGGCATGATGGCCACGGACGGGCTCAACGGCTGGTGGATCGCCCACCTCATCCAGCGTGCCGATCAGACCGCCGCGGTGGCGTCGCGCATCATGAGCGTGGCTGTTGCGGGGGTGAGCCTGCTGGTGGCGGCGCTCGGCATGACCAAGCAGTTGGCGCCAGCCATCGAGACCTGGGCCGACGGCAAGGAATTGACTTTTGGCGCCGTGGTGGTGTTCGTGGTCGGCATGAGCTTCGTGCTTGCACGCGCCTGGGCCGGCCTGCGGCCCCAGCCCCTGCGGTGAGCCAGCCGTGTGTCCGTGCCCACCCGTTGCTGCGGCGGCTGGTGACAGCCGTCTGCGGGCCGCTCTGCCTGGGCGCGCAGGCACAACCCGGTCCATCCGCTGACGCCCCATCCTCCACCGCGCTGGAAAGCGTGGAGGTCCGTGGCCATTACGACAACGCCGTGGGCACCGCCCACGCTGCCTCACAGGGCGTCATCCGCGCCGAGCTGCTGCAGAGCCGACCGGTGCTGCGCCCCGGCGAGGTGCTGGAGGTCGTGCCCGGCGTCATCGTCACGCAGCACTCCGGCGACGGCAAGGCCAACCAGTACTTCCTGCGCGGCTTCAACCTCGACCACGGCACCGACTTCGCCACCTCGGTGAACGGCATGCCGGTGAACATGCCGTCGCACGGCCATGGCCAGGGCTACACCGACCTGAACTTCCTGATCCCCGAGCTGGTCGAGCGCATCGCCTACCGCAAGGGCCCGTACTTCGCCACCCATGGCGACTTCGCCTCGGCTGGCGCGGCCGACATCACCTACCGGCAGCGCCTGGACGCGCGGTTCGTGCAGGTCACGCTGGGCGGCAAGGGCTACCGTCGCGGCGTGGGTGCAACCTCGTTCGACCTCGGCGTGGACACCCGGCTGCTGGCCGCGCTGGAGTGGATGGGCAATGACGGCCCGTGGGCGGTGCCGGAAGGCCTGCGCCGCCAGAACGCGGTGCTCACCATCAGCCACGGCACCCGGGCGCTGGGTGGCTCGGTCAGCTTGATGGCGTATGACGCCCGGTGGACGGCAACCGACCAGGTGCCCGAGCGGCTGCTCGCCAGCGGTGCACTGGGCCGGTATGGCTCGCTCGACCCGAGCGATGGCGGCAGTACCGCGCGCACCAGCCTGTCAGGCGAATGGCACCAGCGCGACGGCACGCAGGCCACCGAGGTGTCGGCCTACGCGATGCGTTACCGGCTGGCGCTGTTCTCCAATTTCACCTATGCGCTGGAGCGCCCGGCCACCGGCGACCAGTTCTCGCAGCAGGACGGCCGCAACGTCTACGGCCTGAAGGCCAGCCATGCCCGCTCGCACCGCCTGGGCGAGCTGGCGGCCCGCACCGAGGTGGGCGTGCAGGCCCGGCGCGACCAGATCACCGTGGGCCTGTACGACACCCGGCAGCGCGCCGTCGTCGGCACCACCCGGGTCGACCGGGTGCAGCAGACCCTGCTCGGCGCCTACGCGCAGAGCGAGATCACGCTGACGCCCTGGCTGCGCGGCGTGCCAGGGGTGAGCCTGGACGACGCGCGGTTCCAGGTCGACAGCCTGACCCAGGCCGCCAACTCGGGCAGCGCGCGCGGCCAGCAGGTTTCGCCCAAGCTGTCGCTGATTGCCGGCCCGTGGGCGCGCACCGAAGTGTTCGTCAACGCCGGCCGCGGCCTGCACAGCAACGACGCCCGCGGCACCACCGCGACGGTGGACCGGCGCACCGGTGCGCCGGTCGACCAGGTGCCGGCGCTGGTGGCCTCGCGCGGCTGGGAGCTGGGCCTGCGCACCGAGGCGCTGCCCGGGCTGCAGAGCTCGCTGGCCTTCTGGCGCCTGAAGTTTGATTCCGAACTGGTGTACGTGGGCGATGCCGGGGCCACCGAGGCCAGCGGTGCCACCACCCGCCGCGGCATCGAGTGGAACAACCGCTGGACACCCAGCCCGCACCTGCTGTTCGACGCCGATCTGGCCTGGACGCATGCCCGCTTCGACAACGGCGACCGCATTCCCAACGCGGTGGACAGTGTGGCCAGCATCGCCGCCACGCTCAAAGACATCGGCCCCTGGTCAGCCACGCTGCAGTGGCGCTACCTCGGCACCGGCGCGCTGATCGAAGACAACTCGGTGCGCTCGCGGGCCTCGTCCACTTTCAACCTGCGCCTGGCGCGCAGCCTGCAAGACGGGCTCGGCCGCGACAGCACGCTCACGTTGGATGTCTTCAATCTCTTCGACCGCAAGGTCAACGACATCGAGTACTTTTACGTGTCGCAACTGCCAGGCCAAGCGGCACAGGCCGACCGCCACGTGCACCCAGCCGAGCCCCGCACGCTGCGCGTGACGTGGCGCACCGCGTTCTGACGGACAGCTTCTTCGCTACATTCGGAGCCTCCTTCAGGCAGCAGCGGAGTGCACATGGGCAAGGCGCGGTTCGAGGCGTTCAGCGACGGCGTGATCGCCATTCTCATCACCATCATGGTGCTGGAGATGAAGGTGCCGCACGGCGAAAGCCTGGAGGCGCTGCGGCCGCTGGTGCCGGTGTTCCTGAGCTACGTGCTGAGCTTCGTGTACCTGGGCATCTACTGGAACAACCACCACCACATGCTGCACACCGTGCAGCGCGTGACCGGGCCGATGCTGTGGGCCAACCTGCACCTGCTGTTCTGGCTGTCGCTGGTGCCCTTCGTCACCGGCTGGATGGGCGAGAACCACTTCGCGCCGCTGCCCTGTGCGCTGTATGGCGTGGTGCTGCTGATGGCGGGCGCGGCCTATTGGATCCTGCAGCACCTCATCATCACCTCGCAGGGCGAGCAGTCGCTGCTCAAGCGGGCGGTCGGCGGCGACTGGAAGGGCCGGTCGTCGCCGCTGTTCTACGCCGCGGGCATCGTGCTGGCGTTCTGGTCGCAGTGGGTGTCGCTGGGCCTGTATGTGCTGGTGGCGCTGATCTGGCTGGTGCCTGACCGGCGCATTGAACGCGCGCTGCAGGCGCGCGAGCAAGGCGGCGCAGCGGGTGGCTGAGCCTTCGCCCGCGCGCAACGGTGTGGGGCGCCGGCTGCGCTGGCTGATCACGCCGCTGCTCTGGGTGGTGCAGTGGCTGCTGGCGCTGCTCATCCTGTTCGAGGAGTGGGGCTGGGAGCCGTTGGCGCGGCTGTTCGGTCAGTTGGCGCGCCTGCCCGGCGTGCGGCGGCTGGAGGCTGCCATCGGCCGGCTGCCGCCCTATGCCGCGCTGGCGGTGTTCTTCCTGCCTTCGTTGGCGCTGGTGCCGGTGAAGCTGCTGGCGCTGTGGTTCATCGGCCGCGGCCACGCGCTGCTCGGGCTGGCCGTCATCATCGCCGCCAAGGTGCTGGGCACCGCGGTGGTGGCGCGGCTGTTCATGCTCACCCAGGCGCAGCTGATGCAGCTGGCCTGGTTTGCCCGCCTGTACGCACGCTGGAGCAGTTTCAAGACCGGCCTGCTGGCGCAGGTGCGGGCCTCGCCCGCATGGCGCGGCGCGAGCGCCATGAAGGCCCGTGTCAAGGCCTGGTGGTCACGGCTGGGCTCCGACGACGCAGGCTGAGGGCCGGCGCCGATCGGAGGGCGCGGCATGACGCCGCGCGCACTGTGGGTGGCGTTGCCACGGGTGCCTTGCGGGCTGAGCCCTAGAATCACCGGTTGACCTTGGTTGGGCCGATCACGCAGGTATATCGCACAGATGTATCGGACCTGCGGCCGAAGACACGCGCACGAGACGGCAGGGACATGCACTTCGAACTGGACATTCGCACGATGTTGGTGCTGGCCGCGCTGCTGCGGGTGGTGCAGGCCGTGGCCATGGGGATGACCTGGCTGGCCCATCGCAACCATCCGCCGGCGCGGCTGTGGGCGTTGGGCTCCACCATCACCGCCGCTGGCATCTTGCTGATCGCCGAGCGCGGTGCCTTCGGCTCCCCCGCAGCGGTGTTCGCCAGCAATGTGCTGCTGCTCGCCGGTGGCTGGGTTTTCCACGCCGGCATCGTCGCATCCACCGGCCAGCGACCGCACTGGCGCGCCGGCTGGGCCGCCGTGGGGCTGGCCTGCGTGGCATCCGCCTACGGCAACTGGATTGCACAGGAGGTGAACATTCGCATCGGCGTGCTGGGTGTGGCATTCAGCCTGCTGTTCGGCTACGTCATCTTCTACTGCCTGCGCTGCCAGGGGCCGCGCACCCGCGGCTCGTACCGGCTGCTGGCGCTGGTGCTGCTGGTGCAGGCCTTGGTGTCTGCCTGGTCCGCGAGCGACGCATTGGCCCGCGGTATTGAGGGCCCGCTGGCCGGCGGGTTGCCCATCCGGGTGTTGCTGGTCAATGCCGTTCTGAACACCACGCTGGTCACCGCGCTGCTGATCCTGGGCACCAGCCAGGGGCTGCAGGAAAAGCTCGAGGTGCTGGCGGCGCAGGACCCGCTCACCGGTGCGCTCAACCGCCGCGCCTTCGAGATCGCGATGGACGCCGAATGGGCGCGGGCCGCGCGCCACGACCGCACCCTGTCGTGCCTGGTGCTGGACGCCGACCACTTCAAGCAGCTCAACGACACCCTCGGCCATGCCACCGGCGATCAGGCGTTGGTGGCCGTGGCCGACGCGATGCGCGCGGCGCTGCGCAAGCAAGACTTGCTGAGCCGCTTCGGCGGTGAGGAATTCATCGCGCTGCTGCCTGAGACCACCGAGGTCCAGGCGCTGGGTGTGGCCGAACGCATTCGCGAGTCGGTGGCCGGCCTGAGCTTCGGCATCGACGGCGTGCAGCTCACCATCAGCATCGGCGTCGTGCAGGCGAGCCCGAAGCAGGGCGGCACCTGGCGCGACATGCTGCAGACCGGCGACGCCGCGCTGTACGCCGCCAAGAAGGCCGGCCGCAACCGCAGTGTCATGGCGTCGAGCGTGCCAGCCTTGGCGCGGGCCTAAAACCCGCGCAGGTAGCGCAGCGAGACCAGCGCGGTGCGCCCAGCGGCGGGTTCGAAATACCGGCCGTTGCCTTCGTTGACGATCACGCTACCGGCGTAGCGCTGGCCGATGAGGTTGTCCAGCCGTGCCAGCAGTTCGAGCCGGCCACCGCCTGCTGTGCTGCCTGCGTCGCCGATCTGCCAGCGCTGCAGCCAGCGCAGTGCCAGCACGCCATAGCCGGGGGCGAAGTCGCTGTTGAGGTCGTTCACCGCGGTGCGGCCCAGAGTGCGCCATTCGAGCGCGGCTTCGGCATCGGCCGCGCCCGGCCGCCAGGCCAGCGCCGTCCAGCTGCTGAAGGCCTGCGTGCCGGCGATGCGGCGGCCGGCCGGCACCGGCACGCTGGGCGTGGGGCAGGGTGTGCCGGCGCAGGTGAGGAAGTCGTTGCGGTAGCGCGCTGACAGCCAGCCCAGCGCGGCTTCGGCGCGCCAGGCCGGGCTGAAACGCCAGCTGCCGCTGGCTTCGCCGCCGTAGCGGCGCGTGCCGCCGACGTTCTGGAAGGTGGCGCGCCCGCCACTGTTGCTCTGCACGCCGATCTCGTTGCGGGTGTCGATCAGGAACAGCACGCCGTCGAGGGCGATATCGCGACCGGCGCGCCACTTGGCGCCCAGCTCGGCCTGCCGGCTGGTCTGCGGCTGCAGCGCGGTGTTGAAGCCAGCGCCCGTGCCGGCGGGCCGGTAGGCCAGCTCGCCCAGCGTCGGCGATTCGAAGCCACGGGCGGCGCTGGCGTGCAGCGTCAGGCTTGAGCTGGCGCGCCAGCGCAGGCCCAGCACCGGCGTGGTGTAGCCGTAGGTCAGCGCGCCGGAGTCGTCACCATTGGCCAGGTAGCGGTCGTCGGCCTGCAGATGCACGCGGCCCTGGCGCGCACCCAGCGTCAGTGACCAGGCCGGTGCCAGCTGCCATTCGCCCTGTGCGTAGGCCTCGCGCGTGGTGGCGGTGTTGGTCTCGTCACGCCGCAGCGCCCCTTGCACGCCCAGCACCTGGGCCGGGCCGCTGCCGGTGAAGTTCTCGTAGCCGTGCCGCGCATCGCGCTGCTGTTCGGTGTTGAGGCCGGCCACCAGCTCAGCGCTGGCCCAGCGCCAGGCCAGGCGGCCGTCCAGGCCTTGGTAGACCCGGTCGAAATCGACCACGCCGCCGCTGTGCGCCGGGTTGGCCTGCACGGCCGGCGAGATCGGCAGCACCTGCATCACCCCGCGTGAGCCGGCATAGCCGCTGAGCCGGCTCTGTTTCAGCGCGCCGGTGCCGCTGAAGTGATGCGTCCAGCTCGCACCGGTCTGGGTCTGGCGGATGGTCTTGCGGGTGTTGTACTGGGTGGCCAGCGGGCTGGTCTGGCCGGGGTTGCTGTTGAACTGGTTGCGGTCCAGGCCGAGCGGGTCGTCGGCCTGCTGGTCGTGGTTGCTGAAGAGCCACACCACGCGGTCCGCCGCGCCCTGCCAGCCCAGCCTGACGTTGGCAAGCTGGCGCGTTGCTTCGCTGTGCGCGCGCGGGCCCTCGGTGCTGAACAAGGCGCCACTGATCGCCAGGTCGAAGCCGTTGCCCAGCGGCGCTTGCCAGGCCAGCCGCTGCTGGCGCAGGTGGTCGCTGCCGGCGTCGAGCGCGGCCTCGAAGCGTGGCTCGGTGACCGACTGTGAGAACACCGCGATCACGCCGCCCGAGCTGTTGCCGTACAGCGCTGAGAACGGCCCGCGCAGCACCTCGATGCGCTGCGCCCCGGCCAGGTCGACATGCGCGACCTGGCCCTGGCCGTCGGGCATCGTGGCGGGGATGCCGTCGCTGTACAGCCGCAGGCCCCGCACGCCGAAGCCGGCGCGGGCGCCGAAGCCGCGTGCGCTGATCTGCAGATCCTGCGCGTAGTTGTTGCGGTTGTTCACCACCAGGCCGGGCACCCGCACCAACGCCTCGGACAGATTGACCATCGGCCCGGCCGCGCGCAGTGTGCCGGCCTCGACCACCGTGACGGCATACGGTGCATCGGCCAGCCGATGGCTGCTGGTGGCGCCGGTGATCACCACCGGCTCCAGCGTTGCCGCTGGCTCAGCGGGTGAGCCAGGGGTCTGAGCAAATACCGGGGCGGTCACCAGCGTCACGCACAAGCCGGCTGTGCCTGCGACCCGGGCTGGTTGAACACCGCGACGGTGTGAGCAGGGCGGTTTCATGGCCGCGCATGGTAAGGCGTGGCCCGCCGCGGCCCGACGATCGAGCCTGCCCGCGCGTCAACCCTGTTTCAGCCCGGCGGCGGGTCGCCGGAAGTGCCCAGCGCGTGGTCGATGGCGGCGTTCAGCGTGTGCACGTCGATCGGCTTGGTGAGGTAGCGGAAGAAGCCGGCATCGAGGCCCTCGGTCACATCGCGCGCCATCGCGTTGGCGGTGAGCGCGATGACGGGGATGTGCGCGGTGCGGGCGTCGGCGCGCAGGATGGTCAGTGCATCCTGGCCGCTGAGACCGGGCAGGTTGATGTCCATCAGGATCACCTGCGGCGCATGCGCGCGGGCCAACTCGATGCCCAGTTGGGCATCCGGAGCCGACATCTGCCGCAGGTCGCCGCGCAGCGCCACGATCTCGTTGACCAGTTGCAGATTGGCCGGGTTGTCTTCCACGTACAGCAGCAGCGGGCAGGCCGCGCCGGGCGGGCTGGCCGGTGGCGTTGCCAGCGCCGTGCCGTCGAGCTGAAGCTTGGCCAGCGCAGCCGCCGGCGCCGCGGCGGCCTTGAGGTCGATCCAGAAGGTGCTGCCGGTGCCCACGGTACTGGCCACGCCGATGCGCCCGCCCATCAGCTCGACCAGTCGCTTGGTCACCACCAGCCCGATGCCGGTGCCTTCGACCGTGCCCGCTTCCTGGCCCAGCCGGTTGAAGGGCTGGAACAGCTCGGCCAGCTGTTCCGTCCGCAGGCCCTCGCCGGTGTCGCGCACCGACAGGCGCACCCACTGTGGCGAGGGGATGCTGGCCTCGACGATCACGCTGCCATGCTCGCGGTTGTACTTCACGGCGTTGGACAGCAGGTTGAGCAGCACCTGCTTGAGCCGGGTGCGGTCAGCGACCACGCTGTAGGCCAGCTGCTCGGGCACCAGCAGGTGGATGCCGCGCTGGTCGGCCGCCGGGCCGACCATGGTGCGGCACTCCTCGATGATCTCGGCCAGTCCAACCGGTTCGAGCGACATCATCAGATGGGCCGACTCGATCTTGGCCAGGTCGAGGATGTCGCTGATGAGGTTGAGCAGGTGCTTGCCGGCCTTGACGATCTGCTGCGTGAACTCAAGCCGCTTGACCTCGGCGATCACGTAGGTGGGCGAGCTCAGCAACTGCCCGAAACCGAGGATGGCGTTGAGCGGCGTGCGCAGTTCGTGGCTCATGCTCGACAGGAATTCCGACTTGGCGCGGTTGGCGCTCTCGGCGTTCTCGGTGGCCAGCACCAACTCGCGGTTCGAGGCTTCCAGCGCCGCGGTGCGTTCGGCCACGCGCTGCTCCAGCCCTGCGTTGAGCCGCATCACCTCCTGCTGGGCCACGCGCCGTTCATGCACCTCGCGTTCGATCTTGCGCAGCGAGGCCTGGTTGTCCTGCGCATGCCGTTCGATCTCGGCCATCATGTCGTTGAAAGACTCGACCAGCGTGCCCACCTCGTC
>JBDTQF010000104.1:0-13377 GCA_039932275.1 Burkholderiales bacterium
ATCCACCGGCTGCACCATCAGGTGCACGTCGATCGGCGCGGGGCGGCCGTCGGGATGGACGGCATGTTTTTTTAGTGCCTGGCACACCATCGGGCCGAAGGTGAGGTTCGGCACGTAGTGGTTGTCCATCACATCGAAGTGGACCCAGTCGGCACCGGCGGCCAGCACATTGCGGACTTCTTCGCCCAGCCGTGCGAAATCGGCCGAGAGGATGCTGGGGGCGATGCGGTAGGTGCGGGGGCTGCTCATGCGTGGGATTCTAGGAGCCGGTCGCGCCGCCACAGGCTCGGGAACAGCCGGATCCACAGCGCGCACACCACCAGCGTGCCCATGCCCCCCAACAGCACCGAGCCCACCGGCCCGAGCCAGGCCGCGGTGACGCCGGACTCGAACTCGCCCAGCTGGTTGCTGGCGCCGATGAACACCGAGTTCACCGCGTTGACGCGGCCGCGCATCTCGTTGGGCGTCTCCAGCTGCACCATCGAAAGGCGGATCACCACACTGACCAGGTCGACCGCGCCCGACAGCGCCAGCGCCGCCAGCGACAGCAGGAACGAACCCGACAGCGCGAACACCAGCATGGCCACGCCGTACAGCGCCACCGCTGCAAACAGCTTGTGCCCGGCGCCGCCTTCGATCGGATGGCGCGCCAGCCACAGTGACATGGCCAGCGCCCCCACCGCCGGTGCGCCGCGCAGCAGGCCCAGGCCGACCGGGCCGACATGCAGCAGGTCCTTGGCGAAGATAGGTAGCAGCGCCACCGCGCCGCCCAGCAGCACGGCAAACAGGTCGAGCGAGATCGCGCCCAGCAGCACCGGCCGCTGGCGGATGTAGGCCACGCCGGCCAGCAGCGTGCGCCAGCTGGCCGGCTCGGTGCTGCGCGGCGCCGGCCGCAGCTTCAGGCCCAGCATCAGCACGCCGCTCAGCAGCGACACCGCGGCGCAGACCGCGTAGGTCACGCTGGCGCCCAGCGCGAACAGCAGGCCACCCAGCGCCGGCCCGGCGATCACCGCCAGCTGCAGCGCACTCGAATTGGCGGCCATCGCACGCGGCAGCAGGTGGGCGTCGACCAGCAGCGGCGTGATCGACTGGATGGCCGGCATCTGGAACGCCCGCCCCAACCCCAGCGCGGCGGCCAGGCCGAGGATCAGCTCGCGCGAGACCCAGCCGCCCAGGCTGCCGGCCAGCAGCGTCACGGCGATCAGCGTTTGCAGCAGCACCACCAACGTGACGATGCGGGCCCGGTCGTAACGGTCGGCGGCGTGGCCGGCAGGCAGCGCCAGCAGCAGTGCGGGCAGGAACTCCGCCAGCCCGACCAGGCCCAGGTCCCAGGCGCTGCCGGTGAGCTCGTACATCTGCCAGCCCACCGCCACCGCCAGCATCTGCATGGCCAGCTGCGAACCCAGGCGCACGATCCAGAAGCGCCGATAGCCGGGCTGGGCGAACAGGCTGTCAGGGTTGGCCGCGTCGGGGGCGGTCATTCTTCCTTGAACACGATGTCGACGCTGGAGATCACGTCCTCGCCACCCTGTGTGGCGGTGCAGCTGAAGCGGCGCACAGCGGCCTGCACTGCACGGTAGTACTCGCGCGGGCCGGAGACCGGGGTGACCTCCACCACCTGGCCGCCACGCACGCGGAACTGCACCCGCACCGTGCCTTCGATGCCGACGCGTTCGACCTGGCCGGCCAGCGCGCTCTGCAGCACCTTGGGGTAGCCGGGGCAGGCGAACCCCACCTCCAGCCGCTGGGGCGCTGGTGGTGCCGGTGGGGCGGGCGGCGCGGGTGGCGGTGCAGGCTTGATCTCCACCGGCTGCTTCGGCGGCTCGGGTTGCACCGCCTGGATCACCGGTGCCGGCGCGGCCGGTGGCGGCACGTCGGGCGGCGGCACGTAGGCCGGCGGTGGCGGCGCCTGGGGCTTGGGGATGTCCTTCAGCGGCTCCACCTTGGGCGGCGGCGGCGGCGGTGGTGGAGGAGGTGGCGGCGGCAGCTCCTGCACGATGGTCATCTCGATCGGCTTCTTGACCACCTCGATCACCTTGCGGCCCAGCCCACTCACCAGGCCCCACAGGATCAGCGCATGCAGCACGATCACCACCAGCAGCCCGGTCGAGCGGCGCTTGGCATCGGTGTGGCCCCAGGGGCTGTCGGCGCGCTTCACGTCGGGCTCACTGGCCGGCCGCGCCCGGCATGAACTGTTCGGCCCCGACCACGCCGAGCTTGGCCAGCCCGAGCTTGTTGGCGCTGACCATCACCTCGACGAAGACCTCGTAGCGGCTGGCCTTGTTGGGGCGGATGTGCACCTCGGGCTGCAGCGGCAGCGCGGCGGCGGCCTGCATCAGGCCTTCGAGCTCGATGCGGCTGGCCACCGGCGTGCCGTTCCAGTAGACGGCGTTCTTGCCGTCGATGTCGATCTTCACAACCTCGGGCTTGACCACCTGCGGCGGCGGTATGCCCACCGGCATGTTCAGGTGCACCGCGTGCAGCTGGATCGGGATGGTGATGATCAGCATCACCAGCAGCACCAGCATCACGTCGATCAGCGGCGTGGTGTTGATGTCCAGGATGGGCTCGTCGTCACCCGCCGTGGAGGTGTTCATGGCCATGGCATCAGCTCCGAGGAGGAGGCTCGGTGAGGAAGCCGATCTTGACGATGCCGGCGCGCTGGCAGGCATAGACGATGCGGCCCACCGGGTCGTACTGCGCCTTCAGGTCGCCGCGGATGTGCACCTCGGGCTGCGGCGTCATCTGCGCCACCTTCTTGAGCCGTTCGACCAGCGCTTCGGTGCCGGCCACCTTGGCGTCGTACCAGTAGATCTGGCCCTTGGCATCGACGTTGATGACGATGTCTTCGGGCTTGCTGATGCGCACCTCGTTGCGTTCCTTCGGCAGCTGCACCGGCACCGAGTAGTTCACCACCGGGATGGTGATCAGGAAGATGATCAGCAGCACCAGCATCACGTCCACCAGCGGCGTGGTGTTGATGGTGGAGAGGACCTCGTCGTCCTCGGCGCCGCCGAGCTGGAAGGCCATGGCTGAAAGCCCGGTGCTTGCTCAGCCCCTGCGCACAGCGGTCTGCGACAGCAGCACGGCGTGCAGGTCGGAGCCGAAGGCGCGCACCTCGTCCAGCGCCGCCTTGTTGCGGCGGACCAGCCAGTTGTAGCCCAGCACCGCCGGCACGGCCACGGCCAGGCCGATAGCGGTCATGATCAGCGCCTCGCCCACCGGCCCCGCCACCTTGTCGATCGAGGCCTGGCCCGCGGCACCGATGGCGGTGAGCGCGTGGTAGATGCCCCAGACGGTGCCGAACAGGCCGACGAACGGTGCCGTTGAACCCACCGTGGCCAGGAAGGCCAGGCCGCCCTGCAGGCGCGCCTGCACCCGTTCGATGGCGCGTTGCAGGCGCAGCGTGACCCAGTCGTTCAACGCGATGTGTTCGAGCAGGCCTTCGTGCTTGCCGGTGGCTTCCAGTCCGGCCTCGGCGATGAAGCGGTAGGCGCTGTCCGGCGTCAGGCCATCGGCGCCCTGGCGCACCGAGCCGGCGCTCCAGAACGTTTTCTGCGCCGCGGCGCTCTGGCGCGCCATGCGGGCCTGCTCCAGCAGCTTGGTGACGATGAAGTACCAGCTGCCCATGCTCATCAGGGCCAGTAGCAGCAACACCCCTTTGGCCACCCAGTCGCTGCCGGCCCACAGGGCGGCCATGCCGTAGGGGTTGTCGGTTGTCTCGACAAGGGGCTGCGCGGCGGGCAGGCCGGCCATGGCCGGTGCTGAGGCGGTGATGGGGGTGGTGATGGCGGCGGCCGGTGCCTGGGCCTGGGCCAGCGGGCTGCCGAGCAGCGCGGCCAGGGCCAGGCAGAGCAGGGCCAGCCGACGCAGCCAGGCATGGGCGGGACGCAGAAACAAGGCGGGCATGGGTGTGTCCTTCGAATCGGCGGCGATGATATCGGCAAGCATCGCACCCGCCGGTGGCGGGTTGTTTGCAAGCAGGTAAAGCGGTGGTGCGAGCGGCGGTGCGAACGGTGCGCGCGAGGTCGCTCGTTGGGGCCGCTGATGCCGCAGCGCGGTGGCGGGTCATCCGGGCTGACTATGATGCGGCATATGTCACAGCGTCCCGAGTTCAGTTGCGCGGTGGCGACACGCTTCCTGCCCGAGCAATCGGACCCCACGCAGGGCCAGTACGCGTTCGCCTACACCGTCACCATCCACAACACCGGCGACTGCGTGGCGCAGTTGGTGGCGCGCCACTGGGTCATCACCGATGCCGCCGGTCACACCGACGAAGTGCGCGGCCTGGCGGTGGTCGGCCACCAACCGCTGCTCAAGCCGGGCGAGCAGTTCGAGTACAGCAGCTGGACCCGCATCGCCACGCCACGCGGGCAGATGCAAGGGCGCTTCTTCTGCATCACCGAGGATGCGCGCTGGTTTGAAGCGCCGATCGCACCGTTCGAGCTGTCGCAGGCCCGGGCCCTTCATTGAATGATGTGGCCGGGCTGGCTGCGCAGGCGCTGGCCGCTGCGCAAGGCGCATGACGCCAACTGGGATCTCACCGCGCTGCTGAATGCGGCCGACCCGAACGCACCGCAACCCGAGCAGCACCTGTGGCTGGTGCGCCTGGTGCAATGGCTGCGTTCGCCGGCGCCGGCCCGCCATGCGCTGACGGCGGCGGCCGAATCCCCACCCGCGCCCTCGCTCGATACCGCGCCCGACCCCAGCCCGTGGCCGGCGCGGCGGCTGCGCCACCTGGTGCAGCTGATCGAACGCCAGCCCACGCATGGCCAGCCCATCGCCGCGTTGCTGCACCAGGTGCTGGGGCGCACCGAAGTCGTCACCTTGCTGGCCGAGCATGGCTTTGCGCCGCGTACCGGCTTTGCCAGCGAGGTGGCCGACCGCCTGCGCCTGGCCCTCGTGCCGCGCACCCCGCAGACCGACGAACTTGGCGAGCTGTTCGCGCTGGTGTTTCGCGAGGCACACGATGCCGACTGGATCGCCGCGCTGGACGACGACACGTTGCAGCGCCTGGCGTTGCAGGTGTTCACGCCCGGCCTGGCCGAACGCTGGCGCCAGGCGGTGCTCGACGCCATCGAGCTGTTGGCGTCGCAGGTGCGCGCGGCGGGGCTGTCGCCGCAGTTGCGGTTGCGCATCGACCCGGCGCTGCTGGCGCAGCGGCCGTTCCACGCGCTGGCGCATGGCGCGCAGCGGCTGGCCGAGCTGGTCGAGGCCGGCGGCGTCGACACCCTGCTGCAGCAGGTGCAGTACCTGCGTGCACTGCTCGACCGCTGCGGCCAGGCGGCCGACAGCGTGCACGAGCACCTGGAGGCCTACGGCGTGTCGGTGGACGTGGTGTTCCAGGTCGACCAGGTGCGGGCGCGCTGCGTGCGCATCGAGGCCCTGCTGACCGTACTGGTGTCGCCGCAGCCGGCCGCCGACTGGCGCTGGCTGGCGGTGCAGCTGGTACGTGCCGGCCATGCCCGGCGCAGTTGGCGTGCCCTGTTCGCGCGCCAGTACTCGCTGCTGGCGCGCAAGGTGGCCGAACGCAGCGCTGAAACCGGCGAGCACTACATCACCCGCACCCGTCCCGAGTACCGCGACATGCTGGCCCGCGCGGCCGGCGGTGGGTTGGTGATCGGCGCCACCACGCTGTTCAAGTTCGCCATCGCGGCGCTGGGCTTCACCGCGTTCTGGGGCGGCTTCTGGGCCGGCGTGAACTACGCCGGCAGCTTCGTCGCCATCCACCTGCTGCACTGGACGGTGGCCACCAAGCAGCCGGCCATGACCGCACCGGCCATGGCTGCCAAGCTGCGCGGCGTGGACGCCAGCGACACGGCGGTGGAGGAGTTCGTCGACGAGGTGACGCACCTGATCCGCTCGCAGATCGCCGGCATCGCCGGCAACCTGATCGGTGTGGTGCCGGTGGTGCTGGCCGCGCAAGGGCTGGCCTGGTGGCTGCTGGGCCAGCCGCTGATCAGTGAGAAGGAGGCGCACCACGTGCTGCACTCGCTCAGCCTGCTGGGCGCCACGCCGCTGTATGCGGCGTTCACCGGCGTGCTGCTGTTTGCGTCGAGCCTGATCGCCGGCTGGGTGGAGAACAGCTTCGTCTGGCACCGACTCGACAGCGCCATCGCCTGGCATCCGCGCACACGGGCCTGGCTGGGGCCGGCGCGCGCGCAGCACTGGGCGCTCTGGTGGCGCGCCAACATCTCCGGGCTCGCGGCCAATGTCTCCTTGGGGCTGCTGCTGGGGCTGGTGCCGGCGGTGGCGGCCTTCTTCGGCCTGCCGCTGGAGGTGCGCCACGTCACGCTGGCCACCGGCCAGATCGCCGCGGCTCTGGGCACGCTGGGCCCGGCGCTGTGGCATGAGCCGGCCTTTTGGTGGTGCGTGGCCGCCATCCCGGTGACCGGCGCGTTCAACCTGCTGGTGAGCTTCGCGCTGGCCCTGCGGGTGGCGCTGCGGTCGCGCGGCGTCACGGTGCGCGACCGCAGCCGCATCGCCCGCGCGCTGGGGCGGCGCCTGTGGGCGGCGCCAATGAGTTTCCTGGCGCCGCCGCGTCCGCGCTGATCAGCCGTAGGTGTAGAAGCCGCGTCCGCTCTTGCGGCCGTAGTAGCCGGCGGCCACCATTTCCTTGAGCAGCGGCGCCGGGCGGTACTTCGGGTCGTTGAAGCCTTCGTAGAAGACGTTCATCACCGCCAGCAGCGTGTCCAGCCCGACCAGGTCGCACAGCGCCAGCGGCCCGATCGGGTGGTTGCAGCCCAGCTTCATGCCGGTGTCGATGTCGTCCGCCGTGGCCACCCCCTCCTGCAGCGCGAAGATGGCCTCGTTGAGCATCGGGCACAGGATGCGGTTGACCGCGAAGCCCGGCGCGTTCTTCACCGTGATCGGCGACTTGCCCACCGCCTGCACGAAGGCCAGCGCACGCGCATGCGTGTCGTCCGCCGTCTGCAGGCCGCGGATCAGCTCCACCAGCGCCATCAGTGGCACCGGGTTGAAGAAGTGCATGCCGATGAAGCGCGCCGGCGCCTTCAACACCGCCGCCAGCTGCGTGATCGAGATCGACGAGGTGTTGGTGGCGATGAGGGCCTCGGCACCGACGACCCCTTCGATCTGCTGCAGGATCTTGAACTTCAGTGCCGGGTTCTCGGTGGCGGCCTCGATCACCAGGTCCGCATCCTTGAGCGCACCGTAGTCGGTGGTGGGCGAGATGCGGGCCAGCACGGCGTCGCGCTCGGCGACGCTGAGCTTGTCCTTCTTCACCAGCCGGTCGAGGTTGCCGGTGATGCTGGCCAGGCCCTTCTGCACGGCGGCGTCGGAGATGTCGACCATCGTCACCGCCAAGCCGGCCTGGGCGCAGACCTGCGCGATGCCATTGCCCATCAGGCCGGCGCCGATGACGCCTACTGTCTTGATGCTCATGGGTTTCCTAGTTCACACACGTTCAAAGATCGCGGCGATGCCCTGGCCGCCGCCGATGCACATCGTCACCAGCGCGTAGCGGCCCTGGATGCGATGCAGCTCGTAGATTGCCTTGGTGGTGATGATGGCGCCGGTGGCGCCGATCGGGTGGCCCAGCGAGATGCCCGAGCCGTTGGGGTTGACCTTGGCCGGGTCGAAGCCCAGCTCGTTGGCCACCGCGCAGGCCTGCGCTGCGAAGGCTTCGTTCGCTTCGATCACGTCCAGGTCGCTGATCTTCAGGCCTGTGCGCTCCAGCACCATGCGCGTGGCCGGCACCGGTCCGATGCCCATGAGGGTGGGTTCGACGCCGGCATGCGCATATCCGACCAGCCGCGCGATCGGCTTGAGGCCCTGCGCCTTGACGGCTTCGCCGCTGGCCAGCACGACCGCGCCAGCGCCGTCGTTGAGGCCCGAGGCGTTGCCGGCGGTGACCAGGCCGCCGTCCTTCTTGAAGGCCGGCTTCATCTTGGCCAGCACTTCCAGCGTGGTGTCGGCCTTGACGTGCTCGTCGGTGTCGAAGCTCACCGTGCCCTTGCGGGTGACGATCTCCACCGGCACGATCTGCTCCTTGAAGCGGCCGGCGGCGATGGCCGCGGCAGCGCGTTGGTGGCTGGTGACGGCCAGCTCGTCCATCATCTGCCGGGTGATGCCGAACTTCTCGGCCACGTTCTCGGCCGTGATGCCCATGTGGATCTTGTGGAACGGGTCATGCAGCGCGGCGGTCATCGTGTCCTGCAGGGTGGTGTCGCCCATGCGGGCACCCCAGCGGGCAGCGGGCATCAGGTAGGCGCCGCGCGACATCGATTCGGCACCGCCGCCGACCGCTATTTCGCAGTCGCCCAGCAGGATGGACTGCGCCACCGAAATGATGGCCTGCAGGCCCGAGCCGCACAGCCGGTTGACGTTGAAGGCCACCGTCTCTTTGGGCAGGCCGGCGTTGATGGAGGCCACGCGGCTGAGGTAGGCGTCGCGCGGCTCGGTGATCACCACCGTGCCCATCGCGACGTGCCCCACCGCGGCCGGTGCCACCCCGCTGCGTGCCACGGCGGTCTTGATGACCAGCGCGCCCAGCTCGGCGGGCGGGATGTCCTTCAGCGTGCCGCCGAAGGTGCCAATGGCGGTGCGTGCGGCACCGACGACGTAGATTTCGCGTGAAGTGGAGGCGGCCATGTCCAGGCTCCTGTAAAAGGGGAAAAATGGAATCCGATAGCTTAGCGTTTCCTGCAGCCGATGTCGTTGCGTTGCGACAGCTGGCATGCATCATGCACACCCTCCCGGCCGTACACACCGTGGTTGGGTGCAATATGTGCGAGCCTTGAGTGCAACCTTCGTGTTGCACCGACTCGACCCCCAGAACACCGACCTCGACAAGGAGATCCCCATGCGTTTTCCAACCTCTTCCAGCGCACAACACGCCCCGGCCCTGGCGGCCCGCTGGCTGAAGGCGGCTGTGCTGACCCTCGCGCTGGCCGGTTGCGCCGGTTATGGCACCAGCGGCGTGCGCGTGGGCCAGACGGCCGACGAGGTCTCCGCCTCGATGGGCGCGCCCACCGGGCGCTATGCGGTCGACGGTGGGCGCACCCGGCTGGAATTCGCCCGCGGGCCGGCGGGCCGCGACACTTACATGGTCGATCTCGATCCGCAAGGCAAGGTCGAACGCTGGGAGCAGGTGCTCGATGCCGAACACTTCGCGCTCGTCAAGCTTGGCATGACCAGCGACGAACTGCTCAAGCTGCTCGGCCGCCCCAATGAACGCCGCGGTGCCGGCCTCAAGGGTGGCCAGATCTGGTCCTGGCGCTACTTCAACACCGATTGCCTGTGGGCCCAGGTGGTGGTGGGCACCGATGGCCGGGTGCGCGAGAGCACCAGCCTCGGCGCCGAACCGCAGTGCGCCCGCAATGCCCCGGCACCCGGCGCCGGGGCCTGACAGCGTGGCTTTCAGCTGTTGACGTTGACGACGGTGCGGCCGTGCAGCTTGCCGTCCAGCAGGTCGTTGCTGGCGGCCACCGCCTGGCTCAGGCCCACCTCATGTGTCACGGCTTCCAGCGTGGCCGCGGGCATGTGCCGCGCCAGCAACGCCCAGGCCTGCTCGCGTTTGGCATTGGCCTCGAACACGCAGTTGATGCCGTACAGCGTGACGCCGCGCAGGATGAACGGCATCACCGTGGCTGGAAAGTCGGCGCCCTGTGCCAGGCCGCAGGCGGCCACCGCACCGTCCCACTTCGTGGCGGCGCAGGCGTTGGCCAGCGTATGGCTGCCCACGGTGTCGACCACACCGGCCCAGCGCTCGGCCGCCAGCGGCTTGCCGCCGGGCTGCGACAGGCTGCTGCGCTCGACGATGCCGGCAGCGCCCAGCGACCGCAGGTAGGCCTCTTCCTGCGGTCGGCCGGTGGCGGCCAGCACCTCGAAGCCCAGCCCGGCCAGCAGCACGATGGCCACCGAGCCGACGCCGCCGGAGGCACCGGTCACCAGCACCGGCCCGTCGGCCGGCGTCAGGCCGTGTTTCTGCAATGCCAGCACGCACAGCGCCGCGGTGTAGCCGGCGGTGCCGATGGCGGCGGCCTGGCGGGTGGTGAAGGGCGCCGGCAGCTTCAGCAGCCATTCGGGCTTCAGACGGGCCTGCTGTGCCAGGCCGCCCCAGTCGGTTTCGCCCATGCCCCAACCGTTGACCACCACCTTGTCGCCAGCCCGCCACGCCGGGTCGTCGCTGCGGGTCACGGTGCCCGCGAGATCGATACCGGGCACCATCGGCCACTGCTTGACGATGGGGCTGCGGCCGGTGATGGCCAGCGCGTCCTTGAAGTTGAGGCTGGAATACTCGACCTGCACCGTCACCGGATGGGCTGGCAGCGCGGCCTCGGCCAGGTCGGTCAGGCGTGCGTCGGTGGTGCGATTGGCGCCCTGGGTCAGCATCAGTGCCTTGAACATGGTCATGCCTTTCAGGTGGAGTGAGGGGTCGGGTGCCGGTCGCACCAGCCTTGGATGATGTGATGCAGGGCCTGCAGGCCGTCGGTCAGCGCCGCCGGCCCGGGTTGCAGGATCAGCGGCGACTTGATTTCAAACAGTTCGCCGTCGCGCACCGCCGGCACATCCTGCCAGCCGGGCCGCGCGGACACGCGCTCGGGGCGGAATTTCTTGCCGCACCAGGAGCCGATGATCAGGTCGGGCGCACGTGCCACGACCTCCATTGGGTCGGCCACGATGCGGTCCTTGCCCAGCGGGGCCAGGGCGCGATCCGGAAAGATGTCGTCGCCGCCGGCGATGCCGATCAGCTCGCTGACCCAGCGGATGGCCGAGATCTGCGGCTCGTCCCATTCCTCGAAGTACACCTTCGGCCGGCGCGGCAGTCGTGCGGCGGCCACGCGCACGCGGTCGATGCCGACCTGCAGTTCGGCGGCGTAGGCGCGGGCGGCGTCGGCTGCGCCCACCATCGCACCCAGGCGCTGCACGTAACCCACGATCTGCGACACGCTGCGGTGGTTGCTGATCCAGACCTCGACGCCGTGCCGGATCAGCGCCTGGGCGATGTCGGCCTGCATATCGGAGAAGCCGATCGCCAGGTCGGGCTGCAGTGCCAGGATCTGGTCGATCTTTGCGCTGGTGAAGGCCGAGACGCGGGGCTTTTCCTGCCGCGCCCGCGGCGGCCGCACCGTGAAGCCCGAGATGCCGGCGATGCGGTGCTGTTCACCCAGGGCGTACAGCACCTCGGTGGGCTCCTCGGTCAGGCACACGATGCGCTCGGGCCAGGGCCCGGGCGCCGCTTCAGAACTGATGATCATCCAATGCCAGCGCGGCCTCGGCGCCATGGATCACCGCGTGAGCCAGCCCCGGGGCAGCGCTCAGCACATGGTCGGCATAGAAGCGCGCGGTCAGCTGCTTGCCCTGCAGGAAGGCACTGTCGCTGTCGCCACCGGCCAGGCGCTGCCTTGCCGCCAGTGCCGCGCGCGCCATCTGCCAGCCACCGGCGACGATGCCGAACAGCTCCAGGAACGGCACGGCACCCACCGACGCCTGCTTCACCGCCGGGCCGTAGCTGGCCAGGATGAACTGCACCGCCTGCTCCAGCGCCGTGACGCCCTGGCCCAGCGCGGCGGCAATGGCCTTCAGATCGGCGTCGTCCGCCTTCAGCAACTGCGCCTGCACCTCGCGCATCTGGGTGACCACGCCGGCAATGGTCTGCCCACCCTCACGGGCGATCTTGCGGCCGATCAGGTCGGCTGCCTGGATGCCGGTGGTGCCTTCGTAGATGGGCGTGATGCGGGCGTCGCGGAAATGCTGCGCGGCACCGGTCTCCTCGATGAAGCCCATGCCGCCGTGGATCTGCACGCCCAGCGAGGTGACCAGCACCGCCGACTCGGTGCTCCAGCCCTTGACGATGGGGATCATCAGCTCAACGAAGGCCTGGCTGCGCTTGCGCTCGGCCGCCTCGGGGTGCACCGCGGCGGCGTCCATCGCGGCGGCGGTGACGGCGGCCACGGCGCGCAACGCCTCGGTGCGCGACTTCATCTGCAGCAGCATGCGCCGTACGTCGGGGTGGCGGATGATGGCGACCTTGTCGCGGCTTTTGCCGCCGATCTCGGTGCCCTGGACGCGGTCGCGTGCAAAGGCAACGGCGCGCTGGTAGGCGCGCTCGCACAGGCCCACGCCTTCCAGCCCCACGGCGTAGCGGGCGGCGTTCATCATGATGAACATGTATTCGAGGCCGCGGTTCTCTTCGCCCACCAGCCAGCCGGTGGCGCCGCCGTGGTCGCCGAACGCCAGCACGCAGGTCGGGCTGGCGTGGATACCCAGCTTGTGTTCGACCGAGACGCAGCGCACGTCGTTGCGCTCGCCCGGGCTGCCGTCGGCGTTGACGATGAACTTCGGCACCACGAACAGCGAGATGCCCTTGACGCCCTCCGGCGCATCCGGCGTGCGGGCCAGCACCAGGTGGATGATGTTGTCGGTGAGGTCGTGTTCGCCGTAGGTGATGAAGATCTTCTGCCCGTGCAGCTTGAAGCTGCCATCGGGCTGCGGCACCGCACGGGTGCGCACGGCCGCCAGGTCCGAGCCGGCCTGCGGCTCGGTCAGGTTCATCGTGCCGGTCCACTCGCCGCTGACCAGCTTGGGCAGGTAGGCCGCCTTCTGCTCGGGCGTGCCCACCAGCTCCAGCGCTTCGATCGCGCCGCGGGTCAGCATGGGGCACAGCGTGAACGACATGTTGGCGCTGTTCCACATCTCCTCGACCATCGAGGAGACCAGCCGCGGCAGGCCCTGGCCGCCGTGGTGGGTGGGGCAGGACAGCGCGTTCCAGCCGCCAGCGACGAACTGTGTGTAGGCCTCGCGCCAGCCGGCGGCGGTACGCACGCCCTGCTCATGCCAGTGCACGCCTTCGCGGTCGCCGGGTACGTTCAACGGCGAGAGCACGCCGCTCGCGAACTTGCCGGCTTCGTCGAGGATGGCCGATGCCAGCTCCTCGTTCACGTCCTCATGCCCGGGCAGCCGGCCGACTGCATCGAGCCCGGCCAGCTCGCGCAGCACGAACTGCATGTCCTTCAGGGGGGCGACGTAGTCATTCATCGGGCTGTCTCCTTCATTGTTGGCGGCCGCCTCACATGCTACGGCGGTACTGCCCGCCGACCTCGAACAGCGCATGCGTGATCTGCCCCAGCGAGCACACACGCACCGCGTCCATCAGCACCTCGAACACATTGTGGTCGTCGATCACGGCCTGCTGCAGGCGCTGCAGCATCGTTGTCGCGCTGGCTTGGTGGCGGCTGTGGAAGTCGGCCAGGCGCGTGAGCTGCGACTGTTTCTCTTCCTCGGTCGAGCGGGCCAGCTCGATCTCGCCGGTGGCCGTGTCGCCGTGCGGGTTGCGGAACGTGTTGACGCCGATGATGGGGTACTCGCCGGTGTGCTTGAGCATCTCGTAGTGCATGCTCTCTTCCTGGATCT
>JBDTQF010000105.1:0-13363 GCA_039932275.1 Burkholderiales bacterium
GGCTGGTCGAGATGAAGAAGGACGTGGTGATCCTGCTCGACTCGATCACCCGCCTCGCCCGCGCCTACAACAACGTGCTGCCGTCGAGCGGCAAAGTGCTGACCGGCGGCATGGACTCGAACGCGCTGCAGCGCCCGAAGCGCTTCTTCGGCGCAGCGCGCAATGTCGAAGAAGGCGGCTCGCTGACGATCATCGGCACCGCGCTGGTCGACACCGGCTCGCGCATGGACGAGGTGATCTACGAAGAGTTCAAGGGCACCGGCAACTGCGAAATCCACCTGGATCGCCGCATGGCCGAGAAGCGCGTCTACCCGTCGATCCTGATCAACAAGAGCGGCACGCGCCGCGAAGAATTGCTGCTGCAGCCCGAGATCCTGCAAAAGACCTGGATCCTGCGCAAGCTGCTGTACCCGATGGACGAGATCGAGGCGATGGAGTTCATCCTCGAAAAGATGAAGGCCACGAAGAGCAATGTCGACTTCTTCGACATGATGCGACGAGGCGGGTGACACACCACCGCAGCTGGCTATAATCGCGAGCTTTTCCGCACCCACTATGGAAAGTGCGCAGCAGGAACGTTCACAACGTTGAAGCTTGCGTGGCTACCGACTCACTTGCGAGGCTCTGATGAAAGACGGCATCCATCCCAACTACCGCGAAATCTGTTTCGTGGACCAGTCCAACGGGTTCAAGTTCGTGACGCGTTCTTGCGCGCAGACCAGAGAATCGATCAAGTTGGACGATGGCCGCGAGCTGCCGCTGTACAAGCTGGAAACCACCAGCGAAACGCACCCGTTCTACACCGGCCAGCAAAAGAGCGTGGACAGCCTGGGCGGTCGCGTCGAGAAGTTCCGCAACAAGTTCAAGGTCGGCATCAAGAAGTGATGCCACAGCCTGCGGGCTTGTGCAACGAAGGCAGCCTCGGCTGCCTTTTTTGTTGGCCGTTTCGGGCGCCATCGCCCTGCGCCCGCAGCCAGACAGGCACCCGACATCTGCCCGCCGGGTTTTGCTGCAAGAATCGCCCGCGTTCCCGACGATCCGACCCGTGAGTACACCCAACCCCGCCCTCGTCACACAGCGCGCAGCGCAGCGGTTGCCACGCGCCGCGCTGCTGCTGTTCTGCGCAGCCTATGTCCTGCCCGGCGTGTTTGGGCGCGACCCGTGGAAAGGCGCGGACATCACCGCCTTCGGCTACATGATGAACCTGGTGCACGGCGAAGCCTCGTGGTCGGCCTGGCTGCATCCGAGCCTGGGGGGGGTCGTGGGCGATGGCGGCGCGCTGCCTTACTGGCTTGGTGCGCTGTTCATCAAGGGGCTGTCGACGTGGCTGGCACCCGAAGTGGCCGCGCGGTTGCCGTTCGCATTGCTGATGGTGGCCACGTTGGCGCTGCTCTGGTATGCCACGTTCCACCTGGCGCGCAGCGAGGACGCGCTGCCCCTGCCCTTCGCCTTCGGCGGCGAGGCCCAGCCCCTCGATTACGCCCGGGCCATTGCCGACGGTTCGTTGCTTGCACTGATTTCGGCTCTCGGCCTGCTGCTGCTGGGTCACGAAACCACGCCGGAGCTGGTGCAACTGACCGCCACCGCGCTGTTCCTCTACGGTCTCGCTGCGGCACCGTTCAAGCCATGGCGCAGCCGCTGTGCATTGATCGCCGGGCTGTGCGTGCTGGCGGCCAGTGCTGCTCCCACCACCGCAGTGGCGCTGGCGCTGGCCGGAGCCATCGTCAACCTGCGCTCACGCCATCCGCTGGCCCGTGCAGCCAACCTGTGGCTGGCGCTGGGGTTGCTGGGTGCGCTGGGCATTGCCACGGCCCTGGGCACCTGGGCGTGGCGCCAGGGCACACCGCAGGGGGCGCTTGGCTTCTTCCGGTTGATGGCATGGTTCACCTGGCCGGTTTGGCCTCTGGCGGCGTGGACGCTGTGGCGCTGGCGGCGCCATTGGGCACACCGGCATGTTGCGGCGCCGCTGGCCTGCAGCGGGGTAGCGCTGATCTCCAGCGTGGTAATGGGCGGCTCCGACCGTGCCCTGATGCTCGCGCTGCCGGGCATGGCGGTGTTGGCCGCGTTTGCGCTGCCCACCCTGCAGCGCAGCGTCAGCGCTGCGATTGATTGGTTCTCGGTGTTCTTCTTCACCGGCTGGGCGCTGACCTTCTGGGTGGTGTACCTGTCGATGTACACCGGCCTGCCCGCCAAACCCGCCGTCAACGTGACCCATCTGGTGCCGGGGTTCCAGCCGAAGTTCAGCCTGCTGGCACTGGTTTTCGCCTTGCTGGGCAGCATGGCCTGGGTGGCATTGGTGGCCTGGCGCACCGGCCGCCATCGCCATCCGATGTGGAAGAGCCTGGTGCTGCCGGCCGGAGGCGTGGCACTGAGCTGGCTGCTGGCGATGACGCTGCTGTTGCCGGCGTTGGACCAGGCCTTCAGCTACCGGCGGCTGATGCAGCGCCTGGCGGTGCACGTGCCCGCGGGCAGTTGCCTCGCCGCGTCTTCGCTCACGAGCAGCCAGATTGCTGCAATGGGCCTGGATGGCCGGTGGCGTGTGGATGCCCGGGCGAAGGCCGCAGACCGTTGCGCCTGGCTGCTGCGCAGTGCGCCGCTGCCGCAGGCGGCTCCCGACTTACCGGGCTGGACGCTGGTCGCCAGAGAGCGCCGTCCCGGCGACCGCACCGAAACCCTGCTGATCTACCGCCGCGGCAGTTGACCCCGACCGCGACCGCGACCGCGACCAGCCCACGATTTCAGTGGAGGGTCGCTTCGACAACCGAGGTCAAAGGCACCGACGCACCGCTGCCTGCCCCGTGGCGCACGCGGGGTGCCGGAAATACCAGCCGAAAGAGTGATCCCTTGCCGGGCTCGCTCTCGACCTGCAGGTCACCGCCGTGACGCTGCACGATGTGCTTGACGATGGACAACCCCAAGCCTGTGCCGCCGGTCTCGCGCGACCGGCTGCCATCAACGCGGTAGAAGCGTTCCGTCAGCCGCGGCAGATGTTCACGGGCGATGCCGATGCCGTTGTCGCGTACTGTCAGCACCGCGCTGCCATCGGCACGCACCGAACAATTGACCTCGATGCGGCCACCCTCCGGTGTGTATCGGACTGCGTTGCCGACCAAGTTGGCCAGGCACGACAGCAGCTCGTTCTGGCTGCCGGCAAGCTGCAGCCGGGCCAGGCTCTCCGCCTCGGGGTCGGGGAAGCTGAGTTCATGCCGGCCGCGCGACAAACCCCGCGCCTCGGTTTCCGCTTGGCTGAGCAACAGTGCGACCGACACCCAGGTGTCGGCGCTAGGGCGCGGGCTGCCCTCCAGCTGCGCCAGGGCGAGCAGGTCGGCCACCAGGTTCTGCATGCGTTGCGTCTGCTGCGTCATCAGCGTCAGCACGCGTTGGCGCTCCACATCCGTGAGCGGTAGATTGACCAGCGTCTCGACGAAGCCGGCCAGCACCGTCAGCGGGGTGCGGATCTCATGCGACACGTTGGCGACGAAGTCGCGTCGCATGGCCTCGTTGCGCAGACGTTCGGTCACGTCGTGCGACAGCACCAGCCGCATGCCCTGACCATAGTGGCGGACCAGCACCGACAACATGCTGTCACCCTTCGGTGTGCGCATGGCGATGGGTTCGTCGCTGGCCGGTGCCTGCAAGTGCGCCACAAAGCCAGGCGCGCGCAGCAGGTTGGTGACGCGCTGGTTGCGGTCGCGCACCGGGTCGAGGCCGAAGTGATCAGCTGCCACCGAGTTGCACCAGGCGATCTGCTCGTTGCCATCAATCAGCAGCACGCCATTGGGTGAGGCCTCGATGGCAGAAAGAAAGTCCGCCAGCCGGGCCTTCTCAACAGCCAGCGCCACTTCACGGTGGCGCAGCAGCTTCTCGATGCGGTAGGCCAGCTCGCCCCAATGCCCCCGGTCACGCGGCCCGTTGCCCAGCTCCGCCTGCGCATGACCGGCGTCGGTGGCCTGCACCGCCCGCAGCCAGCGCAGCAGGCGCTGCCCGCGCATCTGGTCGCGTACTTCGTGAAACAACACCCCCAGGGCCGCACCGGTCCAGGCGCCCCAGACCGGCGAGTTCACCAAGCCACCGGCGCCGAAGCCCAGCGCGGCTCCAGCGCTCATGGACAGCACCGCGCCGGCATAGCGTCTGAAAAACATGCAGGGTCCGGAACGGAATCAGTGGCTCAACACCGCGCTGCGCGTCAGCCGGTACCCGGCGCCGCGGACCGTCTCGATCATCTGCGCACAGGCCACCGGGCCCAGCGCCTCGCGCAGGCGCTTTACATGCACATCCACCGTGCGTTCTTCGATGAACACGTGATCGCCCCACACCCTGTCGAGCAGTTGGGCCCGGCTGTGTACGCGTTCGGGATGGGTCATGAAGAAATGCAGCAGACGAAATTCGGTGGGGCCGACGCGCACCTCCTCGGCACCACGGGTCACGCGCCGCGTGGCCGGGTCGAGCTTGAGCTGGCCCACTTCGACGGCCGTGTCCAGCGCCTCGGGCGCCCGACGTCGCAGCACCGCGCGGATGCGGGCCAGCAACTCGCCGGTGGCGAAAGGCTTGCTCAGGTAGTCGTCCGCCCCGGCGTCGAGGCCGGCGATCTTGTCGCCCTCTTCGGCCCGCGCGGTGAGCATGATGATGGGCAGTTCACGCGTGCGCGCTGCACCGCGCCACTGACGGGCCAGCGCCATGCCCGATTGCCCGGGCAGCATCCAGTCGAGCAGCACCAGGTCGGGCAACACCGCGTCCACCGCCGCCTGGGCCTGCTCGGCCGTGGCGGCAATGGTGACCTCGTAGCCTGCGTGGCGCAGGTTGATGGAGATCAGCTCGGCGATCGCGCTTTCGTCTTCCACCACGAGGACGCAGCTCATTTAAGAGTCTCCATTCTGCAGCGCTGCTTCATTGCACCAGGGATTCCAGCGTGTCCGGCGGGTTGTGCCGCACGTCGGTGCCCTTGACGATATAGATGGTCTGCTCGGCCACGTTCTTCGCGTGGTCGCCGATGCGTTCGATGGCCTTGGCCACGAACACCAAGTCGATGCTGGCAGAAATGGTGCGCGGGTCTTCCATCATGTAGGTGATGAGCTTGCGCATCAGGCCGTCGAACTCCTGGTCGATTTCGTTGTCCTGCTTGATGACTTGCAGCGCCTGCTGAACGTCCAGCCGCGCAAAGGCATCGAGCGAGCGACGCATCGACGTGGTCGCCAGGCTGGCCTCGAAGCCGACATCGGCTACCGGCAGCCGGAGCCGGCTTGAGACACCGGTATTGACCAGCCGCTGCACGGTGCGGGCGATGCGGGCCGCCTCGTCGCCCACCCGTTCGAGGTTGCCGATGGTCTTCGAGATCGCGATCAGCAGCCGCAGGTCGCGAGCGGTGGGCTGGCGACGCGCGATGATGGTCTGCAGATCGCGGTCGATGTCGATCTCCATCTGGTTGACCTTGTCCTCCTGCTTGAGCACCTGCGCGGCGGTCTCGTTGCTGAAGTTGGTCAGCGCGTAGATGGCCTGCGCCACCTGCAGCTCGACCAAGCCGCCCATTTCCAGCACCCGGGTCGAGATGCCGCTGAGTTCGGCATCGAACTGGGTGGACAGATGCTTGTCGCTCATGATGGCCTCTTCAATGCGGTGGTGTTGACAGCGTGCGGTGCTTGCATCGGTGCGTCTGCCGAAGTCAGCCGAAGCGACCGGTGATGTAGTCCTCGGTCTCCTTCTTCTTCGGTTTCATGAAGAGGTCCGAGGTCGGGCCGAACTCGATCAGGTCGCCCAGGTACATGTAGGCGGTGTAGTCCGAGCTGCGCGCCGCCTGCTGCATGTTGTGGGTGACGATCACCACGGTGTAATCGCTCTTGAGCTCGTCGATCAGCTCCTCGATCTTGCCGGTGGAGATGGGGTCGAGCGCCGAGCATGGCTCGTCGAGCAGCAGCACCTCCGGCTTGATTGCAATGCCGCGTGCGATGCACAGGCGTTGCTGCTGACCACCGGACAGACCTGAGCCGCTCTGGTCGAGCTTGTCCTTTACCTCGTTCCACAACGCGGCCTTCTTCAGCGCCCACTCCACCCGCTCATCCATCTCGACACGCGGCAGGCTCTCGAACAGCTTCACACCAAAGGCGATGTTGTCGTAGATCGACATCGGGAAAGGCGTGGGCTTCTGGAAGACCATGCCGATCTTGGCGCGGATCAACGAGATGTCATCCTTGCTGGTGAGCACGTTGTCACCGTCGAGCAGGATCTGGCCTTCGGCGCGCTGCTCGGGGTAAAGCTCGAACATGCGGTTGAAGGTGCGCAGCAGAGTCGACTTGCCGCAGCCCGAGGGCCCGATGAAGGCTGTGACCTTCTTCTCCGGGATGTCGAGGTTGATGTTCTTCAACGCCAGAAACTGGCCGTAATAGAAGTTGAGGTTGCGCACCGAGAGCTTCACCTTCTCGGTTACGGGGAGGTCGACTTTGGCATCCATGGCAGTTTTCCCCGAGGATCAGTGTTTGTTGCGCAGAAGTGTGCGAGCAAGGATGTTCAACGCGAGCACGCCCATCGTGATCAGGAATACGCCGGCCCAGGCCAGTTTCTGCCAGTTCTCGTAGGGGCTCATTGCGAACTTGAAGATGGTCACCGGCAGGCTGGCCATCGGGGCATTGAGGTCGCTGGTCCAGAACTGGTTGGACAGGGCGGTGAACAACAGCGGAGCGGTCTCACCGGCGATGCGGGCGACGGCCAACAAGATGCCCGTCAACACGCCAGCGCGGGCCGACTTCAGTGTGATGGTCAGGATGACCTTCCACTTCGGCGTGCCGAGGGCGTAAGCCGCCTCGCGCAGCGCGTTCGGGATCAGCGAAAGCATGTTCTCGGTGGTGCGAATCACCACCGGGATCACGATCAGCGCCAGCGCCATGATGCCGGCCCAGGCCGAGAAGTTCTTGAACCGGGCCACCCACACCGCATAGATGAACAGGCCGATCACGATGGAGGGCGCCGACAGCAGGATGTCGTTGATGAACCGGGTGGCATGCCCGAGCCAAGTGGCGCGGCCGTATTCGGCCAGGTAGACACCGGCCAGGATGCCGATGGGCGTGCCCACGCAAGTGGCCAGCACCACCATTACCAGCGAACCGAAAATGGCGTTGGCCAAGCCACCGCCTTCGTCGCCCGGAGGCGGCGTCATGTCGGTGAACAGGGCCAAACTGAGCCCGCCCACGCCAAGCCGCACGGTTTCAGCCAGGATCCAGATCAGCCAGATCAGACCGAAGGCCATGGCCGCGAGCGACAGGGTGAGTGCAACAGCATTGACGCGCTTGCGGCGCGCGTGCATCGCCAGACGCGATGCGTGCAGGGCGGCGGCGTTCATCAGCGACCCTCGCCTTTCTTGAGTTGTGCCAGCAGTACCTTCGACAGGGCCAGCACGATGAAGGTGATCACGAACAGCACCAGGCCCAGGTACATCAGTGAGGCCATGTGCATGCCATCGCCGGCTTCGGCAAACTCGTTCGCCAGCACCGAGGTGATGCTGTTGGCCGGGCGGAAGATGGACAGGCTGTCGAGCTGGCTGACATTGCCGATCACGAAGGTGACCGCCATGGTTTCGCCCAGCGCCCGGCCCAGGCCCAACATCACGCCACCGACCACACCGGTCTTGGTGTAGGGCAGCACCACGCGGTACACCACCTCCCAGGTGGTGGAACCCAGCCCGTAGGCCGATTCCTTCAACATCGCCGGCGTGACCTCGAAGACATCTCGCATCACCGAGGCGATGAAGGGAATGATCATGATGGCCAGGATGACCCCGGCCGAGAAAATACCGATGCCCACCGGCGGGCCCGACAGCAGCACGTTCAGGCCAGGTACCTGGCCGAGGGTGGCCTGCAGCGGTGCCTGCACGTACTTGGCGAGCAAGGGGCCCAGTACCACCAGGCCCCACATGCCGTAGACGATGGAGGGCACCGCCGCCAGCAGTTCGACCGCCACGCCGAGGGGGCGCTTGAGCCAGCCCGGAGACAGCTCGGTCAGGAACAGGGCAATGCCGAAACTCACCGGCACGGCGATCAGCAGGGCGATGAACGAGGTGGCCAGCGTGCCATAGATCATGGCCATACCGCCGTACTGATCATTCACCGGGTCCCATTCGGCACTGGTGAGGAAGCCCAGGCCATACGCCTGGATGGCAGGCGCTGCGCCGATGATCAGCGAGCCGATGATGCCCACCAGCAGCAGCAGCGTGAGCCAGGCGGCGCCATGCGCCAGAAGGGAGAACAGTGCGTCAGCCCAGGGCATGCGCACAGCTGGTCTGGGGCGACCGGCCGGAGAGGTAGTCGACATCTGGTGCTGGACGTCTTGCGGGGTGGCGGGAAGTGTAGCGGCCACGATGCCTCCGGTGGACGAGACGACACGGGGCGCGAGCGGCCCCGTGCGTCAGGTCAGGTCAGATCAGTCTTGCAGGAACAAGCGTCCAGTGCTCTGAACAACGATCACTGCGGCAGCACGCTCTTGCCGGCGCTGTCCTTGATCGATGCCCACTGCTTGCGGGCCAGCGCCTTCACGCTGTCCGGCAAGGGCACGTACTCCAGATCGGCAGCCATCTTGTCGCCGTTGGCGTAGCTCCAGTCGAAGAACTTCATCGTGGCCAGTCCGTTGGCCGGCTTGTCTTGCACCTTGTGCAACAGGATGAAGGTGGCGCCGGTGATCGGCCAGGCGTCCTTGCCGGCCTGCTCGGTCAGCACTTGATAGAAGGTCTTGGACCAGTCGGCACCCGCGGCAGCAGCCTTGAAGTTGGCATCGTCCGGTGTGACGAAGTGACCGTCCTTGTTCTTCATCAGCACGTACGCCATCTTGTTCTGCTTGGCGTAAGCGTATTCAACGTAACCGATCGAGTTGGGCAACTGCTTGACGTACTGCGAAACACCCTCGTTGCCCTTGCCGCCCGTGCCGTTGGGATTGGGCCACTTCACGGCCGTGCCTTCGCTGGGGCCAGCCTTCCAGGCAGCGTTTACCTTGGAGAGGTAGTTGGTGAAGATGAAGGTGGTGCCCGAGCCGTCGGAGCGGTGGACGGTCGTGATGGTGGCATCGGGCAGCTTCACACCGGGGTTCAGCGCCGTGATGGCCGGGTCATTCCACTTGGACACCTTGCCCAGGTAGATGTCGCCCAGCAGTTGGCCGGTGAGCTTGATCTGGCCAGGCTGGATGCCGACGATGTTGACCACCGGCACCACGCCGCCAATCACGGTGGGGAACTGCATCAGGCCGGCCTCAGCGAGTTTTTCATCGGAGAGCGGCATGTCGGAGGCACCGAAATCGACCGTCTTGGCGGTGATCTGCTTGATGCCGGCACCGGAACCCACCGACTGGTAGTTGATGCGGATGTTGGCGGCCTTGTTGTAGGCGTCCGCCCACTTGGCGTAGACGGGTGCCGGGAAGGTGGCGCCGGCGCCGGTGATGTCTTGTGCGCAGGCCAGAGCGGACAGCGCGCCGAGAGCGACCGCGGCCACACCCTTGCTGATCAGAGCGGTATTCATGGACATAGAGAGCCCTCTCATTGATTCTCGGGACAACGGCCTTGCGGCCGACCGAGATGCACTGTAGGGACGCTTTATGACAATGAAGTGACGTGTCCGAGCGGGTCTGACATATTTGCTATCAGGCTGTCATACGCGCGGACCCCAGCGCGGCGCCTGCTGCGCCGGGTTCTCAGCCCTGGGCCGCTGCGGCGAGCCGCTCGGCGCAGGCGCGGGCCTGCGTGGCGTCGCGCGCCTCGACCATCACTCGCAGCACCGGCTCGGTGCCGGAGGCGCGGATCAGGACCCGGCCCGTCTCGCCGAGCAGTTCAGCCACAGCCGCCTGTTCGCGCGACAGCTTCTCGTTCTGGCGCCAATCACGACTGGCATCGATGCGCACGTTGATGAGCGTCTGTGGAAAGAGTTCGACGCCCATCAGCAGTTCGGCCAGCGAACGACCACAGCGTTGCTGGGCCTGCAGCACCTGCAAGGCGCTGACGATGCCGTCGCCCGTGGTGTGCTTGTCCAACGCCAGCAGATGCCCGGAGCCCTCGCCACCCAGGCACCAGCCGCGGCGCGCCAGTTCCTCCAACACGTAGCGATCGCCCACCTTGGCCCGCACGAAATCGACGCCCCGCTGCCGCAGCGCCACCTCCACCGCCATGTTGGTCATCAAAGTGCCCACCGCACCGGGCATGGGCATGCCCTGCGCCAGCCGATCGGCCACCATCACGTACAGCAATTCGTCGCCGTTGTAGAGCCGGCCCGCCCGGTCGACCAACTGCAGCCGATCGGCGTCGCCATCGAGCGCAATGCCGTAGTCGGCGCCATGCTCCTTCACCGCTTGGACCAGGGCAGCCGGGGAAGTGGCGCCCACGCCATCGTTGATGTTGTAGCCGTCTGGGCTGCAGCCGATCTTGATGACGTCGGCGCCGAGTTCGTGGAACACCTCCGGCGCCAGGTGGTAGGCCGCGCCGTTGGCTGCGTCGACCACGATCTTCAGTCCCTTGAGCGAAAGCTCGGAGGCAAAGGTCGACTTGCAGAATTCGATGTAGCGGCCCGACGCATCGTCGAGCCGGCGGGCCCGGCCGATGTGGCGGGACTCGGCCCACTGCGGTGGTGCGTCCATGGCGGACTCGACCTCCTCCTCCCAGGCGTCGGGCAACTTTTCGCCCCGCGCGGAGAAGAACTTGATGCCGTTGTCCTCATACGGGTTGTGCGAGGCGCTGATGACCACACCCAGGCTCAGCCGCAGCGCGCGGGTAAGGTAGGCCACCCCTGGTGTCGGCAGCGGGCCGGTGAGCATGACGTCCACGCCGGCGGAGTTCAAACCCGCCTCCAGCGCCGACTCGAGCATGTAACCCGAGATGCGAGTGTCCTTGCCGATGAGGGCCACCGGTCGCTCATGCGTGCCGCGCAGCACGCGGCCCACCGCATGACCCAGCCGCAGCACGAAGTCGGGCGTGATCGGGTAGGTACCCACGGTGCCGCGGATGCCGTCGGTGCCAAAGTACTTTCTTGTCATGTTCTCAGTATCCGATCCCGGTCGTTGCTGCGGCCGGCAGCCTGATCGACCACCGCGGGACCATTGTCTGCCTGGAGACTTGCATCTTGCCGACAGCCATGAACCCAGCCCGCTGGACCGGGGAGTCCGTCACGCGTACGCGGCAACGGAAAGCCCGCGGGCGCGAATGCCGGCGGCTCACGCCCCGCTGCCCGACAGCCCTGCCGCTTCCCAGACCTTCAACGCGTCCACCGTGGCCGCCACGTCATGCACCCGCACGATGCGCGCGCCACACTGCACAGCCGCCAGTGCTGCGGCCAGGCTGGCCGCCAGGCGATCCTGCACCGACCGGCCCGTCACCGCGCCCAGCGACGACTTGCGCGACCAACCGGCCAGCACCGGGTAACCCAGCGCCAGCAAAGCCGCCTGCCCGCCCAGCAAGGCAAAGTTGTCCTCGACGCGCTTGCCAAACCCGATGCCAGGGTCGAGCACGATGCGCGCAGGCGCCACGCCCGCGGCACGCAATGCCGCCGCACGGCCGGCCAGGAAATCGCGCACCTCGGTCACCACATCGCGATAGTCCGGCGCCGTTTGCATCGAACGGGGCTCGCCCTGCATGTGCATCAGGCAGACGCCGCAGCGGGGATGGGTCGCCACGACATCAATGGCACCCGGCATTCGCAGCGCCTGGATGTCGTTGATGATGTCTACCCCCAGGGCAAGCGCGGCCCGCATCACCTCGGGCTTGCAGGTATCGACCGAAACGGGCACGCCCAGCGGCAGCAGCGCGCGCAGCAGCGGCACCACGCGCCGAAGCTCTTCGTCGAGCGGCACTGAAGCTGCACCGGGCCGGCTTGATTCGCCGCCGACGTCGAGCATGTCGGCGCCTTCGCGCAGCAATTGCTCGGCATGGGCGGTGGCCTCTGCCACACCCCGGCCGCCATCGGAAAACGAATCCGGCGTGACGTTCACGATGCCCATCACCCGCGGGCGCGACAGATCGATCTCAAACCGGGTGGTCTGCCAATGCGCGGAAGAAGGTTTCATTCACCGAGCTCCCATTCGGCAAGCAGCGTCACAAACGCGCACAGCATGACAAACGGGGCCGAAGCCCCGTCTCGATGCCCGCACAACCCGGGCATGGCCCGGATTGCGCCTGCGCGCATCAGGCCGTCGCCGTGGCGCTACCCGAACTGACGGGCGGGGTTCCACCGCCACCGCCCTTGCTGGCCGACGGCGCCCAGTCCTTGGGCGGACGCGGCGGGCGTCCATCCATGATGTCGTCGATCTGGTCGGCTTCGATGGTTTCCCATTCCAGCAGCGCGTTGGCCATCGCGTGAATCTTGTCCTGGTTGTCCTCGATCAACTGGCGGGCCTGGCTGTACTGGGTATCGATGATGCGGCGGATCTCCTTGTCGACCTTCTGCATCGTTTCTTCAGACACATTGACCTGCTTGGTGATCGAGCGGCCCAGGAAAACTTCACCCTCGTTCTCGGCGTAGACCATCGGACCCAGCTCATCGGTCATACCGTATCGGGTGACCATGTCGCGGGCGATTTGCGTGGCGCGTTCAAAATCGTTGCTGGCACCGGTGGTCATCTGGTGCATGAACACTTCTTCGGCGATGCGGCCACCGAACAACACCGAGATGGTGTTGAGCATACGGTCGCGGTCCAGGCTGTAGCGATCCCCCTCGGGCAACTGCATCGTCACGCCCAGCGCACGGCCGCGCGGGATGATGGTGACCTTGTGCACCGGATCGGTCTTGGGCAGCATCTTCGCCACCAGCGCATGGCCCGACTCGTGGTACGCGGTATTGCGGCGCTCTTCCTCCGGCATGATCATCGACTTGCGCTCCGGGCCCATGAGGATCTTGTCCTTGGCCTTTTCGAAGTCGGACATCTCGACCACGCGCGCGCTGCGACGTGCGGCAAACAGTGCCGCTTCATTGACCAGGTTGGCCAGGTCGGCACCCGAGAAGCCCGGCGTGCCGCGCGCAAGAATGTCAGGCTTGACGTCCTGACCCATCGGCACCTTGCGCATGTGCACGTTGAGGATTTGCTCGCGACCGCGCACGTCGGGCAGCGTCACATACACCTGGCGGTCGAAACGGCCCGGGCGCAGCAGCGCCGGGTCAAGGATATCGGGCCGGTTGGAAGCAGCCACGACGATGACACCGAGATTGGTCTCGAAGCCGTCCATCTCCACCAGCATCTGGTTCAGCGTTTGTTCGCGCTCGTCGTTGCCGCCGCCCAGGCCAGCGCCACGGTGCCGACCCACGGCGTCGATTTCATCGATGAAGATGATGCACGGGGCGTTCTTCTTGGCCTGCTCGAACATGTCGCGCACGCGGGCCGCGCCGACGCCGACGAACATCTCGACGAAGTC
>JBDTQF010000106.1:0-13266 GCA_039932275.1 Burkholderiales bacterium
CCACCGACCCCGCCCGCACCCCGGCCTACTCCGAACTGGAACAGCGGCTGGCGCGCCAGTACCGGCTTGAACACCTCGGCGCGATCTGCGGCTGGGACCGCGCCGCCTTCATGCCACCCAACGGCAACGAGGCCCGCAGCGCCGCACTGGCCGAGCTGGAAGGCGTGCTGCACGGCCTGCGCACCGACGCCGCGCTGGCGACGCTGCTGGCGCAGGCCGCACAGGAGCCGCTGGACGACTGGCAGCGCGCCAACCTGCGCGAGATGACGCGCGACTGGCGCGCCAGCAACGCCCTGCCACAGCGGCTGGTGGAGGCGCGCACCAAAGCCGGTGCGCGCTGCGAACACGCCTGGCGCAGCCAGCGCCCGGCCAACGACTGGCCCGGCTTCCTGGCCAACTTCCGCGAGGTGGTGGCGATCGCGCGCGAGGAATCGCGCTATCTGGCCGACGACACCGGCCTGACACCCTACGACGCGCTGATGGACCGGTACGAGCCCGGCATGACCAGCGCCGAGGTCGACCGCGTCTTCGGCGAGATCAAGACCTGGCTGCCGGGCTTGATCGCCCAGGTGCGCCAGCGCCAGGCCGACGAGCCGGTGCTGCCGCCGCAGGGCCCCTTCGACACCGCCGCGCAGCGCCGTCTCAGCCTGGCGGTGATGCGCCAGCTGGGCTTCGATTTCGACGGCGGCCGGCTCGACGAGAGCTCGCACCCCTTCACCGGCGGCGTGCCCGAAGACGTGCGTTTGACCACCCGCTACAGCCCCGACGACCTGCTGCAGGCGCTGATGGGCACGGTGCACGAGACCGGCCATGCGCGCTACGAGCAGAACCTGCCGCTGGCCTGGCGTGGCCAGCCGGTGGGGCGCTCGCGCTCGATGGCCGTGCATGAAAGCCAGAGCCTGTCGTTCGAGATGCAGCTGGGCTGCCACCCCGGCTTCATCGCGCGGCTGGCGCCGCTGCTGGCGGCTGAGCTGGGCGCGCAGCCGGCTTTCGAGCCGCACAACCTGGCGCGGCTGGTCACGCGCGTGAAGCCCGGCTTCATCCGGGTCGAGGCCGACGAGGTCACCTACCCGGCCCATGTGCTGCTGCGCTACGAGATCGAACGCGCGCTGATCGAAGGCACCATCGAGGCCGACGACCTGCCCACGCTGTGGGACGAGAAGATGCGCGACTACCTCGGCCTCGACACCCGCGGCAACTACCGCGACGGTGTGCTGCAGGACGTGCACTGGACCGAAGGCGCTTTCGGCTACTTCCCTTGCTACACGCTGGGCGCGATGTACGCGGCGCAATGGTTTGCCGCGATGCGGCGTGCCATGCCGGACCTGGATGTCCGCATCACCGCCGGTGACCTGGCGCCGGTGTTCGGCTGGCTGCAGCAGCACATCTGGCAGCAGGGTTCGCGCTGGCTCACGCCCGAGCTGGTGCAGCGGGCCAGCGGCGAACCGCTGAACCCGGCTTACCTGCGCGCCCATCTGGCGGCGCGCTACCTCGGCTGAAGGCCGCCGGCGCCGTGCTCGGCCTGCGGGCAGCGGTGCACTTCGATCGTGACATGCCGCAGCGCCTTCAGCGGTGCCAGCCGCTCGCGGTAGGCCTGTGCCGGCAGCGGCCGGTCGGCCACGATGGCGAGTGCGGCGGCAAAGGCGCTGGGCCCCACCTGCCAGACATGCAGGTCGGCCAGCTTGGCGTCGGCATCGCTTTCTACCGCGGCCCGCACGGCATCGCGCAGCGACGGCTCGGCGGTGGCGTCCACCAGCGCCCGGGCGCTGCCCTTGATGAGGCCGAGCGACCAGCGCGCAATCACCGCCGCGCCCACCAGCGCCACCACCGGGTCGGCCCAGTGCAGTTGCCACCACATGCCGGCGGCCAGCGCGGCAATGGCCAGCAGCGAGGTCAGTGCATCGGCCAGCACATGCACGTAGGCGGCCTGGAAGTTGTGGTCATGGCCATGCGCATGCGCATGTGCGTGGCCATGGTGATGCGCTGGGTGACCGTGCTCGGCATCGTGGTTGTGGCCGTGATCAGGGTCACCTGAAGCCGGTGCGCGCCCGGCGCGCTCACCTCGTGCCAGCAGCCAGGCGCTGGCCAAGTTGACCAGCAGGCCGAACACCGCCACCACCAGCGCCTCGACATAGGCCACCGGCTGGGGCTGCACCAGGCGCTGCACCGAATCCACCACCAGGCCCAGCGCCACCCCGGCCAGCACCAGCGCGCTGGTGTAGCCGGCCAGCACCTCGATCTTCCAGCCGCCGAAGGCGTAGTCGGCATGGTCGTGGGCGCGCCGCGCCAGGTGCGCGGCCAGCCAGGCGCCGCCCAGCGCCGCGGCATGCGAGCCCATGTGCCAGCCATCGGCGCTCAGCGCCAGCGAGCCGCTCAGATAACCCGCCACCAGCTCGATGGCCATGGTCACCAGCGTCAGCAGCGCCACCCAGGCCAACGCGCGCGAGCGCTGCGCCGCGCCGGCGGCGCCGAAGGCCTGGCGCTGGCGCACGCCGGCCAGGTCATGCGCATGCGGGTGAAGGTTGTGGGCGGTCATCAGGCGGTGGTGGAAGGTGTGGGTGGCGTGAATGGCAGGCTTTGGCCGATTAGACCAGCGTGCCTGAACCGGCCCCACCGTGCCAAGGGTGCGGCGATCTGGGCGATGTGCGCCATGAGATTAAATGGTTGTACAATACAACCATGTCACGCTCATCTGCTGCCGACGACAACACGGCGCTCATCGACCGAATCCGCACCTCGTCGCGGCAGATGGTGCGCGAGCTGGGTTTCATGCGGCCCACGCTGGCCGCCACCCCGTACCCGCCCTCGGCGGTGCATGCGCTGCTGGAGGTGGGCGCGGCCGGTTCGTTGACCGCCGGCCAATTGGCCGACGACCTGCAACTCGACAAGTCGAGCGTCAGTCGCCTGCTGCGCAAGCTGGTCGATGCCGGCGAGCTGGAGGAGACCACGCAGCGCGACGACCGGCGCGTCAAGCCGTTGGTGCTCACCGCGCGCGGGCGGCGCACGTTGGCGGCCATCCACGCCTTTGCGCGCGGCCAGGTCGGCACGGCGCTGGCGGGCCTGGCGCCGGCGCAGCGCGAGGCGGTGGACCAGGGCCTGGCGCTGTACGCCCACTCGCTGCGGGGTCAACGTGGGGCACCGGTGGAGGCCCCCGCTTCCGCACCCGAGGTGCACATCGTCCGTGGCTACCGGCCCGGCGCCATCGGTGCCATCGCCGCACTGCATGCGCACTACTACGCCCGCGAACGCGGCTTCGGTGTGGCCTTCGAGAGCAAGGTGGCCGCCGGCCTGGCCGACTTCTGCCCACGCCTGGCCAAGCCCTACAACGGCCTGTGGCTGGCGCTGGCGGGCGAGCGCATCGTGGGGTCGGTGGCGATCGATGGCGAGGACCTGGCCGCCCGACAAGCGCACCTGCGCTGGCTCATCGTCGACGACGGGCAGCGCGGCGGCGGCGTTGGCCGCCGCCTGCTGGCCGAGGCGCTGGCCTTCTGCGACGCCCGCCGCTTCGCAGCCACGCAGTTGTGGACGCTGCAGGGCCTGGACGCCGCGCGCCGTTTGTACGAGGGCAGCGGCTTCGAGCTGGCCGAGACCTTTGTGGGCACGCAATGGGGCCGGCGGGTGACCGAGCAGCGTTTCGTGAGGCCGCGGCTACGGTCGCCTGGATGAGGGCAAACCCTCGACTCTGAGCGGGCATGAGCCGTTGCCGGCTCTCTACCCTTGGGTTGGCCGTCAGAGCGGGTATTCATGCCCTCAGGGCTTCATGGCACCGCCGGGTGAATGGGCTGGATCGCCGTCGAACTTCGTCGCAGCGAGCGGCCGCAATTGCAGTAGAGGGTGATGTCAAAGCTGAAACCGCTGGTCGGTGGCTCGTCCCGGGTGGACGAGCGGATCGCCATCGCCCGCCGCATCATCGACGCGGTGGACATGCTCGAAGATGTTCAGGACATCCGGGACTTCACCGGGCTGTTGGCTTTCAATGCATAGCTGACTTCAAGCCACGGGGCGGCGGGCCGGTGCCGCGCTGTCGATTCGCCATCGGCCGATTCGTCGTAAGGTGGCAGCGGCCTCATCGGGCCGCCCACCTTGAGGAGAATCCCATGTCCCTTCAATCACGGCTGCGTGTGCAGAGTTTTGGCCTGTCGCTCGACGGCTTCGGCGCCGGCCTCGACCAGAGCCTGGAGAATCCCATGGGCGTCGGCGGCGTGGCGCTGCACGACTGGGCCTTCTCGACGCGCACCTTCCAGGCAATGTTCGGCAACCCGGAGGGCGGCGGTACCGGGGTGGATGACGATTTCGCCCAGCGCGGCTTCGCCAACATCGGTGCCTGGATCCTCGGGCGCAACATGTTCGGCCCGGTGCGCGGGCCCTGGCCCGACGACAACTGGAAGGGCTGGTGGGGCGACACCCCGCCGTACCACGTGCCGGTGTTCGTGCTGACGCACCATGCACGCGAGCCGCTGGTGATGGCGGGCGGCACCACCTTCCATTTCGTCACCGACGGCATCCATGCCGCACTGGCGCGCGCCCGCGAGGCGGCGCAGGGCCGCGACGTGCGGCTGGGCGGTGGCGTGGCCACCATCCGCCAGTACCTGCAGGCCGGCCTGGTGGACGAGCTGCACCTGGCCGTCGGCTCGACGCCGCTGGGCCGGGGCGAGTCGCTGCTGGCCGGCATCGACCTGCCGGCGCTGGGCTACCGCCGTACCGAGCACGCGGCCACGGCGCATGCCCTGCACGTGGTGCTGACCCGCGAGTTTGCAGGATGAGGCCCATCTGTCGATGCTCGGTTCAACGCTGGTCGCCGTTGGCCAGGTGACCTTGCCGATGCGCAAGGACTGGCGTTGCGCAAAATGCGGTGTCTGACGCTGGCCGGCGTCGTCAACCGAGGCCCACCGCATGAAGATCGATTTTGTTTCCGACGTCGTCTGCCCCTGGTGTGCCATCGGGCTGGCCTCGCTGCAACAGGCATTGGCACGACTCGGCGACGAGGTGCAGGCCGAGCTGCACTTCCAACCGTTCGAGCTGAATCCGCAGATGGCGCCCGAGGGCGAAGACATCACCGAGCACCTGTCGCGCAAGTACGGCATCTCGGCCGAGCAGGTGGTGCAGAACCGGCAGGCCATCCAGGCACGCGGCAAGGCAGTGGGGTTCCATTTCGGCGCACGCAACCGCACCTACAACACCTTCGACGCACACCGGCTGCTGCACTGGGCGGGGCTGGAAGGTGGACCCCATCAGGCGGCGTTGAAGCAGGCGCTGCTGCAGGCCTACCACGGCGACGGCGAGAACGTCAGCGACCCCGCCGTGCTGGCACGGCTGGCCGAACAGGCTGGTCTCGACGGCGCCCGGGCCCGCGAGATCCTGGCGTCTGACGCCTATGCGGAAGCGGTGCGCGAGCGCGAGCGCTTCTACCAAGCGCAGGGCATCAGCGGCGTGCCGGCGGTGATCATCGACGACCGCCACCTCATCAGCGGCGGCCAGCCGCCCGAGGTGTTCGAGCAGGCGCTGCGCCAGATTCTCGCGGCAGCGAAAGACGAAGGCGCCACCGCGGCCACGTGAGCCGGCTGCCGACAACTTGCACTTTTGTGGTGATTGGCGGCATGCTGGGGCATGGTCACCCGCCGCAGCGCCATCCCCTCCTTCACGCTGTATGGCGAGTCGCCCGGCGTGGTGCCGGAGATGTTGCATGTCGAGCCGATTCAGTGGCGCAGCTGCCAGCACCGCTGGGAGATTGATGTGCACACCCATCGCGCCCTGCACCAGATCGTCTGGGTAGCCGCGGGGCCGGCCGAGGTGGTGCTGGAAGGGGTGCGCGAGGCCTGCGAGGGCCCGCTGGCGGTGGTGGTGCCGCCGAACGTGGTGCATGCCTTCCGCTTCACCCCCGCGACCGATGGCCATGTCATCACCTTCGATGCCCGCGCGGTGATCGAGGGCGACGAGCCGGCCACCGGCGAAGCCCTGCAGGCGCTGTTTGCCGCGCCGCGCGCGCTGCGGCTCAGCGACGAGGCGCCCGCCACCGCGCGCATCGTGTCGCTGGTGCGTGAACTGCAGGACGAGTTTGCCGCGGCGGATGCCGCCGGCTCGCCGGTGCCGCTGTGGCTGGCGCGGGCCATCGTCTGGCGCCTGGCCCGGTTGCTGTTGCGCGAGGCGCGCGCCAGCGGCAGGGCGCCGAATGCCGCGCCAGCGCTGTTTACCCGCTTCCTGGTGCTGGTGGAGGCGCATCACGACGCGCATTGGCCGGCCTCGCGCTATGCCGACCGGCTGGGCCTGACGCTGGAGCGCCTGAACCGGCTGACCCGCGCCGAGACCGGTCAATCGGCCCTCGACCTGGTGCATGCGCGGCTGGCACGGGAGGCCTGCCGACGGCTCGTGTACATCGCCGCACCGGTCTCACAATTGGCGTTCGAACTGGGTTTCGAGGATCCGGCCTATTTCTGCCGTTTCTTCAAACGCCGCGTCGGTTGCAGTCCCCGTGAGTACCGACGCCGTTCGCTGGCCGGCAGCGCGCCTGCTTAGGGCTGCTGCGCTGCACACCGGAAAAGTGCAAGTGCGGCCGGTGCTCCGTCCTGTTGCGCGCCGAGCCGCAGCCGCAGAATGGGTCCAGCGGGACGGCGGGTGCACGGCCCGCGGTTGATCACGCAGCGCTCACAAGGAGACAACACCATGAGAACCCAAGTCGGCATCATCGGCGCCGGCCCGTCCGGGCTGCTGCTGTCGCAACTGCTCCACCTGCGCGGCATCGATACCGTGGTGCTGGAGAAGCACAGCCGCGAGTACGTGCTGTCGCGCATTCGCGCCGGGGTGCTCGAACACGGCTTTGCCGCGCTGATGCGCGAGGCCCAGGTGGCCGAACGGATGGACCGCGAGGGTGAGATCCACGACGGCTTCTACATCGCCCACGGCGGCATCAAACAGCGCGTGGACCTGAAGGGCCTCACCGGCGGCAACTCCGTGGTGGTGTATGGCCAGACCGAGCTGACGCGCGACCTGTACGAGGGGCGCGCCAAGATGGGTGGCGTCGTCATCCACAACGCCGAGGACGTGCAGCCGCACGACCTGGAAAGCACCCGCCCGTACCTCACCTACCGCGATGGCGACGAGACCCGGCGCATCGACTGCGACTACGTCATCGGCTGCGACGGCTTCCATGGCGTGAGCCGCAAGTCCATCCCGAAGGACCGCATCACCGAGTTCGAACGCGTGTACCCGTTCGGCTGGCTGGGTGTGCTCTCGCGCACCAAGCCGGTGTCGCACGAGCTGATCTACGCCACGCACGAGCGCGGCTTCGCACTGTGTTCGCTGCGCTCGCAGACGCTCAGCCGCTACTACGTCCAGGTGCCGCTGGAAGACACCGTCGAGCAGTGGAGCGACGCGCTGTTCTGGGACGAACTGCGCCGGCGTCTGCCTGCGGACGTGGCGGCGTCATTGGTCACCGGCCCATCGATCGAGAAGAGCATCGCGCCGCTGCGCTCCTTCGTGGCCGAGCCCATGCGCTACGGCAACCTGTTCCTGGCCGGTGATGCGGCGCACATCGTGCCGCCGACCGGCGCGCGCGGGCTCAACAGCGCGGCGTCAGACATCTACTACCTTTACCACGCGCTGGTCGATCACTACAAAAAGCGTGACGACAGCGGGCTCGACGGCTATTCCCAGAAGGCCCTGGCGCGGGTCTGGAAGGGGCAGCGCTTCTCGTGGTGGATGACCTCGCTGCTGCACCGCTTCCCGCAGAGCAGCCCGTTCGACCGGCGGCTTCAGGAGACCGACCTGGCCTACCTGTTCTCGTCGCGCAGTGCGTTGGAGTCGCTGGCCGAGAACTACGTCGGCCTGCCGTTCTGAGTCAAACCGTCGCGGCGGCCTCGGGCAGCTGGACCCGGTTCTCGGAGCTGAACTGGTAGTCCTTGAACACGTGTTCGGCGCTGAGCAGCTGGTAGCTGCCGTCGGCGTGGCGGTGCGTGGTGTCCTTGAGCCGCCAGGTCAATGCGCCGCAGGTCCAGATGTCGAAGTTGCGCATGTGCGTGCACAGGCAGGTTTTGTCCACCACCGAAATACGGCGGACATCGGGGTGCAGCGTGATCTCGCGGTTGTAGGCGGTGATGTAGGCGCACTTGCCGGCGGCGTCGAGCAAGTAGCCGTAGGCCTCGCAGTTGGGACGGATGCCGTCGCCGATGCCCGGGCTGGCCTTGATCATGCGCATCGGGTAGCCGGTGGGCGAGATGGTGTTGACCTCGATGTCGTCCTCAACGGCCTTAAAGTATTCCTGCTTCACGTCGGCCGGCAGGCCGCATTCTTCGGTGATGGTGAAGCGGGTGGCCACCTGCACGCCGGCCGCGCCCATCTCCATGAAGCGCACCGCGTCGCTGCCGGTGAAGATGCCGCCGGCCGGCAGCACGGGGATGGTCAGCTGCTCGGCCTTCAGGTACTGCAGGATCTCGGCCACGATGGTGGCCAGGTCGTACTGCGCCCAGTCCATGCCAAAGCCCAGGTGGCCGCCCGCCAGCGGGCCTTCCACCACGATGTAGTCGGGCAGCCGGCCCAGCCGCGCGTTCTTCTTCAGGAACAACTGCAGCGCACGCAGCGACGAAACGATGATGCCCAGCTGCGCATCGCGAAAGCGCGGGTGGTCTTCGATCAGCGCGAACGAACCCAAGTGCAGGCCGGCGGCCAGCGTGATGCCGTCGATGCCGGCGTCCAGCGCGGCCCCCATGCGCACCTTGAGCGTCTCTTTCGGCGCGTTCATCGTCAGCTTTTCCATGCAGTTGATGAACACCAGCCCGCCGCCGCCTTGCTTGCGGCTCATGGTGCTCTCGACGTGCAGTCGGGTCGCTTCGGCCAGGTGGCCGAGGTTGAACTTGACGGACGACTTGTCGTCCGAATCGACGTTGTGCTTGTAGAGCGCCTGCTTGCCCTTGACGTACTTGGTCTTGTAGCGCCGGTCGGTGACAGTCTTGATCATCGCGTCGGAGATGTGGCCGATGCCGCCCAGCCGGGCCGCTGCCAGCGCCAGGTCGGCCGACGAGATGTCGACCCCCATGCCGCCCACCATGATGGGCACCAGTTCGCGGTGCTGGCCAATGGCCAGGCGGAAATCATCCAAACGTTTCATAAGCCAACCAAACTCGACTGCGTTGCTGCGGGCCTCGAAGGCGCAGTGCGGCGACGCCTGTTCGCGCGCCTGCCTGGCCCTTGTGTAGGGGCTGAACTGTAAGCGCTTGGCGCTTGCCCGCCGAGCTGTGCGTGCACAGACCTTGCGCTGGGTCGGTGACGCAGGGCGACTGTGTGGTTTTCCGCACAAAGCCCTTGCGGCCCGTGGGGTGCCGCCGAAAACGGTCCGCAGCCTTCAGAATCCGTGCCTTTTGTCACAAGGAGTGAGGAATGAAAGCTTATGGCGCGGAGTTGCTGGGGACTTTTTGGCTGGTGTTGGGCGGCTGCGGCAGCGCCGTGTTGGCGGCGACTTTTCCCGGCGTGGGCATTGGCCTGCATGGCGTGTCGCTGGCCTTCGGCCTGACGGTGCTGACGATGGCCTACGCCATCGGCCACATCTCGGGCTGCCACCTGAACCCGGCCGTGTCGATCGGCCTGTGGGCCGGCGGGCGCTTCCCGGCGAGCAAGCTGGCGCCTTACATCCTGGCGCAGGTGCTGGGTGGGCTGGCGGCCGGCGCGGTGCTGTACACCATCGCCAGCGGTGCGGCGGGCTTCGATGTCACCAAGGGCTTCGCCTCCAACGGCTACGGCGCGCACTCGCCCGGTGGCTACTCGCTGCAGGCCGCGCTGGTGTGTGAAGTGGTGATGACGGCGTTCTTCCTGATCGTCATCCTCGGTGCCACCGACAAGCGCGCGCCGGCCGGCTTTGCGCCCATCGCCATCGGCCTGGCGCTGACGCTGATTCACCTGATCAGCATCCCTGTCACCAACACCTCGGTCAACCCGGCGCGCAGCACCGCCGTGGCGCTGTTCGTCGGCGACTGGGCGGTGAACCAGCTGTGGGCCTTCTGGGTAGCGCCGATCGTCGGCGCGCTGGTGGGCGCGGTGCTCTACCGCTGGGTGGGTGGCGAGGAACGCTGAGCGGTCCCGAGGGGCTGTGGCGTCAGCCCCGCTGCGGGCCGTCACGGCCCGGGCCGCATCGCGCCGCACTGCCAGCACTGCTCGAACGGCCCGTCCACGGATTCGCCGCAGCCATGGCACAGCCAGTGCCGGTGCGGCAGGTTGCGCAGCGCGGCCAGGAAACGAAGCGCCGCCGGGTGCTGTGCTTCGTCCAGCACCCACAGTGCCGGCAAGGCCTGGTCGGGCGGGATCTCGCCCGCGATGCTGCCGGCGTAAGCGCCCAGCACCGTCACCTCGAAACCCGCCTGGTTGAGCATGTCGGCCCAGAGCGTGGCCAGGGCCAGGTTGGGGGCTTGGGCGAGGCGCTGCATGGCAGTGGCCGGGCAGGGCTTCAGCCGTTCTCGGCGGTGGTGAGGGCTTCGTCCAGCAGCGCCAGTGCCGCCAGCGCAAACGCGAGCATGTTGTGCGCCCGATCGCTCTGGCCGGTGCCCAGGGTGCGCGCGGCCTGCACCGGGCCATCCACCGCCAGGCAGCTGTGGCCGGCCGGGTCGCCATAGGGGTTGCCGGTGGGGCCGGCGGCGCCGGTTTCGGCCAGTCCCCAGGTGGCGCGAAAGCGGGTGCGCTGGTGGCGCGCCAGCAACTCGGCATAGGGGGGGCTCGACGACCGCATGCCGGCCATGTCGTCGCCGGTGAGCGTGGTCAGCAGCCGGCGGGCGCGACGGGTGTACACCACGGCGCCGCCCAGGTAGTAAGCCGATGCGCCCGGGCGCGAGAGCAGTGCCGCCGAAATGAGGCCGCCGCCGGATGATTCGGCCACGGCAACGGTCTCGCCGCGTGCCGCGAGCTTGTCGCCCACCCGCGCGCCCAGCCCAAACAGAGGGTTGATGTCCATGGTCGTCGTAGTCCTTTACGTGCGGGTGGATCAGCCAGTCTAGCGGTCAGGGCCGGTTCGAAGCCAGTACGATATGGTTTGGTTGGACCGATTGCTTCGGCCGAAGGAGACAGAGGATGACGAACGACTTTGACTTGGTGATCCGGGGCGGCATGGTCCACGACGGGCTGGGCAGTGCGGCACGCCAGGCCGACGTGGCCATCAAGGACGGCCGCATCGCCGCGATCGGCACCGTGTCGGGCACGGCAGGCGAGGTCATCGATGCCGCCGGCCTGCTGGTGACGCCGGGCTTCATCGACGTGCACACCCATTACGACGGCCAGGTGACCTGGGACCACCGGCTGGTGCCGTCGTCGGGCCATGGCGTGACCTCGGTGGTGATGGGCAACTGCGGCGTCGGCTTTGCGCCCTGCCGGCCGGCGCAGCGCGACATGCTGGTCAAGGTGATGGAAGGCGTGGAAGACGTGCCCGAGGTGGTGATGGCCGAAGGCTTGCCGTGGAACTGGGAGACCTTCCCGGAGTACCTCGATGCCCTGGAGGCGCGCCACTTCGACATCGACGTGGCCACCCAGCTGCCGCATTCCGCGCTGCGGGTGTTCGTGATGGGCGAACGCGCCGCGTCGAACGAGGCCCCCACCGCCGCCGACCTGGCCGAGATGCGCCGGCTCACCACCGAGGCCATCCGCGCCGGCGCACTCGGCGTCACCACCTCCCGCAACATCATGCACCGCACCCGCGCCGGCGAATTGGCGCCCAGCCTGCACTCGGACGAAGAGGAACTCGGTGCGCTGGCCGACGGGCTCAAGGACGCCGGCGCCGGCGTGTTCCAGCTCATTCCCGCGCCCACCGGCGACGCCGATGCAGAGTTCGCCGTGATGCGCCGCGTGGCCGAGCGCAGCGGCCGGCCGCTGTCGTACTCGCTGATGCAGATGGCGATGGGCGACGCGCAGGGCTGGCGCAAGTCGCTGGCTGCGCTGACGCGGGCCGCGGCCGACGGCCTGGAGATCCGTGCCCAGGTGGCACCGCGGCCGGTGGGCATGTTCTACGGGCTGGACCTCAGCTTCCACCCGTTCACCTTTCATCCCAGCTACCAGGCCATTCGCCAGTTGCCGCTCGACCAGCAGGTGGCGCGCATGCGCGACCCGGCGTTCCGGGCGCAACTGCTGTCGGAGCAGCCGCAGGACAGCAACCCGGTGAACCTGAAGACCGTCAAGGCCTTCCGCTATGCCTACGCCTGGGGCGACGAGCCGAACTACGAGCCGGAAGAGTCGCGGCGCATCGCGTCGATGGCCGAGGCCGCGGGCCAGTCGGTGGAGGCGTTCAGCTACGACCTGCTGCTGGGCAACGAAGGCCGCGCCATCTTCTACCTGCCCGGTGCCAATTACCGCGACGGCAACCTCGACGCGGTGCGCGAGATGTTGGCCCATCCCCGCACCGTGGTTGGCCTGGCCGATGGCGGTGCGCACTACGGGATGATCTGCGACGCCAGCTTCCCCACCTACTTGCTGATCCGCTGGGCCCGTGATGCCGAACCGGCGCAGCGTTTGCCGCTGCCGCAGGCCATCGCGGCCATCACCAGCGCGCCAGCTGAACTGGTTGGCCTGCACGACCGGGGCCGCCTGCAGGTGGGCTGCAAGGCCGACATCAACCTGATCGACCTCGACCGCCTGAAGCTGCACGTGCCGGGCACCGTGCGCGACCTGCCGGCCGGTGGCCGGCGCATGCGCCAGCTGGCCGACGGTTATGTGGCCACCATCGTCTCGGGCACGGTGACCTACCGCAACGGCGAGCACACCGGCGCGCTGCCGGGGCGGCTGGTGCGGGGCATTGCATGAACGGACCGAGTCAACGCCGGGCCGCCCCAAGTTGACTCGCTCCCCTCGGGGGACGACGGCGGCACCGCCGCCGTCTGGGGGCACTTTCAGCGCGGCGCGGCCAGCGCCCGCTCGATGCGCCGCTTGCCCACCGTGGTCTTGGGTACGGGGAAGTCGAACCAGGCGCGCACGTCGTCGTCCAGCCCGATGCCGTGCATGTAGTTGTACAGCGCCTTCTTCAGCCCCACGCCGAGCGCATCGTGGTCGGTACCTGAACTTTCCAGGGTCTGGTCGATGAAGCCGACGTCGTTCTTGGCGAAGCTGACCGCAGGCAGCGGCAGCAACTGCACGCCATAGGCCGCCGGATCCTTGCCCACGGGCGAATGCACCGTGCAGGCAAAGCGGTGGAAGAAGCCGCTCTGGATGCAGCCTGCTGAGAAGAGCTGGCGCACGAACTCCAGCGCGTCCACCGTGTCCTGCACCGTCTGGGTCGGGAAGCCGTACATCAGGTAGGCATGCACC
>JBDTQF010000107.1:0-13223 GCA_039932275.1 Burkholderiales bacterium
GCTCGGCGATGATGAAGTCGCACATCATCGCCAGCTCGCAGCCCGCGCCCAGCGCGAAGCCGGCCACCGCCGCGATGGTGGGCTTGCTGGCGTTGGCCACCGGCGCCCAGTACTGGCCCAGGTCGAGGTCGGCCACGTCCTGTGCGCCCTTGTCCACCAACAGGTTCAGGTCGGCGCCGGCCGCGAACACGCTGGCGCCACCAGTGATGACGATGGCCTTCACCGTCTCGTCGCGGTCGAGTTCGGTCACGGCCGCGGCAATCGCGCGGCGCATGGTGAGGTCGAGTGCATTGCGCTTGTCGGGGCGGTTCAGCACCACGGTGCCAACGGCACCGTCGCGCTGCACCAGCACCGGTTCTGCGGCGGTCGAAACATCGGTCATCGCTTGGCTCCGGCGAGCTGGGTGAAATCGGGGTTGCGCTTGTTCTTGAAGGCGTCGAAGCCTTCGTTGAACTCGTCGGTCAGCAGGCACACGGCCTGGTCGTTCTCTTCACGGATCAGCTCTTCATCGAGGCTGGTGGAGATGCGGTTGAGGCGCTGCTTCATGCGGGCGAAGGCTTCCAGCGGCTGCTGCGCCAGCGAGGCGGCCTCGGCCACCGCAGTCTCCATGGCCTGCGCGTCGGGCACGACAGTGTCGACCAGACCGATGCGCAGCGCCTCGGCCGCGCCCACCGGCTTGCCCGCGCACAGGATGCGCCGGGCGGCCGGCAAGCCGACGCGACGCGGCAACGTCAGCAGCTGGCCCCAGTCGGGGGTGAGGCCGAGCTTGAGGAACGGGAAGAGGATGCGGGCGCCCTCACCCATCACGATGTGGTCACCCAGCAGCGCCAGGCCAATGGCCGCGCCGGCGCCGGCGCCCTCGACCACGCTGACCACCGGCAGGCCCAGCCCACCCACCAGCCGGCACAGGATGTGGATGTGCTGCATGCGCGCCCGCGCCTGGTCTTCGGTGAGGCCGGACATGGTGGCCAGGTCGCCACCGGCCGAGAACATGCCGCCCACGCCGCCGAACACCACCGCGCGGGTGGTGCCGTCGATGCGCGCGGCGCGCAGTGCGTCGAGCAGCGCCTGGCGCACGTCGAAGTCGATCGAGTTGCGCTTGTCGGGGCGGTTGATCAAGAGCCGCAGCACATGCGGCGCGGGGCGGTCGGCAAGGACCACGGAGGACGAGGCGGGGGTGCTCATGAACTTGTCTCTTGTTGTGGTGGTGATACCGGATCAGTTGACGCTGCGGGCCTTGCCCTGCCAGAACGGTTCACGCAGCTTGTTCTTCATGATCTTGCCAGCGCCCGACAACGGCAGCTCGGTGCGGAACTCGACGCTGCGTGGGCACTTGTAGTTGGCGATCAAGGTCTTGCAGTGCGCGATCAGGTCGGCCTCGGCCACGCTCTGGCCGGGTTTGAGCACCACCACCGCATGCACCTGCTCGCCCCACTTCTCGTGCGGGATGCCGACGACGGCGCTCTGCGCCACCGCCGGGTGCTTGGCGATGGCGTTCTCGACCTCGGCCGAGTAGACGTTCTCGCCGCCGCTGACGATCATGTCCTTGATGCGGTCGACGATGAAGACGAAGCCGTCTTCATCCATGTAGGCACCGTCGCCGGAGTGGATCCAGCCGTCGCGGATGGTCTTGGCGTTCTCGGCCGGCTTGTTCCAGTAACCCAGCATGTTGCAGGGGCCACGGGCAGCGATCTCGCCCACCGTGCCGCGCGGCACCTCATGGCCGGCGTCGTCGACGATCTTCACCTCGACCAGCGCCGAGGCCCGGCCACAGGAGCGCAGCTTGCCGAGCTTGCGGCCTTCGGGCGTGTGGTACTCGGGCGGCAGGTAGGTCGACGGGCCGGAGGTCTCGGTCATGCCGTAGCCCTGCATCAGCGCCATCTGCGGGAACGCGGTGGTGGCACGGTCGAGCAGCGTCTCGGCGATCGGCGAGGCGCCGTACACCATGAAGCGCAGGCTGCCGAGGTCGTATTCGCTGAATTTGGGATGGTCGAGCACCATCTGGATCATCGTGGGCACCAGCAGCGTGTCGGTGACATGGTCGCGCTGCACGGTCTCCATGAAGCCCTCGGGCGTGAACGAGGCGATCAGCGTGTGCGTGCCACCGGCGATGAACTGCCAGAACACACCCATGGTGCCGGCCAGGTGGAAGATGGGTGCCGCATGCAGGTACACCGGGCCGATGCCGAAGCCCAGCGCCAGGCGGTTCAGCGCCGCGCCCATGATGCCTTCGTGTGACAGCATCACGCCCTTCGGGAAGCCGGTGGTGCCGCCGGTGTAGAACACGCCCGCGAGATCGGTGCCCGAGGCGCCGGCATCGGCCACCGGCTCGGCGGCAGCGATCAGGGCTTCATAGCTGTGCATGCCGGCCGGGCAGGCACCATCGCCCAGGTAGATCACTTCACGCAGGGTCTTCGATTCGGCTCGGATCGCGTCCATCAGCGGCAGGTGCGCATCATCGACGAACAGCAGCGTGGTCTGGCAGTCGTTGAACGAGTACGACAGCTCGGCCGCGCTCCAGCGGGTGTTGGCCGGGTTGATGGCCGCCCCCGACCAGAACACACCCATGTACACCTCGAGGTAGCGGTCGGAGTTGAGCGACAGGATGCCGACCCGGTCGCCCTTCTTCGCACCCAGGGTGTGCAATGCACCGGCCAGCCGCGCGACGCGGTCGCCAAACTGGCGGTAGGTCTGGCGGCGCGTGCCGAAGATGGTGGCGATCTGCTCGGCCTTTTGCTGCAGCGCGCGCCGCAGGCCCTGGGTAACGCTGACGGTCATGGCGATGTTCTTCCTCTGGATCATGTGACGGCCTGCCAACCTGGGCTCAGGCGCCTTCCCGCCCGACCAGCGGGATGGCGCAGAGGGTTCCGGATAGGCTGGCCGACGAGATTGTGAATCAGGCGCTTCTCGGTTGCCGAGCTGGCGCCCGTCGGCCCCGCCCGGCGGTTGCACGAGCCGCGCCTTCCGAAGGCGCCCGGATACTGCTTGTCGCCGACCGGCCTGGCAATGGCACGCCGATTCAATGCATTGACAAGAACGATCAATCACCCCTGCCGGGCAGGCATCCTGATGGTTCCTGCCAAGCAACGCAGCGATCCGGCCATGGCTGCCGGCTCGGCAGCTGGCTAGCATGCGAGACGCCCAACCGTCCGACACCACGTGATGATTCTCGACCCCGCCCTGACCCAGCCCTGCACCCTGGCCGAGATGCTGATCGCCGCCTTGCAGCGGCACGCGGGCAAGCCCGCCTTCATCGACGATGAACGGGTCATCACCTATGCCGAGATCGGCGAACGCGTGGGGCAGGCGATCGAGGTGTTCCGCACGCTCGGGCTGGTACCGGGTGACGCGGTGGTGCAGTTGGTGGGCAACCGGTCCGAGGCCTTCGTCATCATGATGGCCTGCTATGTGCACGGGCTGCGCTCAGTGGCGCTGCAGACGCTGGGCGGCGAGGACGACCAGGCCTTCATCATCGACGACGCCCAGGCACGGCTGGTGCTGGTCGATGCCACCTACCAGGCACGCGGCGTGGCGCTGCAGACCCGCTGTGGGCAGGCCGCGCGGTGGTTCTCGCACGGGCCGGCGCAGGGCTTCGACGACTTCTGGGCGCTCGCCCGCACTCAGGTGGCGCAACCCCTGGTGTGCCACGGCGGTGCCGAGGATGTCATCCGCCTGGCCTACACCGGCGGCACCACCGGCCGGCCCAAGGGCGTGATGCTGTCCAACCGTTCGCTGGTGACCTACACCCTGCTGGTGCAGGCCGGCATCGACTGGCCGCAGGACGTGCGGTTGATCTGCACCACGCCGATCTCGCATGCCGCGGGCTCGTTGATCCTGCCGACGCTGCTGCGCGGCGGCCTGGTGGTGCTGCAGCGCGGCTTCGACGCCGACGCCTTCATCGACGCCTTCGAACGCCACCGCTGCAACGTCACCTTCCTCGTACCGACGCTGGTGTATGCACTGCTCGACCACCCACGCACGCGCCGCACCGACTGGACCGAGATGCACACCCTGATCTACAGCGCCGCGCCGATGGCGCCGGTTCGGGTGCGCGAGGCGCTGCAGGTGTTCGGGCCCTGCCTGGTGCAGCTGTACGGCCAGACCGAAGCACCCAACTGCGTGCTGGCGCTGACGCAGCGTGAGCACCTGCTGGCCAACGACGAGCGCCTGGCCAGCGCCGGCCGGCCGCTGCCGGGCCTCTCGGTGGCGCTGCTCGATGACACCGGCCAGCCGGTGGCGGCCAACGGCGGCAGCCACGCCATCGGCGAGATCTGTGTGCGGGGTCCACTGCTGATGTCGGGCTACTGGGGCCAGCCCGAGTTGACCGCGCAGGCCTTCGAGGGTGGCTGGCTGCACACTGGCGACATGGCCTGGCGCGATGCGCAGGGCTACCTCTACATCGTCGATCGCAAGAAGGACATGATCATCTCGGGCGGCTTCAACGTCTACCCGAAGGAGGTCGAGAACGTGCTGACCGCGCACCCCGCCGTGGCCGCCGCCGCAGTGATCGGCGTGCCCGATGCCAAGTGGGGCGAGGCGGTGAAAGCCTTCGTCACGCTGCGCCCCGGCCACAGCACCGACGAGGCCACGCTGATCGCGCTGGTGCGCCGGGCCAAGGGTGCGGTGCACACACCCAAGTCGATCGAACTGACCGAGACGCTGCCGCTGACGGCGCTGGGCAAGATCGACAAGAAGGCGCTGCGGGCGCGCTACTGGTCAGGCAGCAGCCGCGGCGTCAACTGACGCGCTGAACTCGCCTGCAGTCGCCCCGGTCGCACGCCCTGGTCACACCAGCGGCCTGCGTACACTGCCGCGGTCTGCACTTCGCGGCGAGCCGCGGCGGCAGCCGCCTCGCCGCTTGACGCACCGCATGGACGCCCCCGCCCCGCGCCACACCATCGAGATCTACCAGGTCGACCAGGCGCTGCGCGGTGCGCGGATGCGGGGCTGCGACATTGAGGCACTGCTGCGGCGCGCGCACATCGCGCCGTCGCTGCTGGCCTCGCCGACGGCGCGGGTGACGCTGGCTCAGTACGCGCGGCTGCTGCTGACGTTGCGCCACGTGATGCGCGACGAGCTGTGGGGCTTGTGCAGCCGGCCGGTGCCGGTGGGCAGCTTCGCCTACTGCACCCGCACGCTGATCCGCACCCCATCGCTGCGCGAGGCGCTCACCACCGCCTGCGGCTTCTACCGGCTGGTGCTCAACGACTTCACGCCGCATGTGCACGTCGCCGATGGCATCGCCCATGTGCGCCTGCCGGCCCATGCGCCGGCCAGCCCGGCGCTGAACTACGCGCTGCGGTCGTTCACCTTCCTGAGCTTCGGGCTGCTGTCGTGGCTGGTCGGCCAGCGCATCCCGCTGCAGCAGGTGGCCTTTCCCGACGAACAGTCGAGCAGCGGCGGCGACGTCAACCGCATGTTCAATGCACCGCTGCGCTACGGCCAGCCGGCGGCCGGCTACCGCTTCGAAGCCCGCTGGCTGGAACTGCCGGTGATGCGCAATGCACAGAGCCTGCAGGAGTTCCTGCGGCAGGCACCGGCCAACCTGCTGGTGAGCTACCGCGACCAGACCCGGTTGGGCGAACGCGTGCGCACGTTGCTGCGTGCCCATCTGGCCGGCGAGCTGCCGTCGCTGGAGGCCATGGGCCGCGAGCTGGCCATGTCGGCCCAGACGCTGCGGCGGCATCTGCAGAAGGAGGGCCTGTCGTTCCAGGGCATCAAGGATGACCTGCGGCGCGACGTGGCCATCGAGTACCTGGCGCGGTCCGACCTGTCAACGGGCGAGATCGCCGGCCGGCTCGGCTTCTCGGAAGCCAGCACCTTCCACCGCGCCTTCAAGTCATGGACGGGCGTGTCGCCAGGCGAGTACCGCCGCAGCCCATTGCCCGCAAGCAGCGGCGCATCGCGCTGACGCAGTTCAACTCGGCCCGGTACGGTCCCAGGTCTGGCGCAGGAAGCGGCCGATCGAGGCGACCGCCTCGCGCGCCTGTACCAGCTCGTCGGGGAACTGCTGGAACACATGGATCATGTCGGGCCAGACCTCCAGCTCGACCGGCACACCGGCCGCACGGGCCTTGTCGGCGAAGTCGGTGGTGTCGCTCAGCACCGTCTCGCAGTCACCCGCCTGCACCAGCAGCGGCGGCAGGCCGTGCAGGTCGGCGAACAGCGGCGACACCTGCGGGTCGCGGGGATCGAACCGATCCCCCAGGTAGTTGCGTGCCAGCGCCTGGATCAAGGCGCGCTGATGGATGGGGTCGAGCTTGCTGCGGGTCTCGTAGCTAGCACCAGACGCGCTGAAGTCGGTCAGTGCCGACATCATCACGCCGGCCGCCGGCACGACTTGACCTGCGTCACGCAGCGCCAACAGCAGCACTGCCACCAGCCCGCCGCCAGCCGAATCACCGGCCAGCACGATGTCGGCCGGCCGCAGGCCCTGCGTCAGCAGCCAAGCATAGGCCGCCGATGCGTCCTCCATCGGCGCCGGGCAACGGTGTTCAGGCAGGAGGCGGTAGTCGATGCCCAGCACGCGGCAGCCCCCGGCCGCCGCCATGGCGCTCATCAACTCGGCATGCGAACGCGTCGAGCCGATCGAAAACCCACCGCCGTGGAAGTACAGCACCACCTTGTCGGCACGGCCACCAGGCGCGGTGAACCAGGCACCGGGCACGCCGCCAACATCCACCGGCGCCATCGCCGCGGCCAGCGGCAAGCCGCTGAAGAGGGCATCCCAGTCGCTGCGCATCTGCCCGATGGTGGCGGTCTTGCCCCAGCCGCGGTACACCTGCTTGATGCGGGCGACCACACGGGCAACCGGTGTGAGTTCGCGATCCGTCATGCGCCGCACCCCATGCCACCCGAGACACCCAGCGTCTCGCCAGTGATGAAGCCGGCCTGTTCGGAGGCCAGAAAGACCACGGCTGCGGCCACTTCGTCCGGCGTGCCCAGCCGGCCCAGCAGCGTGGCCCCGGTCATGGCCTGCATCAGCTTGTCGCCACCCTTGTCTACGGCCTGACGCAGCAGGGGCGTGTCGACCGGCCCCGGTGCGATGGTGTTGGCGGTGACGCCCTTGCGGCCGTTCTCGCGCGCAATCGAGCGCGTGAACGAGATCACCCCGCCCTTGGCGGCGGCGTAGACCGAGCCGCCGGACGAGCCCAGGCGTCCGGCCTCCGACGCGATGTTGATGATGCGGCCATACCCCGCCGCCTGCATCGCCGGCAGCACAGCATGGGTGGTGGCAAACACCGATTCGAGGTTGATGGCCAGCAGGCGGCGCCAGTCGGCCGGTGTGGTGCGGGTGAAGTAGGCGTGCTGGTCGACCCCGGCGTTGTTGACCAGGATGTCGAACGGACCGTGGGCTTGGATCTGCGCCGTCACCTGCTCGACATCAGTGACGTCGAGCAGGACGAAGGTGGTGCCGGTGTCGCGGGCCAACGGTTCAGACGCCGCCGGATCGATGTCGGCAAACACCACCTGCGCCTGCGCCGAGGCGAGGCCGCGCACGATGGCCGCACCGATGCCCTTGCCACCGCCGGTGACGAAGGCGCGGCGGCCCTTCAACGAAAAGCTCACGTCCATGCAGATGTCCCCGCGCTGTGGTGGCCGATCAACGCCCGGTGAAACGCGGTGCGCGTTTCTCGATCACCGCGGCCAGCCCTTCGAGCGCGTCCTTGGTGCCGCACAGTTGCGCCTGGGTACGGTTCTCTTCGGGCATGCAGGCCTCGACACCCGAGCCCAAGCCGTTCCACAGCAGGCGCTTGGTGCCGGCCAGCGCCGCGGGTGCGCCGGCGGCCAATTGGCGCGCCAGCGCCAGCGCTTCAGTGCCCAGTTGGTCGTCAGCGACGACACGGCTGATCAGGCCGATGCGCTGCGCTTCGGCGGCGTCGATCACCGGGTTCAGCATCAGGATTTCCATCGCCTTGCGGAACCCCACCAGCTGCGTCAGCGTGACCGAGACGCCGGCGTCCGGCACCATGGCCACGCGGGTGGCGCCAGCGAGGAACTTGGCAGAGCTGCCAGCGATCACGAAGTCGGACGAGCACACCAGGCCCATGCCACCGCCGCCCGCGGCGAAGCCCTGCACGGCGGTCACCACCGGCGCGTTCAGGCGCATCAGCAGCGCCACGACGATCTGCAGGTACGACGTGGCCATGCGGATGTAGTCCGGCAGCGCCTCGCCCTTGGACAGGAACACATGCACGTCACCGCCAGCGCAGAAGTTCTTGCCCTCGCCCGTCAGCAGCACGGCACGCACGCGGCCATCGCCATGCACCTGCATCAGCACTTCATGAAAGGCCTTCAGCAGCTCCATGTTGAGGCCGTTCGCAGCATCGGGCCGGTTCAGCCGCACATGGGCCACGCCATCGGCATGCAGCGTCAGCAGCACGGGGCCTTCGGCCACCAGCACCTGCGGGGGGTTGTCTCCACTCATCGTGATTCCTTTCGGGGTGTTCTGGCTCAGCGCGGGCTCAGATCAGGAACGCCATCGAGAACAGCGCCGTCTCATTGTTGACCAGGATCACCTTCTTCGAGACCAGCCGAAAGCCGTCGCCGTCGCGGCGCAGCTTGTACTCGTTGCGCGAAGCCCAGAGGGTGTCACCGCGCACATGCGACTCGAACAGCAGCGCATTGGCGGTGACCGTCACGTGCTGGTCATCGGTCGAGAGTATTTCGACGTTCGAGATCAGCCGGCGCAGCCGCGACTTCGGGCTCTGGCTGAAGCGCCGGCCGGTCTTGAGCTGGCGCACCCGCAGCGAAATGCGCGAGCGGTTGTCGTAGACGATGGACATCTTGTTCTCGGGATCTTCGCCTTCGCCGTTGGCGGGGATCCAGTAGATGGCGTCATCGGTCCAGAGCGCTTCCCACTCGTCATAGGCATGGTCGTCCTGCAACCGGGCCTCGCGGTAGATGAATTGCGTGACGTCTTCGAGCAGGGCGCGGTCTTGCGGGGTCATGGCCATTACACGGCCTCCATCAACGAGCGGTAGTGGCGCCAGATACCACGCGACGGTGTCTCGTCGGTGGCGTCGCCGATCAGGTAGCCGTTGTCGTCCCGGCGCTCACGGTGCTTGCCGCGGCCCAGGTACAGCCACTCGGGATTGCTGTACTGCACGCCCTGCTGGGTGCGCTCGTACATCTCGGCATCGTCGGCCAGCAGAAAGCCGGCCGGGCCCACCGAGCCCATGGTCTGCTGGCGCATGCGGCGGTTCAGGTCGGGCGCACCCTTGAACTGGATTGCTGTGACGTGCTGCACCGTTTCATTCACCGACAGCGGCTGGATCACGAACAACTGGATCTCGGCGATGAACAGGTTGGGGTAGATCATCACGTGCGGCGTGCCGTCGATCATGATCTTGCGGCCCTGCTCCACCCCGTACGCGGCTTCCATCTTGGCCACGTACTCTGGCAGCCGCTCGGCGGTGGTGCCGAACCAGCTCATCAATTGGCCGCGCTTGCGGAACTCGGGCCGCAGGTCGTTCTCGGAATGGCCGCCTTCCATGTAGCGCGAGACGGCAGTGGAGTCGCTGTCGTACAACGTGCCGATGCCGCTCTGCGCCACCTCGAAGATCGACGCGTGCACGAACGACGGGTGGTAGCCGTCGGTCTCGTTCTCGACCAGGAACTTCCAGTTCGACTTGACCTTGTGCTTCAGGAAGCCGGCGGTGATTTCGACCTCACCCTCGGGCGAGGTCTGGCACAGCGCGTCGATCGACGCCTTGGCTGCACCCAGATGCTCTTCCAGCGACGGGCCTTCTTCAGCCATCGAGCCGAAGATGAAGCCCTTGTAGATGCCGACCCGCGCCACCTGGCCGAGGCCCAGCTTGGAGCGGTCGGTGCCTTCGTAGCCCGACGGGAACGGGTAACCGCGCAGCTTGCCGTCGTTGGCGAAAGTCCAGCCGTGGTAGGGGCAGGTGAACGAACGGGCGTTGCCCTGCTCCGTCACGCAGACGCGGTTGCCGCGGTGCGGGCAGCGGTTGTGCAGCAGGCGGATCTCGCCCTGCTTGTCGCGCGTCATGATCACCGGCTCGGGGCCGATGGACTTCATCATGAAGTCGTTGGGGTTGGGGATTTCGCTGGTGTGGCCCACGTACACCCAGGTGCGGCGCCAGATCTTTTCCAGCTCGAGCTGATAGATGGCCGGGTCGGTGTACAACGACCCATGCACATGGTCAGACTGGATCAATTGATCCCAGCGCGGCTGGGCCACTGGCGGCGATGTGGGGATCGCCTGGGTAGTTTGGGTCACGACGTCGACTCCTGCAGCTGAAAATGCAGCCGTGGTTGTGTGGTTCAGGCCGCTGACAGATAATAGTCCGTCCAGCCGGACTATGTCAAATATCAAGCTCCACCGTTTTCAACTCGACCCGGCGCCAGCCGGACAGACACAGCGAGATCCGCATCATGCCCACCGTCACCTTCTTCGAGAGCAATGGCACCCAGCACACCGTGGAGGGCGCGCTCGACCGCAGTCTGATGCAGATCGCCGTCGACCACAGCGTCCCGGGCATCCTGGGCGACTGTGGCGGCTCCTGCAGCTGTGCCACCTGCCATGGTTACGTCGACCCGGCGTGGCTCGACAAGCTGCCGCCGCTGTCGGAGACCGAGGCTTTCATGCTCGACGTGGTGGAGGAGCGGCAGGTCGGCAGCCGCTTGTGCTGCCAGATCAAGATGCGCGCCGAGCTGGATGGCATCGTGGTGCACCTACCCGCCGACCAAGGTTGAACCAGACCGCCGGTGGCTGCGACGCGGGGTCAGCACCGCGGTGTCTGACCGTCACGCGAACACCGGCGTGTACCATTTCACGTTCAGGGATTTGCTTGCTGGCGATCCCCCCCCAGGCCGACCAGGAGCACAGACCCGATGTCACGCGTGCGAGCAGACGACTATGAGGACAAGATGCAGGCGATCCTCGACGCCGCTGCCGCACTGTTCGCGAAGACCGGCTATCCCAGCGCCAAGATGCAGGACATCGCCACCGCATGCGGTGCCACGAAGTCCATGCTGTACCACTACTTCCCCACCAAGGACGACCTGCTGTTCGCGATGCTGGACCAGCATCTGCAGAGCGTGCTGAAGGCCGTGGAGCAGGTCATGGGCGAGCGTGGCACCGCCGTGCAACGTCTTTCTTCCTTCGTGCTGGCCTATGCGCAGAAGTCCGCACAGTCGCGCCGTCGGCACATCATCGCGATGAACGACGTGAAGTACCTGCCAGCCGATCGGCAGGCACCATTGCTGGCCATGGAGGTGAAGATCATCGACCTGGTCGCCGCATTGCTGCACGAGGTGCACCCGGGACTGTCAAAGGATTTCTACACGCCCTATACGATGATGCTCATTGGCATGCTGAACTGGACGGACACCTGGTACCGGCCCGGCGGCAAGATCAAGCCGCAGGACCTGTGCGAGCGCATGGCGCGGCTGTTCCTGCACGGCTTCCTGGCGGAAGCCACCGCACCGGCAGGCGCTGCCCTGCCGTCCTGAACCCAGGGTTTCCCGGATCGGCACCGAACGGGCCTGCGCCGATAAGGCGGGTCAATGCGTCGTTGTTCAGCCCAGCGCGCCGCCCGGCGCCCGGTAGGCTGGCGGTCGCAACCGACGCAGTTCCGCAGGAGACCTCATGTTCAAGCGCCAACCCTCGATCGCGGGACGATTGTCCCGTGGCTTTGCCTTCACTATTGCGATGTCGCTGGTGATCGCCATCGCCGGCGTGGTGCAGATCGAGCGCCTGAGCACACAGCTGCAGCGCATCGTCAACATCCACAGCGCCCGCGGCGATGCCGCCGCCCAGTTGCTGAGCGAGATCGGCATCATCGCCAGCCGCAGCTACATGGTGACGCTGCTGATCAATCCGAAGGACATGAACACGGAGATTGCGTCGTTCACGGCCGCCGTCGGGCGCTACGAGCGCGCCGAGGCCAGCCTGGCCCAGAGCATGAAGACCGCCGCTGCGACGCCTGAAGAAGGCCGCCTGCTTGCGGCGATTCAGGTCGCTGCCAAGTCGGGCCTCGACCTGTACCGACAGGCCGCCAAGGTAGGCACCGAAAACACCACCGAGGCCACCACGCTGCTGAGCGACAAGGCTCGCCCGGCGGAGCTGGCCTGGCGCGAACGCATCAGTGAACTGGTGACCCTGCAGGCCCGCTTGAAGCACGACGCCTACGAACAGGCCGAAGGCATGAAGACCGCCGCCATCGCGGTGATGACGGCCTGCGCCGTCGCCAGCGTGGTGATCGGCGCCCTGTTTGCCTGGCGCGCCACACGCGGCGTGACGGTGCCGATGGCGCGCGCCGTCGCCCTGACAGAACGGGTGGCCGCCGGCGACCTCAGCACGTCGATCGATGTGCGCGGCGACCGCGAAGTCAGCCGACTGCTGCAGGCCCTGTCGGACATGCAGCGGTCGTTGGGCCAGGTCGTGCGCGAGGTCCACGGCGCCACCGAGAACATCGGCAATGCCAGCACCGAGATCGCCAGCGGCAACATCGACCTGTCACAGCGCACCGAGCGCGCTGCCGCTAGCCTGCAGGAAACCGCTTCCTCGCTTCAGCAGCTCAATGGCGTGGTGCAAGAAACCGCGGAGTCCGCCTCCAAGGCGCACTCACTGGCCACAGCGGCCGCGGGTGTCGCTGGCCGGGGCGGCGCGGTCATGGGCTCGGTCGGCAGCACGATGGACGAGATCACCGCAAGCTCGCAGCGCATCGCCGAGATCATCGGCGTGATCGACGGCATTGCGTTCCAGACCAACATCCTGGCGCTCAACGCCGCGGTCGAGGCCGCACGCGCCGGTGAGCAAGGCCGCGGCTTTGCCGTCGTGGCCGGCGAGGTCCGCACACTGGCACAACGCTCCGGCGAAGCCGCCAAGGAGATCCGCTCGCTGATCGGCTCAAACGTCGAACGTGTGGCCTCAGGCAGCCAACTGGTGCAACAGGCCAGCAGCACGATGCAGGAAATCGTGACCAGCGTGGACCGGGTCAACACCGTCATCGCCGAGATCTCGGCCGCCACCGAACGGCAGCGTGAGGACATCGGCCAGGTCAACCAGGCCATCGTGCAGCTCGACAGCGTGACGCAGCAGAACGCTGCGCTGGTCGAGCAGTCGACCGCGGCCGCCGCCAGCCTGGAAGACCAGGCCAAGGGTTTGCGCCAGGTGGTGGCGGCGTTCCGGTTCGCAGAAGCCGCTCAGCCGGCATGAGCGCCCACGGCTGACGGGCCTCTCGCGGAGGCGCCAT
>JBDTQF010000108.1:0-13176 GCA_039932275.1 Burkholderiales bacterium
CCTCCCCGCCATCACCACCCCCATCATCCCCGCCTTCCCCCCCCCCCCCCTCAATGATGACCGCGACCGCCATGGTACGCGGCTACCGCACTGCCTGGCGCGTTATCTGGCCGCGTCGAGGGGTGTTTGCAACTCGGTGCGGCAACGCACAGACGCAGGCCGCGGCCCTGTGTTCAAGCACCGCCGTTGAGCCTCGCACGCGGTGCGACGCTGGCGCCTCGCCCGGGCGCTGCGCTGGTTCGCGCTGGACGTTGCCAACGTGTCGCCCCAACATCGGCTCGTAGGCCGGTTGTTGACGGGCTACGAACCACGAGGCACCGCATGGTCCACCCCCTGACCCGACTCTTCAGCACCTTCTTGCGCCGTCGCCGCAGGCTGGCCCATTTCGGCCGCCATGCGCTGGGCGATGCGCTGGCTGGCCATGGCCCCACCGCCGTGGTGCCGGATCTGCTGTCGGGCGATCTGCTGGCTGCCGCCGGCGATGATCCGGCCGCGGCACTCGCCCGGCTGGGCTCGCATGCCGAGGGCCTGAGCGCGGCCGAAGCGGCCGAGCGCCTGGCACGCCAAGGCCCCAATGAGGTCGCGCACGAGCGGCCGCTGCCGGGCTGGCTGCACCTGTGGCATTGCTACCAGAACCCGTTCAACCTGCTGCTCACCGCGCTGGCGGTGGTGTCCTGGTCCAGCCACGATGCCAAGGCCACGGTGGTCATCGGCGTGATGGTGGTGCTGAGCACCGTCATCCGCTTTGTGCAGGAGGGCCGCTCGCACCGCGCCGCTGAAAGCCTGAAGGCCCTGGTGGGCAACACCGCCACGGTCCTGCGGCGCGGCGCCGCCGGCACGCCGGCCGCGTCTGCCCGGGTGGAGATTGCGCTGCGCGAGTTGGTGCCCGGCGACGTGGTGGCGCTGTCGGCCGGCGACATGATCCCGGCCGACTGCCGCGTGCTGGCCGCGCGTGACCTGTTCGTGGCCCAGTCGGCGATGACCGGCGAGTCGCTGCCGGTGGAGAAGTTCGCCGGCCGCCGTGGTGATGCCACCGGCCCGCTGGCGCAGGCCAACTTGGTCTTCATGGGCACCAACGTGGTCTCGGGCTCGGCCACTGCGCTGGTGGTGGCCACCGGCGGGCACAGCTACTTCGGCGCGCTGGCCAGCCGGGTCACCATGACCGAAGGCACGCCCAACGCCTTCCAGGCCGGTGTCAACAGCGTGAGCTGGCTGCTCATCCGCTTCGCGCTGGTGATGGTGTCGATCGTGTTGCTGGTCAACGGTTTCACCAAGGGCGACTGGCTGCAGGCGCTGCTGTTCGCCCTGTCGGTGGCGGTGGGGCTGACGCCCGAGATGCTGCCGATGATCGTGACCTCGACGCTGGCCAAGGGCGCGGTGCTGCTGTCGCGCAAGCAGGTGGTGGTCAAGCGTCTGGACGCGATCCAGAACTTCGGTGCGATGGACGTGCTGTGCACCGACAAGACCGGCACGCTGACGCAGGACAAGGTCGCCCTGGCGCGCAAGGCCGATGTCTTCGGCCACCCGTCGGACGAGGTGCTGAACTACGCCTACCTCAACAGCCACTACCAGACCGGGCTGAAGAACCTGCTCGACCGCGCGGTGCTCGAACACGTGGAGCTGGCCACCGAGCTCAAGCTGGCGCAGGACTACCGCAAGATCGACGAGATCCCGTTCGACTTCGAGCGCCGGCGCATGTCGGTGGTGGTGTCCCGGCGCGATGAGCACCATGCGTTGATCTGCAAGGGCGCGCTGGAAGAAGTGCTGGCGGTGTGCAGCCATGTGCGCGTGAAGGAAGGCCCCGAGCCGCAGGACGCGGCGCTGGACGCGCCGATGCTGGCCCGCATCCAGCAGGTCACCGGTGAGCTGAGCGCGGACGGGCTGCGCGTCGTGGCGGTGGCCATGAAGGAGCTGCCGCCTGACCAGGCCGTCTACTCGGTGGCCGACGAGGCCGGGCTGACGCTGATCGGCTACATCGCCTTCCTCGACCCGCCCAAGGAATCGGCCGCACCGGCCCTGCAGGCCCTGGCCGCACACGGCATCCGGGTGCTGGTGCTGACTGGCGACAACGCGCTGGTCACCGCGCGGGTGTGCCGCCAGGTGGGGCTGCCCGTCGACACGGTGCTGCTGGGCGCCGAGATCGAGCGCATGGACGACGCCGCGCTGGCCGCGGCGGTGGGCCAGCACCGCGTCTTCGCCAAGCTCACGCCGCTGCACAAGGAGCGCATCGTGCGGGCGCTGCGCGCGCAGGGGCATGTGGTGGGCTTCATGGGCGACGGCATCAACGACGCACCGGCGCTGCGCGCGGCCGACATCGGCATCTCGGTCGACTCGGCGGTGGACATCGCCAAGGAGGCGGCCGACATCATCCTGCTCGAAAAGAGCCTGATGGTGCTGGACGAAGGCGTGGTCGAGGGCCGCGCCACCTTCTGCAACATGCTGAAGTACATCCGCATGACGGCCAGTTCCAACTTCGGCAATGTGTTCTCGGTGCTGGTGGCCAGCGCCTTCCTGCCCTTCCTGCCGATGCTGCCGCTGCAACTGCTGACGCAGAACCTGCTGTACGACATCGCCCAGACCGGCATTCCGTTCGACCGCGTCGATGCCGAGCAGGTCGCCATGCCGCTGCGTTGGAACCCGCACGACATCGGCCGCTTCATGCTCTTCTTCGGGCCGATCAGCTCGGTGTTCGACATCGCCACCTTCGCGCTGATGTGGTGGGTGTTCGACGCCAACACGGTGGCCCGGCAGGGGTTGTTCCAGTCCGGCTGGTTCGTCGTCGGGCTGCTGACGCAGACGCTGGTCGTGCACATGATCCGCACGGCCCGGCTGCCCTTCATCGAAAGCCGCGCCGCGCCGCTGCTGATGGGCACGACGCTGGTGGTCATGGCGCTGGGCATCTGGCTGCCGCTGGGCCCATTGGCCGCCTACTTCAGGCTGCAGCCACTGCCGGGGTCGTACTTCGTTTGGCTCGGCGCCATCCTGCTGGCCTACTGCGTGTCGACCACCTTGATGAAGCGGCTGTACATCCGGCTTTTCGGTTGGCAGTGAGGGCAGCGCGGTGCGCGGCGCCAGCGGGGTCGACGCCGTGCAGTAGGGCCGGCCGGTGCCGGGCCAGCCCGCCGTTGCGTGCGACAGCGTACAGACGCCTGTTGCCCCTGCGGGCACTGTGGTCACAGGAGTACCCCACCATGCCTTCCGACTTTGTCATCCCCGGTCCCGCTCCGAGCCTCTTGGTGGCGGCTCGATCAGCGGCCGTGGCCGTGCCGCCGGGCACAGCCCGTGCGCCGTTCACGCCGCCACGCGACGGCGATGTGGACGACGTGGATGACGACTTGGGCGACGAGCCCAGCGACCGTGCCTTCATGGCCCTGCAGGCGGCGTACCGCGGCATGGGGGGCATCGCGCGCGCTCGCGATCTGGCCCGCCAACTGCATGAACGCCAGCACAGCGATGTCGTCAGCCTGACCCGGCTGATCCTGGCCGGGGAGGTCTTCAGCTTCGGCTGGCTCGACACCTTCTGGGTGCCGATGTTCCAGTTCGACCCGACCGACTTGTCGCGGCGGCCAGACGTGGGGCAGGTGCTGGCTGAACTGGTGGCCGAATTCGACGGCTGGCGCTTGGCGGGCCGGTTCGTGCGCCCCAATGGCAGGTTGAACGACGGCCGGCCGATCGATTTGCTGGAGGCCGACCTCGCGGCGGTACTGGGTGCCGCGCGGCGCGATCGATTCGTGGCCAGGTGAGCCTGGCCATCACCACCCCGGGCGCCGGCATCGGCCCGGTGGGGCCGTGGTGATGCGCTGATCAGGTGGCCACGGCCTTGGCGCGCACCAGCAGCACCGGCACCGGCGCCAGCCGCACCAACGATTCGGCGATGCTGCCCAGCAGCAGGTGGCGCACGCCGCTGCGGCCATGGGTGCCCAGCACCATCAGGTCGGCCTGGCTGTCGAGGGCTTCCTTGCCCAGCACGCCGGCCACGCCCTGCGGCGCGTCCTGGTCATCCAGCAGCACGGTTTCGGTGGCCACGCCGTCGGTGCGGGCGGCCGCCACGGCCTCGTCGATCATCTTGGTGGCGGCCTCGCGCAGGCTGTCGACCAGCGGGCCCAGGTCGACCGGGTAGCCGCCGGCCAGCGACAGCATCATGCGGGTGCTCTCCACCACGCTGGCGATGCGCAGCGTGGCGCCCTGGTCCTTGGCCAAACGGATGGCATGTGCCAATGCCAGAGCAGAAGCTTCGCTGCCATCGGTGGCCAGCAGGATGCGCTTGTACATGGTGAAGTCCTCGGAGGGGTGAGGGAGAAGACAATGGCAATCCAGGTCATTGTGATCCCATCCACCACACTGCATCAACGCCCGGGCGTCAGCCGCTTTGTCCCGGCGCAAACGATGCCGAAGGAGACGTATGCCCGTGCCACGAACCCTGCTTCTGGTGAGCACCCTCGCCCTGGTGGCTGTTGTCAGCGCTCATGCGGCATTGAAGCCGGGTGACAGCGCGCCCGAGTTCACCGCCGAGGTCGCCCTGGCCGGCAACAGCGCGCGCTTCACGCTGTCGCAGGCGCTGCAGCGCGGGCCGGTGGTGCTGTACTTCTTTCCCAAGGCCTTCACCAGCGGCTGCACGGTGGAGGCCCATCAGTTTGCCGAGGCCACGCCGCAGTTCGAGGCACTCGGCGCCACCGTCGTCGGCATGTCGAACGACGACATCGGCACGCTGAAGAAGTTCTCGGTGGAGGCCTGTCGCAACAAGTTCGCGGTGGCGGCCGACCCGGGCGCGCGCACCGCCAAGCAGTACGACGCCACGCTGGCGCTGCTGCCAGGCGTGGCCGATCGCATCACCTATGTCATCGGCCGCGACGGCAAGGTGAGCTACACCTTTGCCAGCCTGAGCCCCGACGGCCATGTCGAGAACGCGCTCAAGGCGGTGGCGGCCTTGAAGAAGGCCGCCGCACCCCGTTGAGTGGCGTGCGCGGTGCGGTGCCTACTTGATGCTGTCGGGCAGCTCGATCTTCACCTCGAGCACTTCGAGGTTGTCCTGCCGTTCCAGGTGCACCTTGATGTCGTCGGGGTTGATCGACACGTACTTCGAGATCACCGCCACCAGCTCGCGCTGCAGCGCGGGCAGGTAGTCGGCGCGGCTGCCCAGCGCACTGCGTTCGTGCGCAAGGATGATCTGCAGCCGTTCTTTGGCGACGCTGGCGGTCTTCTTCTTTTCGCCCAGCAAGAAGGTGAGGAAGGACATGCCGATCACCTCCCGAACAGGCGCTTGAAGAAACCGGGCTTGTCGGCCTCGGTGAAGCGCAGCGGCACCTCCTCGCCCTTGAAGCGCCGGATCACGTCGCCATAGGCTTCGGCCACCGGCGTGCCCTTCATGTGGATGGCCGGCACGCCCTGGTTGGAGGCATCGAGCACGGCTTCCGATTCGGGGATCACGCCGATCAGCGGGATGCGCAGGATTTCTTGAATGTCCTGCAGCGACAGCATCTGCCCGCCCTCGACCCGGTTGGGGTTGTAGCGGGTGATCAGCAGGTGTTCCTTGATCGGCTCCTTGCCGTCGATGGCGCGCCGCGTCTTGCTGGCCAGCATGCCCAGGATGCGATCGGAGTCACGCACCGACGACACCTCGGGGTTGGTGACCACCAGCGCCTCGTCGGCGAAGTGCATGGCCATCAGCGCCCCGGTCTCGATGCCGGCGGGCGAGTCGCAGACGATGTACTCGAAGTCCATGCCGGCCAGCTCTTCGAGCACCCGCTCGACGCCGTCCTGCGTCAGCGCGTCCTTGTCGCGCGTTTGCGAGGCCGCCAGCACGTAGAGGTTGTCGCACTGCTTGTCCTTGATCAGGGCCTGATTGAGGTTGGCCTCTTTCTGGATCACGTTGATCAGGTCGTACACGACGCGCCGCTCGCAGCCCATGATGAGGTCGAGATTGCGCAGCCCGACGTCGAAGTCGATGACGGCGGTCTTGTGCCCGGCCAGGGCCAGGCCGGTGGCGAAACTCGCGCTGGTGGTGGTCTTTCCCACGCCTCCCTTGCCGGAGGTGACCACGATGATCTTGGCCATCGCTAGGGTGTCCTTTTCGTATGAAAGTTCGTGCGTGAAGGTCAGGCCCGCAACCCGAGGGTGAGCGGTTCGACCAGGAGTTTTTCGCCGTCGAGCCGCACCTGCGCGGGCTTGCCCTGCACCCCGGCAGGCAGCGCGGTTTCGGTGGTGCGGTAGATGCCCGCGATCGACACCAGCTGCGGCTCCATGCAGGTGGTGAAGATGCGCGCCGCAGTGTTGCCGCGCGCGCCGGCGATGGCCCGGCCGCGCAGCGGTGCATAGACGTGGATGTGGCCGTCAGCAATGACCTCGGCACCGAAGCTCACCACCGCCAGCACCACCAGGTCGGCGCCGCGCGCATAGACCTGCTGGCCCGAGCGCAGCGGCTTGTCGATGACCAGCGTGCCGGGGCCGGCGACCTGCACTTCGACCGGCACTTCGCGCACCACCTCCTGCACCACGGTCTCGACCACGGTGCGCACCGGCGCGGCGTTCGGCGAGGCTTCGGGCATGTCGGCAAGGCCGGCAGCACGCGCCGCCGCGATCTGGTCCGGGCTGCCGCCACGCACCGCGATCGGCAGCAGGCGGTGGCTGCGCAACAGCGCCATCAGGGCCGGGAAGTCGATGGCCGCATCGGCCTCGGCCAGCGCCGCCAGATCGATGGCGAGCGGCTCCTGGTCGAACAGCTCCGGCGTCTCGCCGAAACGATCGGCCAGCGCCTGGGCGAGGTCGTCCTGCGCCGCGGACTTGAGCACCAGCGAGGTGAGTGTCCAGGAGGTGCTCTTCAGTTCGAAGACGGCGGTCGCGTTTGCCTTGGAGACGGAGGCCATGGAGGGGAGGGCGGGGTCGGCGGGCAGGCGGCGGGGCACGGCAAGAGGCGCCGTGCAACAAGGGCGGGAGTTTAGCGGCCAGTCGCACCAATTCAGGCGCCGTGCGGCCGGGGGTGGGCGGGCCGGATACGATTGCGCCCTCGCGGCCCACGCAGCGTGCCGCAGCATTCCAGTCCACAGGATCGTCCGCCATGCCCCGCTCCGCCCTTTCCACCGTCGAGGAAATCATCGACGAGGCCCGCAACGGCCGCATGTTCATCCTGGTCGACGACGAGGACCGCGAGAACGAAGGCGACCTGGTCATCCCGGCCCAGATGGCCACGCCGGACGCCGTCAACTTCATGGCCACGCATGGCCGCGGGCTGATCTGCCTGGCGCTGTCGAAGCAGCGCGTCGACCAGCTCGGCCTGGAGCCGATGAGCCGCCACAACGGCACCCGCCACGAGACCGCGTTCACCGTTTCGATTGAGGCCCGCGAAGGCGTCTCCACCGGCATTTCGGCGGCCGACCGGGCCCGCACCATTGCCGTGGCCATCGATGCCAGCAAGGGCCGCGAGCAGATCGTCACGCCTGGCCATGTGTTCCCGCTGATTGCCCGCGATGGCGGCGTGCTGGTGCGCGCTGGCCACACTGAAGCGGCGGTGGACGTGTCCCGTCTGGCTGGCCTGAACCCTTCCGGTGTGATCTGCGAGATCATGAAGGACGACGGCACGATGGCGCGGCTGGACGACCTGGTGGTCTTCGCCGAGAAGCACAAGATGAAGATCGGCACCATCCGCGATCTCATCGCCTACCGGCGCAAGCACGACCACCTGGTGCAACTGGTCAGCGAAGCGACGATGCAGAGCGAATGGGGCGGCGACTGGACCGTCAAGGCCTACCTCAACAAGGTGGCGGGCACCGAGCACCTGGCGCTGATCAAGGGCCGCATCGACCCGACCCAACCCACGCTGGTGCGCATGCACACGCTCAGCCAGTTCTACGACGCCTTCGGTGAAATGGGCCCGCGCCGCCATCTGCTGAGCAATTCGATGCGCATGATCGGCGAGGCCGGTGCCGGCGTGCTGGTGGTCATCAACCGGCAAGTGCCCAAGCCCTTCAGCGTGCCGGTGCGCGTGCGGGCCGAAGGCCGCGCCACCGACCTGGAATACATGGACTCGATGCGCGACTACGGCATCGGCGCGCAAATCCTCGCCGACCTCGGCGTGCACGACATGGTGCTGCTGACCAACAGCCCGACCACGCTGGTGGGCTTGGCGGGTTACGGCCTGAAGATCACCGAGCAGCGGCCGATCGCGGAGTGAAGCCCCCAGACGGTGGGTACGCCGTCGTCCCCCGAGGGGAGCGGGTCCACTTGGGGCGGCCCGGCGTGGACCCGGCCCCCGGACGGTGACACCGCTGTCATGCCTCCGTCGAGTGCTCAGGGCAGGTCGGTGGTCAGGTGCGGCCCGGTGGGGTCGAAGCGCCAGAAGCTGCGGCCGAAGTACACCATCGGGTCGTGGGTGGTGTCCATCTGCACGGCCTCGACCTGGCCGACCAGGATGATGTGGTCGCCGGCGTCGTGCTGCGCATGCTTGCGGCAGCTGAGCTGGGTGATGGCGCGGCGCGCCAGCGGCATGCGGTGGGCGTCGAGCGTGAAGTCGTCGCCCTCGAACTTGGCAGCGCCGCGGGTGGCGAAGCGCAGGGCCAGCGCATCGTCGCCCGCACGCAGGATGTTGATCGCGAAGTGCTGTGCGGCCTGGAAGGCAACGTAGCACGCCGCCGATTTGGCCAGGCACACCAGCACCAGCGGCGGGTCGAGCGACACCGACGAGAACGAGCTGGCGGTGAAGCCCACCGGCCGGTCGTCGGCATCGCGGCTGGTGGCGATCACCACGCCGGCCGGGAAGCTGCCCATCGCGGCCTTGAAGGCGGCGGGATCGATCATGGTGGTGTCGGTTCCCAGGTCTGCAGCCAGGCGGCGAAGCGCTCCAGGCCGGTCTTCAATGGGGTGTCGGGCTGGAAGCCGGTGAAGGCTTCCAGGCGGGTGGTGTCGGCGCAGGTGATTGGCACGTCGTCGGGCGGCATCGGCGCGTGGCGGATGACAGCCTTGTGGCCCACCGCCGCTTCCAGCAGCTCGACGAAGTGCGACACCGTCACCGGATGGCGGTTGCCGATGTTGAACACGCCGGTCGGGTCGGCCTGGCCGGCAAAGGCGCAAGGCTTGTCGAGCAGGCGGCACATCGACTCGACGATGTCGTCGATGTAGGTGAAGTCGCGCTGCAGCTTGCCTTCGCCGTACACGGTGATCGGCTGGCCGGCGCGCAATGCGCGGGCGAACGAAAAATAGGCCATGTCCGGCCGGCCCCACGGCCCGTACACGGTAAAGAAGCGCAGGCCGGTGCTGTGCAGGCCGAAGCGGTGCGCATAGGCATGCGCCACCAGCTCGTTGGAGCGCTTGGTGGCGGCGTACAGCGAGGCCGGCTGCACGGTGTCGTCGTCTTCATGGAACGGCACCTTCGAGCGCACGCCGTAGACGCTGGACGAGCTGGCGTACACCAGGTGCTGCACGCCGCGGCGCCGACAGGCCTCGATCACATGACCGAAGCCCACCAGGTTCGACTGCACATAGGCTTCGGGCGCCTCGGCCGCGTCGCGCACGCCGGCCTGGGCGGCCAGGTGCAGCACATGGGTGAAGGGCGTCTGGTCGAACAGCGCCTGCACCGCGGCCGGGTCGGCCAGGTCGGCCTGCACGCAAGGCACGCCGCGCGGCGCCAGCAGCGTCTGCACCCGGTGGTGCTTGAGCGCCGGGTCGTAGTAGTCGTTGAAGCTGTCGCAGCCGGTGACGCGCCAGCCGCGGTCGGCCAGTGCAGCCGCGGCATGGGCGCCGACGAATCCGGCGGCGCCGGTGACGAGGATGTCTGTGTTCATGCGGTGTCGATGGAAGGCGGGGGGGTAGGGAGCGGTGGGACAATCCAGCCCCTTGTCCTTGCCACCCAGAGTCTTCGCCCCGATGGTACAGGCCCCCGCCGAGCCGACCGACCGTTCAGCCGCAGCCGTGGCCGCCATTGATGCGCCCGTCACGCCGGCGGCGCCCTCCGCGTGGGTGCCGCATGCGCTGGTGCAGGGCGCGCTGGTGTTGGCGGCGCTGGTGTTGGCCGCGCTGGTGCTGGCCGGCGCCGACGAACGCGCGGTGTTCCGCTGGTTCAATCACGCCCCTTTCCTGCCCGGTGCGGTGTGGCAGTCGCTCAGCGTGCTGGGCCTGGGTGTCAGTGCGCTGATCTGCGTGATGGTGTTGTTGCAGCCCCATCGCCCTGACTTGGTCGCGGCCATGTGGCTGAGCTTCCTGACCGTCGGCATTCCCATCCATGTGGCCAAGCGCCTGGTCGAGCGGCCCCGGCCGGCTGCGGTGCTGCCGCCGGAGATGATCGAGATCCTCGGCCGGCCGCTCACGCATGGCGCGTTCCCGTCGGGCCACTCGGGTACGGCCTTCGCGGTGTTGGCGCTGGTGCTGCTCGCCGCGCCACGTATGCCGCTCTGGACCCGGCTGGTGGCGCTCGTGCTGGCGCTTGGGGTGCTGTGGTCGCGCATGGCCTGCGGCGCGCACTGGCCGTGGGATGTGCTCGGCGGCGCCACGCTGGGCTGGCTGGGCGGCGCGGCGGCGCTGTGGATCGCCGGCCGCAGCGGCCTCGCCCGCTGGTGCGGCAGTGCCCGCGCCCAGCCCTGGCTCATCGCTGTGCTGCTGGTGGCCAGCGTGGCCAGCGCCTTCGACAACACCGGCTACCCGGATGGCGTGGCGCTGCAATGGGCGCTGGCCGTCTGCGGTGCGGCCGTGGCCCTGGTGCGTGGCGTGGTGTGGTTGCGCAGGCGACAAGGCGCGCCGGCATGACGGCGCTGTGGCGTGCGCCCTGGCTGCGTGCCCTGGTGGCCCTGCTCACCGTGGCCGTGCTGGCCTGGTTGCTGCGGCATGTCGACTGGGCGGCCTGGTGGGCGCGGCTGCGCACGCTGCCCGGCTGGTTGTGGGCGGTGGTGCCGCTGGGCATGGGGTTGAGCTACCTGGCCCGTGCCGCGCGCGTGCATGCCGAGCTCAGCCTGCGCCAGCCGGTGAGCCTGTGGCACTGCCTGCGGCTGAGCCTGGTGCACAACCTGGCCATCCACGTCGTGCCGATGCGCGGCGGCGAACTGGCCTACCCGGCGCTGCTGCAGCGTGAGCTGGGCGTGCCGCTGGGCAGCGCGATGGCCAGCCTGGCCTGGATGCGCCTGCAGGACGCGCTGATGCTGCTGGCCGCCGTGGTGTTGCTGGCGCCGCTGCCTTGGCCGGGCCGCATCGCGCTGCTGGGAGTGGCCGGCCTCGGGCTGGTGGCCGGTGTGCGCTGGGCGCGTGGTCATGCGCAGGCCCTGATCCAGCGTGCGGCCGATGCGCCCGAGCCGTCAGGTTGGCGCGGCCGCCTCGGCAAGGCCTGGCGCACGGGCCTGCAGGCACTCACCGACCCGAGCCGCCACACCGGCGCCGGCTGGCTGTACTGCGCTGGCAACTGGGCGCTCAAGCTGCTGGTGATCGGCAGCGTGCTGGCCGCGCTCAGCGCCACGCCGCTGGCCACCGCGCTGCGCGGTGCGCTGGGCGGCGAGCTGGCCGCGCTGTCGCCGCTGCAGGGCCCCTCGGGCCTGGGCACCTACGAGGCCGGCGTCTGGCTGGGCATGCGCGCAGTGCCGCAGGCCGACGCCGCCAGCACCGCCGCGGTGGCCCTGGCGGCGTTGACGGCGCATGCGCTGGTGTTCCTGACCGCGCTGGTGGCCGGCCTGCTGGCGATGCTGGCGTCGGCACGCGCGCGCCGCGCCGCCGCCTCCTGAGCCGCGCTGTGACGCGATGATCACGACCACGATGACGAACCGAGCCTGCCCATGACCCCGTCCCCTCAATCCACTTTGCTGCCGGCTGCCGCCGAGATCGACGACGCCGCGCTGCTGGTCGCCGCGGCGGCGCTGCCGGCGCACCGTGTCTCGGTGGTGGTGCCCATGTACAACGAGCGCGATAACGCGACGCTGCTGATCGATGCGGTGCAGACCGCGCTGGCCGACTACCCGTGGCCGTGGGAGCTGATCGTGGTCGACGACGGCAGCCGCGACGGCACCGCCGATGTGCTCGAAAAACACGGCAAGGCCATCGGCCCGCACATCCGCGTGGTGCGGCTGTGGCGCAACTTCCGCCAGACCGCAGCGATGCAGGCCGGCATCGATGCCGCGCGCGGCGACGTCATCGTCACGCTGGACGGCGACTTGCAGAACGACCCGCGCGACATCCCGCGCCTGGTGGGCCGGCTGCTGCGCGACGACCTCGACCTGGTGGCCGGCTGGCGCATGAAGCGCCAGGACGGCTGGGTACTGCGCAAGATCCCGTCGAAGATCGCCAATCGGCTCATCCGGGGTTTGACCAAGCTGCCCTTTCGCGACCTCGGCTGCAGCCTCAAGGCCTACCGCGCCGACGTGCTCAAGCAGGTGCGGCTGTATGGCGAGATGCACCGCTTCATCCCGGCCTGGCTGGCCACCGTCACCTCGCCCGCGCGCATGGCCGAAGAGCCGGTGCGCCACCATGCCCGCACGCAGGGCGAGAGCAAGTACGGCATCTCGCGCACCTTCCGCGTCATCGTCGACCTGTTCTCGGTGTACTTCTTCCTCAACTTCGGCCAGCGCCCGGGGCACTTCTTCGGCGTGCTGGGCATGGGCGTCAGCGCGCTGGGCGGGCTGATCCTGGCCTACATGGGCGTGCTGAAGTTCGTGCTGGGTGAGCCCATCGGCGGCCGGCCGCTGCTGATCCTGGGCTTCTTCGCGGTCATCGCCGGGCTGCAGTTCATGACCACCGGCGTGCTCTCGGAGCTGCTCATCCGCGTGTACTACGGCCAGTCGGACACCACCCCCACCGCCAGCCAGTACTACGCCCGCGAAGGCGCCGAGCCGGTGGGCGATGCGGGCTGGCACCAGCCCGACGCTGACGGTGCTGTTTGAGATGTGTCGGACAATTCTGACCGGCGGCGGATATCATGAAGGGCAGCGAGTTCCTGAAGAAGCTCAAGCAGCTGGCCCGCAACTCCGGAGCATGCCATGCGCGTTTATGAATACCCGGTGCACTTCGAGGCGGCAGTGGAAGGCGGCTGGGTCATCACCTGTCGCGACCTGCCGGAGGCCATCTCGCAGGCCGACGAACACGAGGACTGGGAGGAAATCGCCGCCGGCTGCCTGCAGGCAGCCATTGAATGCAAGATGGAAGACAACCAATCGCTGCCCAAACCCAGCCGTCTTCGCAGCGGCGAGGTGAAGGTCGCGCTACCCATCGATA
>JBDTQF010000109.1:0-13148 GCA_039932275.1 Burkholderiales bacterium
AGAAGGTCACGCCGCTGGACCGCGTCGGCATCTACGTGCCCGGCGGCAAGGCGGCCTATCCGTCGAGCGTGCTGATGAATGCCCTGCCAGCGCATGTGGCCGGTGTGAACGACATCGTGATGGTCGTGCCGACGCCGAAAGGGGAGAAGAACCCGCTCGTGCTGGCCGCGGCCTTCGTCGCCGGTGTGCACCGCGTCTTCACCGTCGGCGGTGCGCAGGCAGTGGCGGCGTTGGCCTACGGCACCGCCACCATCCCAAAGGTCGACAAGATCACCGGCCCGGGCAATGCCTATGTGGCCAGCGCCAAGAAGCATGTGTTCGGCCAGGTGGGCATCGACATGATCGCCGGACCGAGCGAGATCCTGGTGCTGGCCGACGGCAGCACGCCGCCAGACTGGGTGGCGATGGACCTGTTCAGCCAGGCCGAGCACGACGAGCTGGCGCAGAGCATCCTGCTGTGCCCCGACGCGGCGTACATCGAGCGCGTGCGCGCCGAGATCGAGCGGTTGCTGCCCGGCATGCCGCGCCGCGACGTGATCCGCGCGTCGCTGGAGGGCCGGGGGGCGCTGATCCAGACGCGTTCGATGGAAGAGGCCTGCGAGATCAGCAACCGCATCGCACCGGAGCACCTGGAGGTGTCGTCGAACGACCCGCACCGTTGGGAGCCGCTGCTGCGCCATGCCGGCGCCATCTTCCTGGGTGCGTTCACCAGCGAATCGCTGGGCGACTACTGCGCCGGGCCGAACCATGTGCTGCCCACGTCCGGCACCGCGCGTTTCTCGTCTCCGCTGGGCGTTTACGACTTCCAGAAACGCTCCAGCCTGATTGAGGTGAGCGAGACGGGCGCGCAGCATCTGGGCAAGATCGCGGCCGAACTGGCCTACGGCGAAGGCCTGCAGGCCCACGCCCAAGCCGCGGAGATGCGCCTGAAGCGTTGACGCGAGGGTGCGCAATGAGTTCTATTCCATCAACCCCTTTCTCGTCGGGCCCCGAACGGCTCGACTGCGTGCCATGAGCAACGTCAAAGCCCGCATCGAGCGCGTGATCCGTCCGGATGTGCAGGCCATGAAGGCCTACCACGTGCAATCCAGTGACGGGCTGATCAAGCTCGACGCGATGGAAAACCCCTTTGTGCTGCCGTCGCATCTGCAGCAGGCGCTGGGCGAGCGCCTCGGGCAGGTGGCGATCAACCGCTACCCCGGCTCGCGCACCGACGACCTCAAGGCCGCGCTGGCACGCTTCGTCGAACTGCCTCTGGGCTGCGATCTGATGCTGGGCAATGGCTCGGATGAACTCATCAGCCTGCTGGCGCTGGCCTGTTTCCGGACGGGGGCGACCGTGCTGGCGCCGGTGCCGGGCTTCGTGATGTACGAGATCACCGCCAAGGTGCAGGGCTTCAAGTTCGTCGGCGTGCCGCTGCGGGCGGACTTCGAGCTGGACGAGGCGGCCATGCTGGCGGCCATCGCCGAGCACCGGCCGACGCTGACCTACCTGGCGTACCCGAACAACCCCACGGCCAACCTGTGGGACGACGCCGCGCTGGCGCGCATCGTGGCCGCGGTGGGCGAGCAGGACGGGCTGGTGGTGTTTGACGAGGCCTACCAGCCGTTTTCCTCGCGCACCTGGCTGCCGCGGCTGGGGCAGCACGACCATGTGCTGGTGATGCGCACGCTCAGCAAGTTCGGCTTGGCCGGGGTCCGCCTGGGCTACCTTGCGGGCCCCGCGGCGCTGGTGGCGGAACTGGACAAGGTGCGCCCGCCGTACAACGTCAGCGTGCTCAACGCCGAGGCGGCATTGTTTGCGCTCGAACATGCCGATGAATACGCTCGCCAGGCCGCGGTGCTGCGTGATGAGCGCCAGCGTCTGCACGCTGCGCTGCAGGCGCTGCCCGGCGTGACGCCGTTCCCCAGCGAGGCCAATATGATCCTGGTGCGCGTGCCCGATGCGCAGCGGGTGTTCGACGGCATGAAGGCACGCGGTGTGCTGATCAAGAACCTCTCCAGCGGCCACCCATTGCTGCACCAGTGCCTGCGCTTGACCGTCGGCACGCCCGACGAAAACCGCCTGATGCTCGACGCCTTCGTCTCCTCTCTCACCGCGAGCGCTTCATGACTGCTGCACCCATCGCCGACCGCATTGCCGAAGTGCAGCGCAACACCAAGGAAACGCAGATCCGCGTGCGCGTCAACCTCGACGGCAGCGGCATCGCCAAGCTCGCCACCGGCATCGGCTTCTTCGACCACATGCTCGACCAAGTGGCGCGGCATGGCCTGATCGACCTGGAAGTCGAGGCCGTGGGCGACCTGCACATCGACGGCCACCACACCGTCGAAGACGTTGGCATCACCCTGGGCATGGCAGTTGCCCAGGCGGTGGGCGACAAGAAGGGCCTGACGCGTTACGGCCATGCCTACGTGCCGCTGGACGAGGCGCTGTCTCGGGTGGTGGTCGACTTCTCCGGCCGGCCCGGGTTGGCCATGGACGTGACCTTCGTTTCAGGCATGATCGGCGCCTTCGACACCCAGCTGGCGTTCGAATTTTTCCAGGGCTTTGTGAACCACGCACTCGTGACGCTGCACATCGACAACCTCAAGGGCCACAACGCCCACCACCAGTGCGAAACCATCTTCAAGGCCTTCGGTCGTGCACTGCGCATGGGGTTGACGCTGGATCCGCGCAGCGCCGGCGTGATCCCGTCGACCAAGGGCAGCCTCTGAATCGTCACGCATGATGAAGCCAACAGTGGCCGTAGTTGACTACGGTATGGGCAACTTGCGTTCGGTCTCTCAGGCCGTGTTGCATGTGGCCACGCAGAGCGAGTTCGACGTGATCGTCACCTCGAAGCCCGACGAGGTGCGCGCTGCCGAGCGTGTGGTGCTGCCGGGGCAGGGGGCCATGCGCGATTGCATGCGCGAACTGCAAGACTCCGGTCTCAAGGAAGCCGTGCTCGAAGCCGCCGCCAGCAAGCCGCTGATGGGTGTGTGCGTGGGCATGCAGATGCTGCTCGACCACAGCGAGGAGCAGGACACACCCGGCCTGGGCCTGATGCCCGGCCGGGTGCGCCGCTTCCGTCTGGAAGGGCAACTGCAGCCCGACGGCAGCCGCTACAAGGTGCCGCAGATGGGCTGGAACCGCGTGTACCCGACGCGCCCCCACCCGATGTGGCGGGGTGTGCCGGACGGCAGCTGGTTCTACTTCGTGCACAGCTACCATGCCGACCCGTCGTCGGCCGAACACTGTGCTGCCGAGACCGAATACGGCCAGCGCTTTGCCTGCGCGGTGGCACGGGATAATATTTTTGCCACCCAGTTCCACCCCGAGAAAAGTGCCGCCCATGGCCTGGCCCTGTACCGCAATTTCCTCGACTGGCGCCCCTGACCCGTCTCTGACCCACACTTCCCCACCCGCGCGAGACCGGCCCGCTGCCGCAGCGACTGAGCAGCCTGTCCAGCTCGTTTTCCTCAGCCCTACTGCTTCTCCCCGTCATGCTGCTTATCCCGGCCATTGACCTGAAAGACGGCCATTGCGTGCGCCTCAAGCAAGGCGACATGCAAGACGCCACCACGTTTGGCGAAGACCCAGCTGCCATGGCCCGGCGCTGGCTCGACGCCGGTGCGCGCAGGCTGCACCTCGTGGACTTGAACGGCGCCTTCGCCGGCAAGCCCATCAACGAGGCCGCCATCAAGGCCATCATCAAGGAGGTCGGCGACGACATCCCGGTGCAGCTGGGCGGCGGCATCCGCGACCTCGATACCATCGCGCGCTACCTCGACGACGGGCTGAGCTACGTCATCATCGGCACCGCCGCGGTCAAGAACCCGGGCTTCCTGCGCGATGCCTGCACCGCCTTCGGCGGCCACATCATCGTCGGGCTCGATGCCAAGGACGGCAAGGTGGCCACCGACGGCTGGAGCAAGCTCACCGGCCATGAGGTGATCGACCTGGCCAAGAAGTTCCAGGACTACGGTGTCGAAGGCGTGATCTACACCGACATCGGCCGCGACGGCATGCTCAGCGGCATCAACGTCGAAGCCACGCTGCGGCTGGCTCAGGCGCTGACCATTCCGGTGATCGCCTCCGGCGGGCTCAGCAGCCTCCGCGACATCGAGGCGCTGTGCGCGGTCGAGAGCGAAGGCGTCGAAGGCGTGATCTGCGGCCGCGCCATCTACAGCGGCGACCTCGACTTCGCCGCCGCGCAGCAGCGCGCCGACGATTTCAATTCGCAGGGCTGATCTTGCTGGCCAAGCGCATCATTCCCTGCCTCGACGTCACCGGCGGCCGGGTCGTCAAGGGTGTCAACTTCGTCGAGCTGCGCGATGCCGGCGACCCGGTGGAGATTGCGGCGCGCTACAACGAGCAGGGCGCCGACGAGCTGACCTTCCTTGACATCACCGCCACCAGCGACGGCCGCGACCTGATCCTGCACATCATCGAGGCAGTGGCCTCGCAGGTGTTCATCCCCCTCACGGTGGGCGGAGGTGTGCGCACGGTGGACGACGTGCGGCGGCTGCTCAATGCCGGGGCCGACAAGGTGAGCTTCAACTCGGCCGCGGTGGCCAACCCGCAGGTGATCCGCGATGCGTCGGACAAGTACGGCGCGCAGTGCATCGTGGTGGCCATCGATGCCAAACGACGCGTGGGTGACGACCTGGCCGCGCGCGGCCCGGGCTGGGATGTCTACACCCACGGCGGGCGCAAGAACGTCGGGCTCGATGTGGTGGCCTGGGCCCGTCAGATGGCCGAGCACGGCGCCGGCGAGATCCTGCTGACCAGCATGGACCGCGATGGCACCAAGATCGGCTTCGACCTCGAACTCACCCGCGCCGTCAGCGACGGTGTGCCGGTGCCGGTGATCGCCTCCGGCGGGGTCGGTGCGCTGCAGCACCTGGCCGAAGGCATCCAGGTCGGCGGGGCCGACGCCGTGCTGGCCGCCAGCATCTTCCACTACGGCGAATTCACCGTTGGCCAGGCCAAGCGGCTGATGGCCGAGCACGGCATCCCGGTCCGCTTATAAGCCTAGACCAACCCGTTGCGGATCGCGTAGACCGTAAGCTCGGAGTTGTTCGATAGGCCGAGCTTCTCCAGCACCCGCGCGCGGTAGACGCTGACGGTCTTGGGGCTGAGCGTCAGCGCTTCGGCGATGTCCGACAGGCGCTTGCCCGAGGCGATCAGCGTGAGCGTCTGCATTTCGCGATCAGACAGTTTCTCGTGCGCGGCCTCGGTGCTTGGCGTGGTGAGGTTCTCCACCAGCATCTGCGCCATCTCGGCGGTCACGTACTTGCGGCCCTGGGCCACCATGCGCACGGCCGCGACGATCTGGCCCGGGTCGGCGCCCTTGTTGACATAGCCGAAGGCGCCTGCTCGCAGCGCGCGCAGCGCGTACTGATCCTCGGGGTACATCGAGACCACCAGCACCTTGATGGTCGAGCCATCCTCCTTCAGCGCATGCAACACATCGAGGCCGCTGCGGCCCGGCATATTGATGTCGAGCACCAGCACCTCGCAGGAGGTCTGGCGCAGCAGGACGCGCAGTTCGCCGTAGTCGCCGGCTTCGCCCACTACCTCCAGATCGGCCTGTTCGGCCAGCGTGTCGCGGATGCCGCGGCGGATCAGCGCGTGGTCGTCGCAAAGAATGATTCGAGTCATAACTCTCCCCACCGCGAAGGGTCGTGCGCATTGCCGAACGACGGCTCCTCGGTGTCAGTCTTGTGCTCCGCCGCAGACGGGGCGTCAAGCGGTATCGACAGGATCAGGGTTGTTCCACCCGGCGAGCTGGTCATGTCCATCCAGCCGCCCACGGTACCGGCGCGTTCATGCAGGCCGCGGATGCCGAAGGAGCGCGCCTTGGCGAGATCCTGCGCATCCAGCCCGCGGCCATCGTCGCTGATCTCAAGCGACAGCACGTTGGCGGCCACCGTGAGGTCGACCCGGACCCGGGTGGCGCCGGCGTGCTTGGAGATGTTGGTCAGGGCTTCTTGCGCCACGCGATAAGCCACCAGCGGCACGCCGGCCGGCAGGCGCAACTGGTCGTGGCTGGTGCGGAACAGGGTGGCGATCGCGGTGCGGCGCTCGAAGCGCTGGGTCATCCACTGCAGTGCGGCCACCAAGCCTTGTTCTAGGATGGCCGGGCGCAGGTTGTGCATGATGCGCTGGCTGGCTTCGACGGCGTGCTTGACGGTCTCCAGCGCCTGGCGTGCCCGCTCGGCCACCTGCGCGGTCGGCGCGTTGCGCTCCATCCAGGCCAGGTCGAACTTCACCGCCGTGAGTGAGCCGCCCACGTCATCGTGGATCTCGCGCGCGATTGCGGCCCGCTCCATCTCGATCGAGGTCTGCAGGTGCTGCGCCAGCTCCGACAGGCGGGTGCGCGAGCGTGCCAGATCGGCGTCGGCGCGCTGGCGCGCGCGGCGGTTCTCGCCCGCATCCACCGCCTGCAGCAAGGCGGGCACCAGGCGGGCGAGGTTGCTCTTGAGCAGGTAGTCGGAGGCGCCGTTGCGCATCGCCTCCACGGCGGTGTCTTCGCCGATCTCGCCCGACACCAGGATGAACGGCAGCAGCGGGTCGTGTGCACGCACGATCTCAAGCGCGGCCAGGCCCGAGAACCCGGGCAGGTTGTAGTCGGACAGCACCACGTCCCAGCGTTCGGCCAGCAGACGGCGCAGGTCGTGTTCGTTGTCGACGCGAGCGATCTGCGGCTCGATGCCGCCGCGATGCAGATGCACCACGGTGAGCTGGTGGTCCAGCTCGGAGTCTTCCAGGTGCAGTACACGCAAGCGGCGTAGCGGGGTTCTCGGGGTCATGCAGGCGGCGCAGCGCGTCGTGGTTCGTGAGGAATGCGCGGGACGTTGCGCGAGCCGGGTTGGGTCACCCACCGAAGATCCGAAATACACCGGCAATCCCTGCGACATCGGTCGACTGCCGATACCGCAGATCTAGAAAAATTGTATCGACCGGCTCCTCTGGATCCGGGCGCGTGGGTTACCGGCAAGCGGGCACCCGCGCACGAATACGCAAACCAGAGACAAGCGCGCTATGCATCATCCCGATGGAGAAGTGATGACCCCCAGTGATGCCCTCCCGGGACAAACGTCCTTGGGCGAGGTAGCGGATGCGCAATCCGATACCTTGCCTCTGATGATTGCCGCCGAGCTGCAGGACCACCTGCTCACCGCGACGAACGATCTGGAACGTCTGCTGCGCCTGCTGCAGGACGCCAGCGAGGCCTTGATGGGGCACTTCTACGGTGCCAACCAGCGCCTCAGCGGCCTGCTGCATGACGGCGCGAAGCTGCCCCATATCGACACCTCGGCGTTGCACGAGGCCATGCAGAGCCTGAGCGGTGCGGTGACGGCGCTGCAGTTCCAGGACATGGCGTCGCAGCTGATCATCCACACCAACCGACGCCTGCGCAGCTGTGCCGATCAACTGGCCCGCGAGGCCATGGGGTACGACAGCGAAGGCGAGGCGGTGGTCGAAGAGGCGCCGCTGCATCCGAACCCTGTCACGCAGGACGAGATGGACGCGGGCTCGGTCGATCTGTTCTGACGTTTCGCCCGAATACGAATTCTTCAAGTTTGGTTATCAAGCGACCGATACATCCAGCGGTCAACCTGTATTTCTCCGGAGAGCGCAAATGCATTCAATCCTCGCTGTGGACGACTCGGCCTCGATGCGCCAGATGGTCGCCTTCACCCTCAAGAGCGCAGGCTACAACGTCGTTGAGGCGGTGGACGGCCAGGACGCGTGGGAAAAGGCTGGCGGCCGCAACTTCGACCTCGTGCTGACCGACCAGAACATGCCCCGCATGGATGGCATCAGCCTGACCAAGAAGCTGCGCGAGTCGCCGCAGTTCAAGGCCACGCCCATCTTGATCCTGACCACCGAGTCGAGCGATCAGATGAAGCAGGCAGGTCGTTCGGCCGGTGCCACCGGCTGGTTGGTCAAGCCCTTCGATCCGGCCAAGCTGATCGAAGTGATCAAGAAGGTCATCCGCTGAAGCGACAGGCGACCGGGGTGCCGGAACCCAGGTCGCAAGTGCACAGGTTGACGATTCCTAGAGACTGGATTTAAGGGTAAGCCATGGCCGAAATGACTTCTGAAGGCACCTCCGCGAGCGCTGGCATCGATCTGAGCCAGTTCTACCAGGTCTTCTTCGAAGAAGCGGGCGAGAACCTGCAGCGTATGGAGCAGCTCCTGCTGGAGCTGGATGTTGCTGCGCCGGACGATGAGGCGATGAACGCCATCTTCCGCTGCGCGCATTCGATCAAGGGCGGTGCTGCCACCTTCGGTTTCTCCGACGTGGCCGAACTGACCCATGAGATGGAGACGCTGCTGGACAAGCTGCGTCGCCACGAGCTGACCCCCACGGTAGCGATGATCGACGTGTTGCTCGCCTCGGGTGATGCACTGCGTGCGCAGCTGTCGCGCCACCAAGGCGCAGGCGGTGACGTGGTCGATACCACCGAACTGCTGGTCAACATCCGCACCATGGCCAGCGGCGAAGCGCCGCCTGCAGCCGTTGCCGTTCCGGTGAGCGCTAGCAAGGCGGCCGTGGTGGCCGCTGTGCGTGCCCCAGCGCCCGGCAAGCCGGCCGCACGACAGCTGGAGCTGCGCGTGGGCCCGCTGGACGACCCCGCTCAAGCGGACAACCTGGTCGAGCTGTTCAGCGAGATCACCGACCTCGGCACCATCGAGCCGCTGGACCAGCGCCAGGCGGTCGACGGCATGCGCCGCTTCAAGGTGCTGACCACCAGCTCGGACAGCGACCTGTACGACTTGTTCGCCTTCCATGTCTCGCGCGAGCAGGTGCAATTGCTGCCGCTGGGTCCGGGCTACGGCTTTTATCCCGGCGCACCCGGAGCGCCCGAGGTCGACGCCACAGCGGCGAAGGATCCGGGCTACGGCTTCTTCGAGGACGCCCCCGGTGCACCGCCGACAGAGTCTGCCGGGTCGGGTGCCGCAGCCCCCGTGGCAGAAATGCCCAAGGTCGCCCCGAAGCCTGCTGCGGCGCCGCGCGGCGAAAAGGCCGCCGCAGGCGCGCTGGATTCTTCAACCATCCGTGTTTCGGTGGAAAAGGTCGATCAGCTCATCAACCTGGTCGGCGAGCTCGTCATCACGCAGGCCATGCTGGCCCAGAACAGCCGCAACCTGGACCCGGTGATTTACCAGCAGTTGGTGGCCGGTTTGAACGACCTGGACCGCAACACCCGCGATCTGCAGGAATCGGTCATGTCGATCCGCATGATCCCGATGTCCACCGTCTTCAGCCGCTTCCCGCGCATGCTGCGCGACCTGGCCGGCAAGCTCGGCAAGAAGGTCGAGCTGGTCACGCAGGGCGAGGCCACCGAACTCGACAAGGGCCTGATCGAGAAGATCACCGACCCGCTGACCCACCTGGTGCGCAACTCCTGCGACCACGGCATCGAGCTGCCGGCCGAACGGCTGGCGCGCGGCAAGCCCGAGACCGGCACGCTGACGCTGGCGGCTTCGCACCAGGGCGGCTCGATCGTCATCGAGGTGCGCGACGACGGCCGCGGCCTGTCGCGCGACAAGCTGTTGAAGAAAGCCCGTGAGCGCGGCATCGACGCGCCTGATTCGATGACCGACCAGGACGTCTGGAGCCTGATCTTCGCGCCGGGCTTCTCCACCGCCGACCAGGTCACCGACGTGTCGGGCCGCGGCGTCGGCATGGACGTGGTCAAGAAAAACATCACCAGCCTGGGCGGCACGGTCGAGATCGACTCCGCCGAAGGCTATGGCATGAGCGTCAAGGTGCGCTTGCCGCTCACGCTGGCCATCATGGACGGCATGAGCGTCGGTGTGGGCGAGGAGGTCTACATCCTTCCGCTGGCGTCGGTGGTCGAGAGCTTCCAGGTGACCGATGCCACCGTCAAGACCATCGGCGGCACCGGCCGCGTGGTCGAGGTGCGTGACGAGTACATGCCGGTGATTGAACTCGAACGTGTGTTCGACGTGCCGCGCTTCGACTTCGAGCGGGTCTCCTCGATCATGGTGGTGGTGGAGGCCGAGGGCGGCCGCGTCGCCCTGCTGGTCGACGAGCTGCTCGGCCAGCAGCAGGTCGTGGTGAAGAACCTCGAAGCCAACTACCGCCGGGTGCAGGACGTCTCGGGCGCCACCATCATGGGCGATGGCCGCGTGGCCCTGATCCTGGACACCGGCTCGCTGGTGCGGCGATCACGTCATTGAGCTGGAACAAGAAGTCAAAGCCAGCGGCCACGGAGACAACCCCCATGAACCTGATCGAGTTTCTGCGTCGCTTCACGATACGCACCCGGATGGTCGGCGCCATTGGCATGGTGATGGTGCTGCTGGTGGCCGTGGGTGCCACCGGTCTATGGGGCCTGAGCCGCGCGTCTGCGGTGGTGGAGCGCTTCGTGGACGTGACCTACACGGACGCCATGAAGATGGCTTCGCTGCGCCTGGCCACCACCGACGTGCTGCGGTTCGAGAAGGACATGGTCATCAACTACGAGAAGCCCGAGAAGGTGGCGGAGTTGAAGAATCAGTGGACGCAGGCCATCGATGCGGCACGGCGTGCCGCAGAAGGCCTGGGCGGCGAGCAGGGTGGCGAGCGCATCGCCACTGCGCGCAAGATCCAGGAGCTGCTGGCCGAGTACGCCAAGCGGGCGGCGTCGGTGATCGACACCATCCAGTCCGCAGGCTATGACTCGGCCACGGTGGCCGACAAGATGCTCGGCCGTGCCCGCGAGTCCAGCTTGGCCGCCGAGGCGGAAGTGGCCAGGCTGGGCAAGCTCTTCGATAAGGAAGCGCTGGAGCAGCGCGATGCCGGCACCCAGGCCGCGTACCAGGCCTATGCCCTGTTCGCGGCGGCGGTGCTGGTTGCGGCGGTGCTGGTGGTGCCGCTGACGCTGGCCAACATGCTGTCGATCTGCCGCCCGATGGACAAGGCCTGTGGCGTGGCTACCAGCATTGCCGCGGGCGATCTGAGCAGCGATGTCGATGTGCACGGTGCCGACGAAAGCACCCATCTGATGACAACGCTGCGCGACATGCAGCACTCGCTGAGCGGCATGGTCGGCCAGGTGCGCGAAGCGTCAGACTCCATCCGCACGGCCAGCGAAGAGGTCGCCACCGGCAACCTGGACCTGAGCCAGCGCACCGAGCTCACCGCGAGCAACCTGCAGCAGACCGCGGCCTCGATGGAGCAGCTGACCGGCACCGTGCGCCACAGCGCCGACGCCGCTGCGCAGGCCAATGAGCTCGCTGCCGCGGCCTCGGCCACGGCGCAGCGGGGTGGCACGGTGGTGTCGCAGGTGGTGAGCAACATGGACGCCATCGCCCTCTCCAGCCGCAAGATTGCCGACATCATCAGCGTGATCGACGGCATCGCCTTCCAGACCAACATCCTGGCGCTCAATGCGGCGGTCGAAGCCGCCCGCGCCGGCGAGCAGGGCCGCGGTTTCGCGGTGGTGGCCGGCGAGGTGCGCAACCTGGCGCAGCGCAGCGCCAACGCGGCCAAGGAAATCAGCAGCCTGATCAGCGACAGCGTCGAAAAGGTTGAGTCCGGTACCCGCTTGGTGCGCGACGCCGGCACGGTGATGACGGAGATTGTCTCGGGTGTGCAGCGGGTCACCTCGGTGATCGGCGAGATCACCGCCGCCGCCACTGCCCAGAGCTCCGAGCTGGCCCAGGTCAACAGCGCGGTCACGCAGCTCGATCAGATGACGCAACAGAACGCGGCCCTGGTGGAGCAAAGCGCCGCCGCCGCCGAGAGCCTCAAAGAACAAGCCCAGCGGCTGGCCGGCGTGGTGGCCACCTTCCGGCTTGAAAGTGCTTCGTCGGTGCCACCGAGCACTGAACGCGCCAGCACCGCAGACCAATGGGCAACAGCCTGATCACCGCTAGACGAATGCCCAATACCGGAGATGTCCCAAATGACTGTCACCCATGAAACCAAAGCCCCCGTGGCTGCCGGTGCCGGCCAGGCGGCGCGGCGTCCCGAATTTGCGCGCGCAGCAAAGAGCAAGGTCAGCGTGTCCGGCGGTGGCGAATACCTGACCTTCCGCCTTGGGGCGGAGGAGTACGGCATCGACATCCTGAAGGTCCAGGAGATCCGTTCCTACGAACCGCCCACCCGCATTGCCAACGCGCCCGATTTCCTCAAGGGCGTGGTGAACCTGCGCGGCGTGATCGTGCCCATCATCGACCTGCGGCTCAAGCTGGGCTGCGAACGTGCCGAACTCAATGGCTTCACGGTCGTGATCGTGCTGAACATGAAGGGCCGTGTGATCGGTGCGGTGGTCGACTCGGTTTCGGACGTGACGCAGCTGCCGGCCGACGTGATCCAGCCGGCGCCCGACATGAGTGCGGTGGTGGACATGCGCTTTATCCAGGGCATTGCCAAGGTCAACGAGCACATGTTGATCCTGATGGACATCGAATCTCTGCTGTCGAGCGACGACCTGCGTCTGCTCGATGTAGCGGCCTGACGCAGCTGGCGTCGCTTTTTCGTTCTATTTTCAGGAGACTTTCATGGCATTGAGCATGAAGCAGAAATTTTGGCTGCCGGCCGTCGTCACCGGGGCCTCGTTTGTCGCCATCGGCCTAGTGGTCGCGCTGAGCGAAGGCGTGCAGGCCGAAGTGAAACAGGGCGTCTTCACCGTGCTTGGCGTGGGCGCCGTTGCCATGGTGGCCTGCACGCGCTGGCTTGTGCACCTGCTCCAGGTCACGATCGGGCAGGCCATCGGCGCAGCGAGTCGGCTGGCCAAAGGCGACTTGACGGAAGACATCCGCCATGACCGTACCGATGAAGCGGGACGTCTGCTTGACGCGCTCAATGAAGCACAAGGCGCGATGCGCCGCAGCGTCTCGCAGGTGCGCCAGACCGCCGAATCCATCCAGGTGGCTTCCGGTGAAGTGGCCGCAGGCAACCAGGATCTTTCGGGCCGCACTGAACAGACCGCCAGCTCGCTGCAGCAGACCGCCAGCTCGATGGAACAACTGACCGGCACCGTGCGCCAGACGGCCGATTCGGCCCGCACCGCCAACCAGCTCGCCAGCTCGGCGGCGAAGGCTGCCCAGCGCGGTGGCGAGGTGGTGTCGCAGGTGGTGATCAACATGGAGGAGATCAGCACCTCCAGCCGCAAGATTGCCGACATCATCGGCGTGAT
>JBDTQF010000110.1:0-12903 GCA_039932275.1 Burkholderiales bacterium
TGACCCTGACCCTGTTTGCGGAGCTCTGAGCCATGCCGCACAACCCGTTGCATCCACTCCTCAGCCGCCAGCTTCGCAAACTGGGCCTGGCGCCCGGCCATGTGCCGATGGCGCCCAGTTTCGATGCGCTGCTGACACGCGTGGCCCGCGCGTATGCAGACGTCGATCAGGAGCGCTACTTGCTCGAACGCTCGCAGGCCATCTCGCTGGAGGAAATGGCCCAGCTGAACCAAGCGCTGCAAGTGAGCCAGGCGCGCCTGGCCAGCCTGCTATCGCTGTCGTCTGACTGGGTCTGGGAGCAAGATACCGAAGGCCGCTTCAGCTATGTCTCCGAAGGGCTGAGCCAGCGCACCGGCCTGGCCAACACTCTCCTGATGGCGCAGGCCTGCAGCCTGCTCGGCCCACTGCGGGCCGAGCCCGGCGAGCTGGTGCGGCTGCAGGTGCACATGCAGCGCCGGGAACCGTTTCACGACATCGACTTCGCCGTCACGGCCGTCGATGGCTCGACGCGGCACCTGCGCATCAGCGGCGAGCCGGTGATCGAAGACCGCCAATTGCGCGGCTACCGCGGCGTCGGCAGCGACGTCACGGCGCAGGTGCTGGCCGACCGAAAAATCCAGGAACTGGCCCGCTTCGACAGCCTGACCGGGCTGCCGAACCGCTACATGATCATGGAGGAGCTGGGCCGCGCGCTCACGCGCTGCCGCCTGCACGGCCGGCGCTTCGCGGTGCTGTTCATCGACCTCGATCGCTTCAAGGCCGTCAACGACCACCTCGGCCACGCCGCCGGCGACGCGCTGCTACGCATCGTCGGCACCCGGCTGCGCCGGCATCTACGCGACGGTGATCTGCTCGGCCGCCTGGGTGGTGATGAGTTCGTCGCCCTGACCGACAGCCCCTGTGACCCCGCGGCACTGTCCACCCTGGCCGGGCGGCTGATCGATGCTGTGGCCGAACCGATGGTGCTCGAAGGCCGCGGCGTGCAGATCTCGGCCAGCGTGGGCATCGGCATCTATCCGAACGACGGCACCGAGGCCGCCACCGTGCTGATGGCAGCCGACACCGCGATGTTCCAGGCCAAGAGCCGCGGCAAGAACACCTTCCAGTTCTTCACCGCCGAGCTGGCCCAGCAGGCCGCCTCCCGCTTCTCGCTGGAGAGCGAGCTGCGTCTGGCGGTCGAACGCAACGAGCTGGTGCTGCACTACCAACCGCTGGTCGATGCACACACCGGTACGCTGGTCGGGCTGGAAGCGCTGGTGCGCTGGAACCACCCCTCACGCGGCCTGCTGCAGCCGGCGGTGTTCATCGATCTGGCCGAGGAAAGCGGCCTGATCGTGCCGATCGGCCGTTGGGTGCTGCGAGCCGCCTGCCAGCAATTGCGCGCCTGGCAGGACGCCGGACTGCGACCGCCGCGCTGCGCCGTCAATGTGTCGGTGCGACAACTGGTGGGCAACACCTTGCTCGACGACGTGCATGCAGCCCTGCAGCAGACCGGCGTGCGCCCGAGTGACCTCGGCATCGAGGTCACCGAAAGCCTGCTGATGGCCGACGCCCAGCAGTCGAGCACCACGCTGAAATGCCTGCACGACCTGGGCATCCACATCGCCATCGACGATTTCGGCACCGGCTATTCATCGCTGGCGTACCTCAAGCGCTTTCCGGCCCAGTCGATCAAGCTCGACCGATCGTTCGTGGCCAGCCTGCCGGACGATGCCGACAACCTGGCCATCACCCGCGCCGTGGTGGCCATGGGCCACAACCTGGGCATGCGGGTGACCGCCGAAGGCGTCGAGACCCACGCGCAGCGCGCCTGCCTGCATGAACTGGATTGCGACGTGCTGCAGGGCTATCTGTTCGGCCGGCCCATGCCGGCCGAACAGATCAGCCGCCTGCTGGCACTGGCCTCGCCGGCCGAGACCGAGGCTGCGCTCACGCGCTGAGCGCCGGCGCCGGCTTCGGCGCTGATTCAGGTACTGAAGCCGCCGTCCACCACCAGCTCGCTGCCGGTGACCCAGCGTGCCGCATCGCGGGTGGGGGCCCTGCGTGGGCAGGCATGATGGGCGCATCAACGGCTCAAGGAGGACTGTCGATGAACGCTGCCCCGTCCGCATCTGCATCTGCATCCGCACCCAGCTTTGCCGGCTGGCCGTGGCCCTGGCCGCTCACCGGACAGGTGCCATCGTTCGGTTTCGCGCCCACGCAGCTGCAGCAACCCATCAACCCCGGCTGGACCTTCGGCAACGTGGTGGTCAACAGCGCCAACTCGTCGGCCCCGGCGGTCGAGCAGGCGGTGGTCAGCCACCACAGCTACGGCCGCCAGATCGGCCGGCTGACGGCAGCCCTTGAAGCCCTGGTGCAGGCCTGGCCCGAGGTTCAGCAACAGCCGCCGGTGCAGGACTTCCTGGCCCTGGCTGACGACATCCGCCGGCTCAAGCAGGCCAGCCGCAGCCAGCGCTTGGCCGGCCTGCGCGACGAACTGGCGGCGCTGAAGAGCACCGACCCGGCCGCCTGGGCCGAACTGGTCGGTCCGCCCTGAGCTACGCAGGCAAGCGCTGCGGACGCCGACAATACCAGCATGTCTGCCCTCATCGACCTGACCGGAGGCGCCCCGGGCGCCGCACTGCTGCTGGCCGCCATCGTCATCGCCAGCCTGTATGGCCTGTTGAAGGCACCGCAGATGGTGGTGAACAACCTGCTGCGGCCCTACTGGCTGGTGCCGAGGCGCGAGTACGTCACGCTCATCACCAATGCCTTCCTGCATGCCGACCTGGCCCACCTGTTCTTCAACGCGATCACCTTCTGGGCCTTCGCGTTCGACCTGGAGCGCCGCATCGGCACCGCGCCCTTCCTGGCGCTGTATGCCTTCGGGTTGTTGGTCAGCGATGCCGGCACCTGGCTGCGGCATCGCGACGATCCGGACTACCGCTGCCTGGGCGCCTCGGGCGCCATCCTGGCGGTGCTGTTCGCGTCCATCGTCTACTTCCCGACGGCCTCGATCTTCATCCTGCCGCTGCCCGTTCCGGTGCCCGCGCCAGTGTTCGCGCTGGCTTACCTGGCCTACAGCTGGTATGCCTCACGCCACATGCGCGGCGGCGTCAACCATGACGCGCACCTGTCGGGCGCGGTGGCCGGCCTGCTGTTCGTGGCGCTGACCGACAGTGCCGCGCTGGTGCAGGCCTGGCAGGCCATCGGCAGCATGGTCGGCAGCTGGTTCGGCAGCGGGGCGGCCGCACCATGACCCTGGTGTACTCAACCGACGCCGGTCGCATGTGCCCGACATGCCGGCAGCCGATGGCTGCTTGCACCTGCAAACAGGCGGCGCGGCAGCGGCCGGCCGGCGACGGCATCGTGCGCGTCAGTCGCGAGACCCAGCGCCGCGGCGGCAAGACCGTGACCGTCGTGCGCGGCCTGCCGCTCGACGACGCCGCGCTGGCCGTGCTGGGCAAGCAGCTGCGCAGCAGCTGCGGCAGCGGCGGCACCAGCAAGGACGGCGTCATCGAAGTGCAGGGCGACCATGCCGAGCGGGTGATGGCCGCACTGCAGGCAGCCGGCTGGACGGTCAAACGCGCCGGCGGTTGAGCCCGTCACCTCTCAAAGGAACCCCACCATGCAACAAACCATCGGCGAAGTGATCTACGAGGTCCGCGAACACATCGCCCAGCTCACACTGAACCGGCCGGAGCGGCGCAATTCCTTGGGCGGCACGCTGCGCGAAGACATCGCCGAAGCCATGCAGCGCGCCAGCGCCGATGCAGAGGTGCGGGTGGTCATCCTCACCGGTGCGGGCACCAGCTTCTGCGCCGGCGGCGACCTGAAGGAATTGCTGGCCCGCGCCGAGTCGGCCGAAGGCCGTTCGCTGGAAGACAAGATGAACCCGCCGCGCGACCGCACGCTGCTGGCGGTGTTCGAAACACCCAAACCGGTCATCGCCGCCGTCAACGGGCCGGCACTGGGCGCCGGGATGAACCTGGCCTTGGCGGCCGACATCCGCCTCGCCTCGAGCACCGCGCAGTTTGCGCAGACCTTCGTCAAGCGGGGCATGTTTCCCGACTACGGCGGCACCTTCCTGCTGCCACGCGCCGTGGGCATCGCCAAGGCGCTGGAGCTGATCTACACCGGCGAGATCATTGACGCCGCGGAGGCCCTGCGGCTGCAGCTGGTCAGCCGCGTGGTACCGCCGGAGCAATTGCTCGACGTGGCCTGGCAGCTGGCCCGCAGCATCGCCGCCAATGCCCCGCTGCCCCAGCAGATGGCCAAGCGCGCGGTGCACCAGGGCACCGAAGGCAACGTGCGTGACGCGCTGGCGCGCGAGACCGCGTTCCAGAACATCTGCTACGACACCGAAGACGGGCGCGAAGGCATGCGCGCCTTCATCGAAAAACGCCCGCCGGTGTTCAAAGGCAGGTAGTCGGCCCCCAGGCAGTGGCTGTGCCACCCCCGGGGCAAGCAATTCCCGTCAGTGCAGCCGCCCGCCGCGGGCCTTGCGGGCCTGGGCCAGCTTGGCCGCGCCGGCGTCGTTGGTGAGGCCGGCGTTGGCCAGCAGGTCCTGGCCGCTCATGCCGGCAAACAGCGCCGCGGCACGCACCTTGATCTCCAGCAGCTCGTTCGGGCTGACCGAGTACTGGCCGGTGGTCTTGTTGACGTCGATGCGGAACTCCACATCCTTGCCGTTGTTCGACAACGTGCCGCTGGTGAACTCGTAGTCGTCGCTTTCCCACGGATAACCCTGGGCTTCGGCGTCGTAGTCCTGGTACTCGATACGGCGGATGTCGCCGCTGGCCAGGTCGAGCACACCGTTGGCCGTGATCACGTCCTCGGTCAATTCGTCGGTGATGACGATCGGTACCTTCAAATCCACGCTGCGCCCCTTGCTGCTTCAAATACCGGATTCTGCCTAAGACCCCGGCCGGCGCATCAAGTTCACCCCGCCGGCGCCGAAGACACCCAATGGAGCGCATCAATCTCGAATCCGGTGCCCTGCCGGGCGAACACCCCGGGGCCGAGGGTCTGCAGCTGTCGGAGCTGATCGGCGCACTCAGCCACGCACTGGACATCACCGAGGGCCAGCCCAAGGGCCACTGCGTGCGCTGCTGCTGGATCGGCATGCACATCGGCCGCCAGATCGGCCTGGCCGAGACCGAGCTGTGGGCGCTGTACTACACGCTGCTGCTCAAGGACCTGGGCTGCAGCAGCAACGCCGCGCGCATCTGCGAGCTCTACCTCACCGACGACCTGCAGTTCAAGCACGACTTCAAGTCGGTGGGCGACAGCCTGCCGCAGATGCTGCACTTCGTCTTTGCCCACACCGGCCTGTCGGTGGGTTTCTCCGACCGCCTGCGCGGCGTGCTCAACGTCCTGCGCAACGGCCCGCAGATCGCGCAGGAGCTGATCCAGACCCGCTGCCAGCGCGGCGCCGACATTGCCCGCCAGCTGCGTTTTCCGGAAGCCGTGGCCGAGGGCATCCACAGCCTGGATGAGCACTGGAATGGCGGCGGCAAGCCCGAACGGCTGGCCGGCCAGGCCATTCCGCTGTATGCCCGCATCGCCTTGCTGGCGCAGGTGATCGACGTGTTCCACACCGCCGACGGACCGCAGGCCGCGCTGAATGAAGCCCGGTCGCGCTCGGGCCAGTGGTTCGACCCGGCGCTGGTGGCCGCGTTTGAGCAGGTCGCGCGCACGCCCGGCTTCTGGACCATGCTCGGCGCGGCCGAGATCGACCAGGCCGTGAGGGCGCTGGAGCCCGGCACCTGCCGCGTGCCGCTGGACGAAGACTACCTCGATGACATCGCCGCCGCCTTCGGCCAGGTGGTTGATTCCAAGAGCCCCTACACCAGCGGCCACAGCGCCCGCGTGGCGCTGTACACCGACCGTATCGCCGGGGCGCTGGGCCTGTCGGCCGGCCGCCGGCGCTGGCTCAGGCGCGGCGCGCTGCTGCACGACGTCGGCAAGCTGGGCGTGAGCAACGCCGTGCTCGACAAGCCCGGCAAGCTCGATGCCGATGAGTGGGACGCGGTGCGCCGCCACGCCCTGCACACCGAGGCCATCCTGTCGCGCATCGGCGCCTTCGCCGAACTGGCCCGCGTGGCCGCGGCGCACCACGAGCGGCTCGACGGCGGCGGCTACCCGCATGGCCTGCGCGGCGACCAAATCTCGCTGGAGACCCGCATCATCACCACCGCCGACATCTTCGACGCCATCTCGGCCGAACGGCCCTACCGTGGTGCCGTGCCCATCCCGCAGACGCTGGAGATCATGGCCGCCACCGTCGGCACCGCGCTCGACCCGCTGTGCTTCGAGGCGCTCAAGACCGTGGTCGCGCTGGGCATCGAGCCGGCCTGACCCCATCGGCCTGGCGGGGCCGCGGATGGCGTCCAATGCGGGGCATGACCCAGCCCCATGCCATCGACAAGCGCCTCGAAGACCTTGAGATCAAGGCCAGCTTCACCGAAGACCTGCTCGACCAGCTCAACCTCGTGGTGGTGCGCCAGCAGCGCCAGATCGACCTGCTGATGCGTGAGCTGACACAGCTGCGCGAGCAGGCAGACAGCGCCGGCCCGGCCAGCGCCCGCAACCTGCGCGACGAACTGCCGCCGCACTACTGACCGTAGGCTCGCCAGGTGTTCGTGGACGTAGAGATAGCGGTGGTCGTTGCCCTTGGCATAGACGCAGGCTTCCAGCCGGTCCAGCACCGCCTGGATCCGCAGTGGGTCCATTCGGCCGCGTCGTTCCATAGTGATTCGCCTGTCTCTATCCAGTGTCGGCGCCCCGTGGGGCCGCACCGAAGACGACCGACGTCGACCGCAGCGCCTGGCATTCCGCGGGACGGGCCGACACGCGGCGTGTACAGGCACAATCGGCGCCCTTTGCGACGCGCAAGACGCGGGGTACCCCGTATGGGCCCGAGACCGGAGTGAGTGTCCTTGTTCAAGAACCTGTTGGTGTACCGGCTCGGGCCGGGTGGTGCGGCCTCCGCCGCCGAGTTGGAAGAGCGCCTCGATGCGGCGCGTTTCGTGCCCTGCGGGGCCACGCAGGCCGCCTCGGCCGGCTGGGTGAGCCCGCGCGGCAAGGCCCATGGCCCGCTGGTGGAAGTGATCGGCGGCCAGTGGCTGCTGCGGTTGATGACCGAAGCGCGCCTGCTGCCCGGCGCGGTGGTCAAGCGCAAGGTCGACGAGCTGGCCAAGAAGATCGAGGACGAGACCGGCCGCAAGCCCGGCAAGAAGCTCAAGAAGGAACTGAAGGACGAGGTGCTGCTGGAGCTGCTGCCGCAGGCCTTCACCAAGCAGGCCAGCGTGCCGGTGTGGCTCGACCCCGAGGCGCGGCTGCTGATGATCGACGCCGGCAGCGCCGCGCGGGCCGACGTGGCCATCACCGAGCTGGTCAAGGCCGCCGACGGCCTGGCCGTGCTGCCGCTGCACACGCTGGGTTCACCGGTGGCGCTGATGACCGACTGGTTGAGCGGCGGCGAACCGCCCGCGGTGTTCACGGTCGACCGCGAATGCGAGCTCAAGTCGGCCGACGAAAGCAAGTCAGCGGTGCGCTACGCCCGCCACCCGCTCGACATCGACGAGGTGCGCCAGCACATCGCGCAGGGCAAGCTGCCCACGCGCCTGGCGATGACCTGGAACAGCCGCGTCTCGTTCGTGCTCACCGAGGCGATGCAGGTGAAGAAGCTGACGTTCCTGGACGTCGTGTTCGAAGGCCACCAACCCGACAAGGACGATGCCTTCGATGCCGATGCAGCCATTGCCACCACCGAGCTGGCGGCGCTGATCCCCGACCTGATCGACGCGCTCGGCGGCGAGAAGCCACCGGCTCAATGAACTAGATCGCGGCCACCATCAAGCGCAGCGCGGCGAACATGCCGATCGACCACACCAGGCTGCGGACCGTGGCCCAGTTGCCGATGTAGCAGGCGCCGTAGACGAAGCGCGCCACCACGAACACCACCGACCAGGTGTTCACGATGTCGGCGGGCACCTGGGCCTGCATCGCCATCAGCACCGCGAAGCCGAACACCGGCAGCGCCTCCCAGGCGTTCTGCTGCGCCCAGTTGGCGCGCTGCGGCCAGCCGGTGAGGCCGGCCAGCACCTGCCGCGGCACATGGTTGTCGAAGCGCTGGCCGCGTTGGCCGCGCTTGGCCAGCACTGTCCACAGGTACGGTTGCAGCGCCACGATCAGCAGGCACAGGTAGGGGATCTTCATGGAGGGTCGTCTCTCTCGTTGTCGTGAAGGGGCCGGCGCGGCGCGTTCAGCGCAGCTGGAACTGCACCCGCGTGGTCGGCCCCTTGTCATCGGCGGGCAGGCCTTCGGCACTGACGACCGAGCGTACCAGCAGCACCCGCTCGGGCGCGAGCTTGCCGCTGAGGTAGCTGCTGACCTGGTCGGCGCGCCGGTTGGCCAGCGTGAACAGCGCGGCCGGGCTGGCATCGACGTCGCCCTTGAGCAGTGCCTCCATCTCGGCCGGACCGAGTTGCTTGGGCAGCCCGATGAGATTGCGCGGCTTCTTGATCTCAGCCGCCTTGTAGGCCGCCAGCAGCCAGCGCTCGCGTTCTTCGGGCGCGACGGTCACGGCGCTGCGAGCGGCGCGGTCGGTGAGATTGAGGCTGGCGGCCTTGGCATTGCGCAGCAGGCGCTGCAGATGGCGCTGGCGCAGGCCGTCGGCATCGAGCACCGGGTCGGCCCGGCCGGTGGCTTCGAGCTTCAGCGCCGGCCGGTCGGCCAGCTGGGTGGCCAGCGTGTCGAGCCGCGCCCGGGCCGCATCGCTCAACTCGGCCGAGCCCGGCTCGAACGGCACATGGCCCAGCTCGCCCTGTTGCCCGCCCAGCCCCTGCACCGCGCCGGCCAGCAGCGAGAACGGCGAGGTCACCGCGCGCAGCAGCAGGTTGCCGATCAGCCGCAGCACCACGCCGCCGATCGAGAACTGCGGGTCGTCCAGCGAGCCGGCCACCGGCAGGTTGACGTCGATCTCGCCGCGGCTGTTCTTCAGCAGCGCCACCGCCAGCAGCACCGGCAGCTTGGTGGCGGTGGGGCTGTCGACCTTGTCGCCGAAGGTGAGCTGGTCCAGGAAGACCTGGTTGTCGGCCGTGAGCTGGCCATCCTGCAGCTTGTAGCGCACCGTCACCGACAGCGAGCCCTTGTCGATGGCGTAGCCGGCATAACGCTCGGCATAGGTGGACAGCCGGGTCAGCTCGATGCCGCGCGCCGAGCCTTCGATGTCGGCGAACAGCTTGGGGCCCAGCGGGTGCACCCGGCCGGTGATGACGATGGGCGCGCCATCGTCCAACGACCCGGCCAGTTTGACGCGCGCCGGTTCGGGGTCGCTGGCCGACAGCGCGCCGATCTCGCCCGTCAGCCCCTGCAGCCGCGCCGAGTAGTTGGGCCGCACGAAGTTGTCGGTGATGTCGATGCGGCCCTTGCTGATGGCGATGCCTTGCCAGCGCAGGCGCGCCAGCGCATTGCCGCCGCTCGGAGCAGGCGCCGATGCCGCCACGGCCGGCGCGCTGGCCGCCTGCGGCGTGGTCAGCGAAGTGGCCGCGCCGCCGGGGGCGGCCTTGCGCACATCGGCCAGATTGAAGTGGCCATCGGGGTGCACGATGAAGCGGCCGTACAGCTCATCGAGGCTGATGCGGCCGAGGTTGGCGGTCAGTCCCCCATCGGTGGTACCGCCCTGCCAGGCAACGTCCAGCCCATCGAACGCCAGGTTGCGCCAGCGCAGGAAGTCGCTGCCGGTGACGCTGTCCTGGGTGCGCAGGTCTTGCAAGCTGGCGCGGCCCTGGTAGCTCACCTTCAGGGCCGCCGTCTTCGCATCGCTGGCCAGCTTGAGGCGACCCTCGCCGCTGGCCTTGGCGCCCACCAGCGTGAGGTTGAGCAGCGGCGCCAGGTAGGGCTGCGCGGCCCGCAGGTCGACGCCACTCAGCGCCAGCTGGGTGTCCAGCGCCAAGGGCTGCGGTTGCAGCGAGCCGCGCGCACGCAGCTCACCCGCGCCCTGCGGCTGGGTGCGCAGCTCGAACGCCAGCGGGCGCTTCAGGTCGTTCGACAGCCCCTGCACGCTGAGCTGGGTTTGCGCCAGCGTGAAGCGGGCAGCCGGGGTCACGCCGCCGTCGGTGACGACGATCTTGCAGGCCGTGCAGCGCAGCGTGTCGAGTTGGATCAGCGGCGGCGCCGCCGAGGCGGGCGCGGAGGCGGAGGCGGACGCAGACGCCGCGGCCGACGGCACCCCCGTGGGCTGGGCCGCGTCGGTGGCCGCCGGCATGAACAGCGGCCAGCGGCCCTGCGCATCGCGCCGCGCGGCCAGGTCGAGCTGGTCCAGCGTCAGCGTGGCCAGCCGCAGCCCCGTCAGCCCAACCGGCTGCGCGGCGCTGGCCAGGCGCCACTCGCCCTGCAGGCCGGTGGCGTCCAGCCCCGCCAGGTTCAGGTGGTCGGCGTCGGCCGCCGCACCGGCGTTGGTGTTGGCTTTCGCGGCCAGCGTCTTCAGCCCCTGCAGGTGCAGCTCGCCTTCGCTGAAGGCCAGCCGCGCCGCATCGGCCTGCAGCTTCAATGTTGCGGCAAGCCGGCCGTCGCTGACGGGCACCGGCAGGCTCAGCGCCAGGGCCTTCAACCACGGCGCCAGCTGCAGGCCCGAGAGTTCGGCCTGCAGCGCCGCACGCGGCACGCCGGGCTGCACGGCGCCCTGGATCGACAGCCGCGCGCCCAGCGCATCGGCGGCCGAGAACGACAGCCGCGCCGGGGCTGCCGCTGCGGCGCTGTCCAGCCCCTCGACCTTGAGCTGCGCGGGGCCGAGCAGCGGCAGTTCGGCGCCGCCGGGCGGGCGCACCTGCAGCGACGGCGCATCGACCTGCAACCGGCCCACCGCCCAGTGCCAGCCGGGGCTGCTGGCGGCCGCGGCTGGGGCGGACGCAACGGCCGCTGGCGCCGGGGCCGCTGCCTTCTTTGCCACTTTCTCCTCGATCTTCGGCACGACCCGCTCGATCGCCTGCGTGCGCAGGCCGGCCACGGTGGCGCTGGCGAGGCGGGCCTGGCGCTCCAGCGGCAGCAAGTCCAGCCCATCCAGCGCCAGCGACTGCCAGCGCCAGGCGATGCCGACGGCGCCGAGCCGGGCGTCCACGTCCTGCAACGCCACACGCCCCTGCACCCGCAGCCGCGGCACGGTCGGCGCAGGGCGGGCTTCGAAGCTCAGCGTCAGGGCGGCCTCCAGCGTACCCTTGCTCACCGCCACCCGCGCCGCTGGCGGCAGCAGCGGCGCCAGCGCCTGGGCCCAGTCGCGCAGCGGCACCTCGCGCCACTGCAGCGTCAGCTCGGCCGGCCGGCCCGCCGCGAAGGGCTTGACCTGCCCGGTGACACGCAGCGGGCTGCCATCGAGCCGCGCTTCGAGCAGCGGCTGCACCTCGGTCTCGATGTCGCTGGGCAGGTTCGACAGAAACGGCAGCCCGAGCTGGAACTGCTCGATGCGGTGCTGCTGGTTCAACACACGGTCGCTGTAGCGCAGCTCGCCGTCCTCAATGCGGATGTTGTGCAGCGCGAAGCGCGCCGGCTCGCCGTCGTCGGGCGCGGCCGGGCGGGCCGCCAGGTGGTCGAGCAGCGGGCTGAAGTTGAAGCGCCGGTCGGCGCTGCGCTCCACCCACAGCTGCGGCCGGCGCAGGGTCAGGCTGCGCAGCACCGGTGCCAGCCGCCAGAAGCTCTGCACCGACAGCTGCGCCTGCGCCTGCGCCAGCACCAGCAGCGGCGCCGGCGCGGGGCCGACACGCAGCCCGTCCAGCGTGACCCGCAGCGTCCAGGGCTGCACCGAGAGGGCCCCGAGCTGCACCGGCGTGCCCAGCGCTTCGCTGGCCGAGGCCTCGATGCGTGGCCGCAGCCAGCCCGGCAGCCACAGGCCGATCAGCACTGACCACAACACCGCCAGCACCACCAGCGCGGCGGCACTGCCCAGCAGCAGACGGCGACGGCGCCGCAGCAGCGCGATAAAGGAAGACCAGGACATGCCGCAAGCGTACCCCGACCACAGCCACCGCAGCGCTGGCCGCGGCAACAGCCGGTTGGCTGATCGCTGCTCAGGCCAGGCCCTAGACTCGCTGGCGCCTGCACCACCGCCCATGCCGATGCCTCTGCTGAGCTTGTCCCACCTCTCCCACCGCTACCCCAGCGGCACGCTGGCGCTGCAGGACGTGTCGCTGCAGGTGCAGCCGGGCGAGTTCGTCACGCTACTGGGGCCTTCGGGCTGCGGCAAGAGCACGGTGCTGCGGCTGCTGGCGGGGCTGGAGGCGCCCAGCGATGGCAAGCTCGATGTGCCGGCGGCCGGCAGCGTCGGCTTCGTGTTCCAGGCGCCGACGTTGATGCCCTGGGCCACGGTGGCGCACAACGTGGGCCTGCCGCTGCGCATTGCCGGCTTGCCGCGCGCCGAGCAGGCCCATCGTGTGGCCGAGGCCGTGGCGCGGGTCGGCCTGGCGAGCTTTGCGCAGGCGCACCCGGGCGAGCTGTCGGGCGGCATGCAGATGCGGGCGTCGATCGCGCGTGCGCTGGTCACTCAGCCCACCCTGCTGCTGATGGACGAGCCCTTTGCCGCGCTGGACGAGATCACCCGCCAGAAGCTGGGTGACGACCTGCTCGGGCTGTGGCGGCAGCAGCGCTTCACCACCGTGTTCGTCACCCACAGCGTGTTCGAGGCGGTGTACCTGAGCCAGCGCGTGCTGGTGATGAGTGCGCGGCCCGGCCGCGTCGTGGCCGACATCGAGATCGATGAGCATGAACGCGGCAGCGCCTTCCGCGCCTCGCCGCGTTATGCCGCGCTGTGCGCCGAGGTCTCGGCCACGCTCGAACGGGCGATGGTCTGATGGCCCCCAGTTCACTTCGTTCGCGGCCCCCAAGGGGCGCGTCAGCCCCTTCGGGCGGCCGGGCGGGACTGACATG
>JBDTQF010000111.1:0-12771 GCA_039932275.1 Burkholderiales bacterium
GCCCACCACTTCCTCGACGACGACCACGACGGCTTCCACTTCGATCTCGGCCTCGACCTCAAGCTCGGCGATGTCGGTGAAGTCTTCTTCCTCGACGATCTCTGCCTTCTTCTTGGCGGGCTCGGCCCCGGCTTTGGGCTTGCGGCCCTTTTTGGTGCCGGTATCGTCGGCTGCGGGTGCCGCTGCCTTAGCGCGGGGCTTCTTGAGTTCTTCCACGGTCGAGGCAGCCTTCGACGCCTTGGTAGCAGGGGTGGCAGCGGGCTTGGCGGCGGTTTTCTTCGCAGTCATGCAATTCCTCGACGAACGGGCAGAAGTTGGATCGGGCAGGGCAACGCGGTGGGCCGGGGGCTACCGACAGGTAGCCGCTTGCATCGACATGCCTGTGCGGCCGGGGTTTTCAAGCCGGCTGCGGGGCGGTGAAGATGCAGGTCAACGCAGAGATTTCTCGGGCCGGCAAGTAGGCGTGATCGTTTGGCATACAGCGCTGGGGGGTCGGTGGCCGAAGGGTGTACCCGGGTCAGGGGTGGCCGGTGTCCGCAGGCGCTGCCGTCACTCTTGCGGCGCGGAAAAATGGATTATACAAATTTACCGCGCGTTCACTGGGCCCGGTGACGGTGCCGGTGTCATCGACCGGTCGCTGTGATGCGGCTGCCGGGCCGGGCACTTAGCGCGCCGGTTCGGGCTTTGGGGCCTTGAGTTGTGCGCGCAGCCCGAACAGTTCGTTGCGGCGCTGCGCTGCCGTGTCCGACAGATCGCCAGATTCAATCAGCAGCTTGATCTCGTCCTCGACCGCTTGCAACTGCAGGCGGTCGAGCAGCGTGGCGAGTTCGATGGCCGGATCGGCTTCGCTGTCGATCTCGTGCAGGTGCACCAGGCGTTCGAGCAGCAGGCGCATCGCCGCATCGTCATGCACCTGCGCCGGTAGGTCGGCCAGCAGCGTGGCGCAGGGCAGCGGACCCTGGTCGTGCAGCAGCCGTTCCAGCGCGGCGAAAAAGTCGCCGTAGGGTGCCGGGTGCTGTGCCAGGGCCTCGTGTTGGGTTGCGGGCATGTGCAGGAACAGCTCGGCATGCTGCAGCAGCAGCGCGGCGGTTCGGTCCAGCAGCGTGGCGGTGCGCGGTGGCGCGCGGCGCGGGGTGTCGAAGCCGGCCGCCGGCCGCTGCCAGCGCCGGCCGGTTGTGGTGCCCGAGCCGGCGTGGCCACGGGGATCGCCGGCTTCCGGTGTCGAACGCGATGGCCGGGGGCCCGATGCGCCCGCGCTCGCCACGGCCCAGTGGCGCCGCAGCACGTCGGTTTCAAGCCCACCGAGCTGCGCCAGCTGCTGCAGCAGCTGCTCACGCAGCAGCCCGTCGGGCAGTTGCAACACCAGCGGCTTGGCAGCGGCCAGCATCTTGGCGCGGCCCTCCGGGCTGGTCAGATCGCAGCCCTCCTGCACCGCCTCGATCAGCTGGCTCGACAGCGGCAAGGCCGCCGTCACGCAGCCGTCGAACGCGGCGGGGCCGTGGGCGCGGATGTACGAGTCCGGGTCGTGCTCGGCCGGCAGGAACAGGAAGCGGAAGCTGCGGGTGTCGGTGGCATGCGGCAGCACCGCTTCCATCGCGCGGCCGGCGGCGCGGCGGCCGGCCGCGTCGCCGTCGAAGCTGAAGACCACCTGATCGGTGAAGCGCACCAGCTTCTGCACATGCTCGGCGGTGCAGGCCGTGCCCAGCGTGGCGACGGCGTTGGCGAAGCCGAGCTGGGCCAGCGCCACCACGTCCATGTAGCCCTCGGTCACCAGCACGTAGCCGCGCTCGCGGATGGCGCTGCGGGCTTCGAAGAGCCCGTACAGCTCGCGGCCCTTGACGAACAGAGGCGTCTCGGGTGAGTTGAGGTACTTGGGTTCGCCGCCATCGAACACCCGGCCGCCAAAGCCGATCACCGCGCCCTTGGGGTTGCGGATCGGGAACATCACCCGGTCGCGGAAGCGGTCGTAGCGTCGAGCCCCTCGGCCGCCGGGTACGTCGGCCGATCCCCCGAGGGGATGCGGGCCGGCTTGGGGCGGCCCGGCGCTCGGCCCGCTGGCCGCTTCGTCGTCCGGCTGCTTCTCGATCACCAATCCGGCCTCGACCAACTGCGGGTCGTCATAGCGCCCGAACACGCTGGCCAGGCCATGCCAGCCTGGCGGGGCATAGCCCAGGCCGAAGCGTGCGGCGATCTCGCCCGTCAGCCCGCGACCCTTGAGGTAGTCGATGGCCTTGGTGCTGTCCTTGAGCTGGCGGCGCCAGTGCGCCGCAGCCTTGGCCAGCAGCTCGCCCAGCGTGGCCTGCTGCTCGCGGGCCTGCGCGGCGCGTTCGCGCTCCTGCGGCGATTGCTCATCCTCGGGCACGGCCACGCCCATGCTCTGGGCCAGCTCGCGCACGGCCTCGATGAAGCCCAGGCCGGTGTGTTCCATCAGGAAGCCCACCGCATTGCCATGCGCGCCGCAGCCGAAGCAGTGGTAGGTCTGGCGCGACGGGCTGACGATGAAGCTGGGTGTCTTCTCGCCGTGGAAGGGGCACAGGCCCTTGTAGTTGATGCCGGCCTTCTTGAGCTGCACGCTGCGGCCCACCACCTCGACGATGTCGGCACGGGCAATCAGGTCGTGGATGAAGGGCTGCGGAATCACCGGCCGAGTCTAACGAGCCGCGGCCACCCAACCCCGACTCAATCGCCCAGCGCCACCCCTTCGCGGCGGGGGTCGGCACCGCCTTGCCAGCGGCCCTGGCTGTCGCGCACCAGGGCCTGCACGCCACTGGGCATGTCTTCCAGCATCAGTGGATGGCCGAGTGCGCGTAGCGCTGCCAGCGTGTGGTCATCCCAGGCGCCGCGTTCCACCCACACCGGCGTGCCGGCGCGGCCGCTGAGCGGGCCGATGTTGGGCGCTGCAATCGCCTCGGCCAGCGGCTCGTTGATGGCATACAGCCGCCACAGCGTCTTGGCAACGTAATGGATGATGGCCGGCCCGCCGGGCGCGCCCAGGCTGGCCACCAGCCGGCCCTGGGCATCGAACACCAGCGTGGGCGCCATGCTGGAGCGTGGCCGTTTGCCGGGCTCGACGCGGTTGGCCACCGGCAGGCCGCCCCGCTCGGCGACGAAGCTGAAGTCGGTGAGCTGGTTGTTGAGCAGGAAGCCGCCGGACTGGCCCGAGCCGCTGTTGACCAGGATGCGTGAGCCGAACTGAGCCTCGATCGAAGTGGTCATCGCCACGGCCTGGCCCTGCGCGTCGATGATGGACACATGGCTGGTGGCGGGCACCTCGGCGCTGGCATCCATCGCCCAGGCCAGCGGCTGGCCGGCCAGCCGCCCTGGCGCCGCCGCCGGCATGGCGCGCGGGCCGATGAGACGGGCCCGTTCGCTCAAATAGTCGGTGTCCCACAGTCGCCGCCAATCGCCCCCAGGGGCCGCAACAAAGGCGGGGTCGGCGACGTACTGGTCGCGGTCGGCAAAGGCCAGCCGCGAGGCCTCGATGTAGCGGTGCAGGAAGCCAACCTGATCGGTGTTGCCACTGTTGCCACTGTTGCCGCTGTCGCTGAGATCCACCAGCTGCAGGATCTGCCCCAGCGCCAGCATGCCCGATGACGGCGGTGGCATGCCGCAGACCCGCCAGGCGCGCCAGGGCAGGCACAGCGCCTCGCGCCGCACCGGCTGGTAGCTTGCCAGATCGGTCAGACTCAACCGCCCCGCCCCGTGCGGATGGGACTGCACCGTGCGCACGATGGCCGCGGCGATCACGCCGCGGTAGAACGCATCAGCGCCTTGCGCGGCCAGGCGGCGCAGCAGGTCGGCATAGTCCGGGTTGCGCAGCCGCTGCCCGGCCGCAAGCGGCCGGCCGTCGGCGCTGTAGTACAGCGCGCGGGCGACGGGGTCGGCCTTCAACCAGGCGTCGCCGGCCAGTTGGGCGGCCAGCCGTGGGCTGATCGAAAAGCCGTGCTCAGCCAGTTGGATGGCGGGGGCGAACAGCTGCGTCCAGGGCAGCCGGCCATGCACCCGGTGGGCGGCTTCGAGCATGCGCAGTACGCCTGGCACGCCCACCGAGCGCGCGCTGGCCATCGCGGCGACGAACGGCAGGGGTTTCGCGTTCGCATCGAGGAACAGGCTGGCGTCGGCCGCCGCGGGCGCGGTTTCGCGGCCGTCCCAGGCCGAGACCGCGGTGCCCTCGGCCACCAGCAGGAAAGCGCCACCACCGAGGCCGCTGGACTGCGGCTCCACCAGCCCAAGCACAGCCTGCACCGCGACCGCCGCATCGACGGCGCTGCCACCGGCACGCAGCATCTGCAAGCCAGCCGCAGCCGCCAGCGGGTGTGCCGCAGCGATGGCCTGGCGCCTGAAGACCGGCGTCGGCGCCACAGTTCGACTGGGCGCCGTAGCCGTGGCCTGCTCGGGCCGGTCAGCGCTGGCGAGCGGGGCGGGCGGGGCGGGCGGCGGGGCGGCGCAGGCACTGATGAACCCCAGCAGCGCAGCCGCCAGACCGCCGCGCCAGCAGCCTGCGACAACGCTCAAAAGACGGGGCGCCGGGGACATGGTTTGGGCCTGCACCAATGACATGGCCGCCCGCAGGCGGCCATCGAATTCAAGCCAGGTCTGCGCGGGTCAGGCCAGCGCCGCCAGTGCACGCGCGGTGATCTCGTCGACCGTGCCGGTGCCGCTGATCTTGGCATACCGCGGCGCGGTGGCATCGCCTTTGGCGGCCCACTGGGCGTAGTAGTCGACCAGCGGGCGGGTCTGGCTCTGGTACACGTCCAGGCGCTTCTTGACGGTGTCTTCCTTGTCGTCGTCGCGCTGAATCAGGTCTTCGCCGGTGGCGTCGTCCTTGCCCGCCACCTTGGGCGGGTTGAACTTGACGTGGTAGGTGCGGCCCGAAGCCACGTGCACGCGGCGGCCGCTCATGCGCTCGACGATGGCGTCGAAGGGCACGTCAATCTCCAGCACCACGTCGAGCTTCACGCCGGCCGCCTTCATGGCATCGGCCTGTGGGAGGGTGCGCGGGAAGCCGTCGAACAGGAAGCCCTTGGCGCAATCGGGCTGGGTGATGCGTTCCTTCACCAGGCCGATGATGATGTCGTCGCCCACCAGGCCGCCGCTGTCCATCACCTTCTTGGCTTCGACGCCCAGCGGGGTGCCGGCCTTGACCGCGGCGCGCAGCATGTCGCCGGTGGAGATTTGCGGGATGCCGTACTTCTGGCAGATGAAGGCCGCCTGCGTGCCTTTGCCGGCGCCGGGTGCGCCCAACAGGATCAGTCTCATGGAATTCCTTGGTGTTCGGAGCCGCAGCGGTGACGCCGCGGCAAAAGCCCGATCAAGAATACCATGCGACCCGCAGGGCCGAGACGACGGCGCGCCCGTGCGAACCTGGCCTGCGGGGCTCAACGCCGCTGGCCTGGAGGGCCTTAACGCCACGAGCCGGAGCGCCTTAACGCATCAGCGCGCGCACCCGTTCAAGATCTTCTGGCGTATCGACGCCGGGGCCCGGGCGGGCCTCGCTCAGATGCACCGCGATGCGCTCGCCATGCCACAGCACCCGCAGCTGCTCCAGCGATTCAAGCTGCTCCTGCGGCGCCGGCGGCAGGCCGGGAAACGCGCGCACAAAGCCGGCGCTGTAGCCGTAGATGCCGATGTGGCGCAGCGGTGCCGGCGTGGCCAGTTGTTGGATGCCAGCCGCGTAGCCATCACGCCACCAGGCAATCGGTGCGCGCGAGAAATACATCGCCCGGCCGAGACGGTCCAGCACCACCTTGACGACGTTGGGGTTGGTGAACTCGGCTGGGTCGTCGATCGGATGCGCCGCGGTGCTCATCACGCAATCGGCGCGCTGGATGAGCAGCTGCGCGCAGGCGTCGATCAGCGCCGCGTCGATCAGCGGTTCGTCGCCCTGCACATTGACCACGCGTTCGGTGCCGTCCAGCCCGAGCAGCTCGCAGGCTTCGGCCAGGCGGTCACTGCCGGTGGGATGGTCGCGCCGTGTCAGCAGCGCCTGCACGCCGTGGGCGCGGCAGGCGGCCACGGTGCGCTCATCGTCGGCGCACACCACCACGGCACGGGCCTGGCTGGCGGCGCAGCGCTGCGCCACGCGTACCACCATCGGCAGGCCGTGGATGTCGGCCAGCGGCTTGTCGGGCAGGCGCGTCGAGGCCAGCCGGGCCGGGATCAGGACGGTGAAGCTCACACCGAACCCGCTCAGGCATCCGCCGGTGCGACCGGGCCGTTGCCCGGCACCGCATCGAGCGAGCGCGCCTCCGACTCCAGCATCACCGCCAGGCCGTCGCGCACCGGAAAGGCGAGCCGGTCGGCCGCGCAGACCAGTTCGTGCGTAGCGTGATCGTGGGTCAACGGGCCCTTGCACAAGGGGCACACCAGCAGTTCCATCAGTCGCGTGTCCATCGCGCCATCCTACCCCGCGTCCTGCGCTGGCCGATGGGGTGGCCCAACGGCCTGCAGCAGCGCCGCCAGCAGCGCCGGCGGCAGCGTCAGCGCCAGGGGCGCCACCCAAACGCTGCAGCCGGGCCGTTCCCGTGCGATGCGGGCCGGGTCGAGCTTGACGGCGTCCTTCTCGGTCACCACGACGTGGCACACGACGGTGGGCCACGGCAGTGCGTCGAAATCGTGGTGATCAGCCAGCGGCACAGCGTGGCAGTGCAGCCCGCGCGCGGCGAGGTCGTCGAAGAAGCGCTGAGGCGAGCCGATGCCGGCCACCGCCCAGACGGGCTCCGGCAGGTCGGCCAGCAGGGCAAAGCTGTCGGCCTGCGCGGCTTCGTCAGCCCACCAGCCGGCCAGCGGCACCAGCCCGGCCAGGCCACGCTGCGTGGTCCAGCCGGGCAGGGGCGTGCTCGGCTGCGGCGCGTTGTACAGCACCCAGTGATGCCGGGCGGTGGACGGTGTGTGCAGCGGCTCGCGCAGCGGCCCGGCCGGCAGCAGGTGGCCGTTGCCGGCGCCGCGGGCGTCAAAGACGATGAGTTCCAGGTCGCGGCCCAACCGCAGGTGTTGCAGGCCATCGTCGCAGACCAGCACGTTCACGCCCGGCTCGGCCGCCAACAAGGCCTGCGCGGCCTGCACGCGGTCGCGGCCCACCCACACCGGCGCGTGGGTCCGGCGTGCCAGCAGCAGCGGCTCGTCGCCGACGTCGTGCGCCGGGCTGTCGACCGTGACGCGGCGAACCTCGGTGCTGTGGCGGCCATGGCCGCGCGACACCACCCCCGGGCGCCAGCCGGCCGCCCTCAGGGCTTCGATCAATGCCACGGTGACGGGGGTCTTGCCGGCGCCGCCGACGATGCGGTTGCCGACCACGATCACCGGCACCCGCAGGTGTTCGGTGCGCAGCCAACGGTGGCGGTACAGCCAGTGCCGCAGCCTCACCAGCAGGGTGAACAGAGCGGCTGGTAACCGCAGTGGCCAGGGCGGGGGTGCCGGCTGCCACCACAGGGCCTGCAGTCGATCAGCCCAGCGCGAGGCGGTCGGCTCCAACGGGGCGGGCTCGGGTCAGTGCGCGGCAACGCCAGCAGCGCGAGTGGCCGCTCAGCGCGGCGCGGCACCGGGTTTGCTGGCTTGCGTGGTGAAGGTGATCCGCGCCAGCCCGACACGCCGCGCCGCGTCCATCACGTTGATGACGCTCTGGGTCGGGGTCATGGCGTCGGCCGACACGATCACCGGTCGGTCGAGCTGGCCCTGCGCGGCCGCACCGAGGGCGCGGGCGATGGCGTCCACGTTGGCTGCATCCACCGCCTGGCGGTTGACGCTGTAGCGGCCGTCGGCCGAGACGGCCACAACGATTTCCTTGGGCTGGCTGCGCATCGGCTGCGCATCGGCGGTGGGCAGCGTGATCTGCAGCTCGGTGTACTTGGCGTAGGTGGTGGAGACCGTCAGGAAGATCAGCACCACGAGGAGCACGTCGATGAACGGGATCAGGTTGATCTCCGGCTCCTCGCTGCGGCGATGATGGAACTTCATGGCGGGCTTCCGGTTGTCTCAGGCCGCGGCGCGCGGGCCCAGGCGCATGAGCTGCGGCACCAGGCGCTCGGCGGCCTGCTCCATCTGCAGCACGTACTCATCGACGCGGCCGCGGAAGTAGCGGTAGAACATCAGCGCCGGGATGGCAATGATCAGGCCGAAGGCGGTGTTGTACAGCGCCACCGAGATGCCGTGGGCGATCTGTTCCGGGTTGGCTCCGCTGGTGGGCGACGAGGCGCCGAACAGCTCGATCATGCCCACCACCGTGCCCAGCAGGCCCAGCAGCGGCGCTGCCGCAGCCACCGTGCCCAGCGTGTTGAGGAAGCGCTCGAGCCGGTGCACCGCGACGCGGCCGGCCGACTCGAACACGTTGCGCAGCGCGGCCTCGTTCAGGCGCGGGTCGAGCACCACGGCGCGCAGGCCGGCGGCCAGCACCTCACCGAGCACCGAGTTCGCGGCCAGCTTGGCCACCACGTCCACCGATGGCAGGCCCTGGCGGGTGATGCTGAGCACCTCATCGAGCAGACGGGGTGGTGCGACGCGCACGGCGCGCAGGCTGGAGAAGCGTTCGATGACCACCGTCAGCGCGGTGATCGAACACAGGATCAAGGGCCAGATCGGCCAGCCGGCGGCTTGTATGATCGAAAACAACAGTGGTCCCCTGAGGTGGTCAGACAGGCCGCGAAACGGGGTGAAGGTGGCACTTGCCAAGGCAAAGCGGCCGTCCGCGGGCGGGGCGATTATGGCCTCAGTGGCGGGGACTTCAGGATGGGGCTCGGGCACGCCGTGTGCAGCCCCTGACAGCGTGACGCTGTTCACGCCATGCCGCCCTGGTATGCAGAAGCCAGTCTCGCGAAGTCATCCCCTTTTTCTGTGGATAACTTTGTGGGCAAGGCCGAGGGGCTGGCCGCTAAGCCGCGATAAATCACGTTTGTGCTTGAGTTGCCATTTTTCTGAGCAAATAAAAATCCTTTTTAATCAACGACTTGCACGTATGTTAAAGGCTTGTGACAGCCAAATGTGTGAATTTGCACGAAGGGACGCGGCTGTGGAGTTCCCGACCCGCGCCGATGCTGGCTCGGCGGCCGATCTGCGTCATGGCTGAGGATGCGGGTTTGTCCCGTGATCGCGACCCTTTGCGGGGGCCCGGCCTGATGGTGTGGGAGGTGCCGGCGCTGCTGCAGGCCGTCGGCGATGCCCTGAACACCCGCTTCGCAGCCGTGGCCGTGCGGGGCGAGATCAGCGGCTTCAGCCGCGCGGCCAGCGGGCATTGCTACTTCACGCTCAAGGCCCAGGATGGCAGCGCGGCGCTGCGCTGCGCGATGTTCCGCCGCGCCGCGGTCCTGCTGGAGGTGGCGCCGCGTGATGGCATGGTGGTCGAAGTGCGTGGCCGCGTGGCGGTGTACGAGGCCCGCGGCGAATTGCAGCTGATCGTGGAAGCCCTGCGGCCTGCCGGGGCTGGCGCGCTGATGGAGCAGTTCCTGCGCCTGAAGGCACGGCTGCAGGCGCAGGGGCTGTTCGATGCAGCGCGCAAGCGGCCGGTGAACCCTTACCCGCGCCGCATCGGCATCGTCAGCTCGCTGGGAGCGGCGGCGCTGCATGACGTGGTCACCGCGCTGGCCCGGCGCGCGCCGCAGGTCGAGCTGATCGTCTATCCGTCGCCCGTGCAGGGTGCGGGCGCTGCCGCGCAGCTCACCGCCGCGGTGCTGCAGGCCAGTGCGCGCGCCGAGGTCGACACGTTGCTGCTGTGCCGCGGCGGCGGCTCGGTGGAAGACCTTTGGGCCTTCAATGATGAACAGCTGGTGCACGTCCTGGCGGCGGCACCGATGCCGGTGATCAGCGGCATCGGGCATGAAACCGACTTCACGCTGTGCGATTTCGTCGCCGACCTGCGTGCGCCCACGCCCACCGCGGCAGCCGAGCTGGCCGCAACCCCGCGCGAGGACTGCCTGGCCGCGCTGACCCACGCCGAGCGGCGCCTGAGTCTGCGCTTGCACGCCAGCCTCGACCGGCAGGCCCAGGCACTGGACCGCCTGACGCTGCGGCTACACAAGCCCAGCGAGCTGCTGCGGCGCGAGCAGCAGCGCCTGCAAGGCCTGGCGCAGCGCCTGGGCCTGGCGGCGCCGCAGGGCGTGGCGCGGCAGGCGCGTCAGCTGATGCATCTGGCGCAACGGCTGCTGGTGGCGCAGCGGCATCAGCGCGCATCGGCCACGCAGGGCCTGACGGCGGTCGCCGCGCGCTTGCAGGCGCTGGACCCGTCGCGGGTGCTCGCGCGGGGTTATGCGTGGGTCAGCGACGACGGCCATCCCGCCATCACGTCGGTGGACCAGGTGCAGCCGGGCCGGCAGGTGACGATCACGCTGGCCGATGGTCGCGTGCAATCGGTGGTGCAGGAGGTGCTGCGCGATGGGCGCCCCGGGCCGCTGCCGCAGCGTTGAAAAACCGCCGCCTTGCGAAGGCGGGGCGGGTCTGTCAGCCACTGGCGGGGTGACCGGCGAAGAGATGGTCCCGTGCCTACAATCTGCCGCTCTCGATGCTCTCTGCCCGCTGCGATTTGCAGTCTTCCAGACAACGAAGGATTCAACATGGCCTATGAACTGCCCGCTCTGCCGTATGCGATGGACGCCCTGGCGCCGCACATCTCGAAGGAAACCTTCGAATTCCACTACGGCAAGCACCATCAAGCCTACGTCACCAACCTGAACAACCTGGTCGGCGGCACTGAATTCGCCGGCCTGCCGCTGGAAGACGTGGTCAAGAAGTCGTCCGGCCCGGTCTTCAACAACGCCGCGCAGGTGTGGAACCACACCTTCTTCTGGAACAGCATGAAGCCCGCTGGCGGCGGCGAGCCCAGCGGCGCGCTGGCTGCAGCCATCAACGCCAAGTTCGGCAGCTATGCCGCGTTCAAGGAAGCCTTCACCAAGAGCGCCGTCGGCAACTTCGGTTCGGGCTGGACCTGGCTGGTGAAGAAGGCCGACGGCTCGGTCGACCTGGTCAACACCAGCAACGCGGCGACGCCGCTGACCGGCGCCGACAAGCCGCTGCTGACCATCGACGTGTGGGAGCATGCCTACTACATCGACTACCGCAACGCCCGGCCCAAGTTCGTCGAGACCTTCCTGAACTCGCTGGTCAACTGGGGCTTTGCGCAGTCGAACTTCGGCTGACGCTTGTCGTGTGGCGGCTTGGCCGCCGTCACGATCACCCGGGCCGGTCGATGACCGGCCTTTTCGTTGGCGAGGCGATCACAGCAAGGCCGCGGCAGCAGCCAACCCGCTGCGCACCGCGCCTTCGAGCGTGGCCGGGTAGGGCCCCTCGACATAGTCGCCGGCGGCCATGAGCCCGCTGGCGATGGCTGCGCCCGGCCGCGGCAGGCCGGGGGTGCAGCGGAAGGTGGCGCGCTTCTCGGCCAGACTGCGCAGTACCGTCAAGGCCGAGGGCGCCACGGCATCCGGCAGGTGCAATGCCGAGCGGGCCTGCGCCAGCACGGCCGCTTGCGTGACGGGCAGCCCGCGCGCCACCCAGGGCGCGGCGCCGCTGACGACGAAGGCGAAGTGGCCGGCGCGCGCGGGTTCCTGCGAGATCTGGCCCAGATCGAAGGCGAACTGGGCCGGTTCACGCTGCGGGGCATCCACGGCCAGCATGGTCATCGGGGCCTGCAGCCGCGCGCCGGGGCAGCGCAGGTACACCGTGACGATGGGTTCGTAGGCAAAGCCTGCTGCGCTCTCGGCCCAGCCCGGCGCGTGCGGCGTGGCCAGGCGCGCGGCCTCGGCCGCGCTGCTGGCCAGCACCACGCTGTCGTACCAATCGCCCGCCACCTCCCAGCCCTTGGCCAGGCGTTGCAGGCTGTCCACCCGCTGCCCAAAGTGCAGCGTGGCGCCCTGCGTCTGCAGCCATTGGCAGGCCGGCTCCGGCAGCAGCGCCGCCAGCGGCTGGCGCGGCAACAGCAGGTCGCAGGACCCCGGGCCGCTGAACAGCGCGTCGCGCAGCACACGCAGGAACACCGCCGCGCTGGCATCCTGCGCCGGGGTGTTGAGCGCGGCCACGCACAGCGGCTCGATCAGGTCATGCCGCACCCGTGGGCTGAGGCGGTGCGTCAGCTCGGCGACGCTCAGCTCGGGTGGGCAGCGAAAGCGCTGCAGCGCCCAGCGGCCGGCGCTGGCGAGCATGGCCAGGCGGTCGGCCAGCGGCCAGGTCTGCAGCCCGAGCACGGCGCGCACAAAGCCCGGGACGGGCGCACCCGGCGGCATGCGCAGGCCCCGGCCGGCCGGGTCCACCAGCGCCAGTGGCAGGCGCAGCAGGGCGGCGGCGGGGGCGACGCCGACCTGCTGCATCAGGCCCAGGGTGGCGTGGTAGGCGCCGATCAAGATGTGCTGGCCGTTGTCGAGTGGCCAGCCACCCGGCTCGGGCGGCAGGCTGCGGGCCCGGCCGCCCGGCTGCGGCGCCATTTCGTACAGCGTGACCTGGTGCCCACGACGGCAGGCCTCCACCGCCGCGGCCAAGCCGGCCCAGCCGGCACCGATCACGGCGATCCGTTGAGCATGTTCGGCACGCTGCTGCACGCCTTGCAAGCCGGCAGCCACAGCGTTCAGCGGCCCAGCCAATGGGTGCGCGCGGCGATCCAGAGCTTGCGCACCGGCGTCAGCGCAATGCGCTGGTGCAACACCTGGAAGCCGCCGGCCTCGATCTCACGCAGCAGCGTGCGATAGATGTTGGCCATCATCAGGCCCGGCTTCTGGGCGCTCCGGTCGGCGCTCGGCAGCAGGGCCAGCGCCTCGTCGTAGCAGCGTTGTGCGCGTTCGGCCTGGAAGCGCA
>JBDTQF010000112.1:0-12590 GCA_039932275.1 Burkholderiales bacterium
GTGTTTCGTCTGCGTCTGCACCGACATCACGGCCCGCAAGAAGCGCGATTTCGGTTTGGAGGAAGGCCGCGAGCTGCTGGCGGCGCTGACCGAGAACCTGCCCATCAGCCTGATCGTGGTGGAGGCGCGGCAACTGCGCGTGATGTCGATCAACCGCCATGCCGAGATGGAGTTCGGCGCCGAGCGTGACACCGCGCCCGGGCGCTCGCTGCAGGATGTGCTGGGCGCTGCGGTCTGTGCCCGTGTGGCGCCGCAGTTGCGCGTGGCACTGGAGCGCTCCACCGCGGTGGAGCATGACTTCGTCTGGCCCACGGCCGAGGGCGAGCGGCTGGTCAATGCTCGCCATGTGGCCGTGCGGGATCGGTATGGCGAGCCGACGCTGCTGGTCTGCCAGCTGCGCGACATCACCGACCGCAAGCGGGCCGAGCAGTCGCTGGTGGAGTCGCAGCTGCGCTTCAAGGAGATCGTCGAAACGATCGAGGAGGGCGTGTTCGTCAGCACACCCGAGCGCGAAGGACACAGCTTCATCGGCGCACGTGTGCTGCAGATCTTCGGGTTGCGCGAAGACGAGGTGGCGCAGGGACTGCGGTCGCTGCACCAGCGGGTGGTTGCCGAAGACCTGCACCTGCTTGACGAGGTGCGCGAGCAGGAAGAACGCTTCGAGCCCACCGACGTGCGCCTGCGCATCCACCACCCGGTGACCGGCCTGCGCTGGCTGCGGCTTCGCACGCGGACCCGCGAGCTCCCGGGCGGCGAGGTGCGCGTCTACGGGCTGGTGGACGACATCACCAGCGAACGCGAGCGCGAACTGCAGTTGCATGCGGCCCGCGACGCGGCCGAAGCAGCCAGCCAGGCCAAGAGCCAGTTCCTGGCCAACATGAGCCATGAGATCCGCACGCCGATGAACGGCATCCTCGGCATGACCGAGCTGCTGCTGGGCACGCCGCTCAATGACAAGCAGCGGCGGTTTGCGCAATCGGTCTACCGCTCGGGCGAGAACCTGCTCGGCATCATCAACGACGTGCTCGATTTCGCGAAGGTCGAAGCCGGCCGGCTGGAGCTGGCACCGGCCGATTTCATGCTGCGCAGCATCGTCGAGGACACGCTGGAGCTGCTAGCCCCGCGGGCCCACGAAAAAGGGCTGGAGCTGAGCTTTCGCGAGGGCTCTGTGCTGCTGCCTGCGTGGGTGCACGCTGACCCGCTGCGGCTGCGCCAGGTGCTGACCAATCTGGTGGCCAACGCCATCAAGTTCACCGAACGCGGCGAGGTGGTGGTGGAGGTGCGGCGTGGGCCGGCCCGCGATGCACCGGTGCTGCTGCTGGAGTTCGTGGTGCGTGACACCGGCATCGGCATCGGCGCGGCGGACCTGCCGCGCCTGTTCAACGCCTTCACCCAAGCGCATGGCGGCATGGGCCGGCGCTATGGCGGCACGGGTCTGGGGCTGGCCATCTCGAAGCAGTTGGTTGAGCTGATGGGCGGGCAGATCGACGTCAAGAGCCGCCCGGGCCAGGGATCGGAGTTCCGCTTCACGCTGCCGGTGGCCGAGGTGGCCCAGCCGGAGTCCAGCCTGGCCGAGGCGATGGATATGCCGACGCTGCGTGTGCTGGTGGTCGAGGACAACCCGACCAACCGCCAGGTGCTCGATCACCTGCTGACGGACTGGGGGCTGTGCGTCACCGTGGCACTGGATGGCCAGCACGCGCTGGAGGTGCTGCGCGAGCTGGGCCCCGACGAGGCGCCCTTTGACTTGGCGCTGGTGGATTGGCGCATGCCGCGGCTCGACGGCGTCTCGTTTGCGCAGGCCTTGCGGCGCGAAGGCCTGCAGCCGCAGATGAAGCTGGTGCTGCTGTCGTCGGTCAGCGCACCTGACGATGTGCGCAGCGCGCAGGAGGCCGGCTACGTCCGGTTCATCCACAAGCCGGTGCGCAAGGCCGAGCTGCGCGAAGCGTTGCTGGGCGTGACGGCGCGCCGCGATGTCGAGGTGCCCGGCCCGCAGTTGGACCGGCGCATCCTGGTGGTCGAGGACAACGTGGTGAACCAGCAGGTGATGACCCAGATGCTGCTGCGCCTGGGCTGCCGCGTGCGGGTGGCCAACTCGGCGCCGGAGGGCCTGCGCGCCCTGTGCGAGCAGACCTACGACCTGGTGTTGATGGACATTCAGATGCCGGGCATGGACGGCATCGAGGCGCTGAGCTGGATTCGCAAGGGACCGACGCCGCGCTACGCGCTGCGCACGCCCGCCCAAGTGCCGGTGGTGGCCGTCACCGCCAATGCGCTGGCGGGTGACGCAGAGCGCTTCATCGCACTCGGTTTCGACGCCTATCTGCCCAAGCCTTACCGGCAGCAACAACTGCTCGCGGTGCTGCTGGCCCGACTGGATGCTGGGGCGACGGAACCCGCGGGCGAGACCCCGGTGACGCCTGTCGTCAACCCCTCGATTGAGGTTCCCACACAGGCCGATCAGGATGGGCAATTCGGTGACGGATTGCCCATCCTGGACGTGCAGGCGATGAGGCGACTGCGGGAGCTGGACCCGGCCGGGCAGAATCGTTTGGTGGAGCGCGTATTGAATGCTTTTGAAACCTCGGTGCAACGACTATCAGCCCAACTGCAGCGGGGCGCGCAGGCGCGCGACCTGGAGATGGTGCGGCATGTGGCCCACACATTGAAGTCGTCCTCCGCCAGCGTCGGGGTGCTGCGCCTGGCGCAGCAGTGCGCCGAGCTGGAGGGGGGTATTCGCCGCGGCGAGACCTTCGAGCAGTTGCAGGGGCCGATCGACTGCCTGGCCATCGAGATGGACCGGGCCTTGCAGACGGTGCGGGCCGTGGCGCCCGCCGCGTTGGGTTGAGGCCGCGCGCATGAACCTGGTGCCTGCGGACGAATCTGAACCGGCCCGGCTGTTGATCGTTGACGACGACGAGGTCAACCTGGTGCTGACGGCGACGGCGCTGCGTCAACGCGGCTTCGTGGTCGTGGAAGCCGACACGGGCCAGCAGGGCTTGAGCCTGCTGACCAACGGCGCGTTCGACCTGGTGGTGCTGGACGCCCTGATGCCTGGCATGGACGGCTTCACCGTCTGCCAGCGCATCCGCGATCTGCCGGGTTTCGAGCTGGTGCCGGTGTTGATGTTGACCGGGCTGGACGACGATCCATCGATCGAGCGGGCCTACCAAGCCGGTGCCACCGACTTCTTCGTCAAGAGCCCGCAGTGGAGCCTGCTGGCCGGGCGATTGCGTTACCTGCTGCGAACCGCCCGCACCAGCCTGGAGCTGATGAAGAGCCGCGCCACGCTGGCCCGCGCCCAGGACCTGGCACGCATGGGTAGCTTCGACTGGCGCGCGGGCTCTCGCGGGCTGGCGATGTCGCCGGAGGCGCTGCGCGTCGTGGGCCTCGGGCCGCGCGTAGCCTTCGGCCTGCGCGACTGGCTGCGCATGGTGGTCCTGCAGGAGCGTGCGCCGGTGGTGGGCATGCTGCGCCAGGTCCTGCGCCACAGCACGGTGCTCGATTCGGATGTGTCGATCTCGCTGGCTGACGGCCGCCAGCGGGTGCTGCACCTTGAGGCCGAACCGGAGTTCGACGAGCTGGGCCATGTGTTCGGCTACACCGGCATCGTGCAGGACGTGACCGACCGGCGTGTGATCGAGGACAAGATCAAGCACCTGGCCAACTTCGATTCGCTCACCGGCCTGCCGAACCGCCGCCAGTTGATGTGGCGGGCCGAACACGCGCTGGAACAGGCCAAACGCCTCGGTCACCAGTGCGCTTTGCTGCTGATCGACCTGGACCGCTTCAAGGTGATCAACGATACGCTGGGCCATGCCGCGGGCGACGAGCTGCTGATCGAGTGCAGCCGGCGCCTGCGCTCCTGCGTGCAGCACAGCGACCAGTTGGCCGAGATGACGCTTGACACTGTGATGCTGCGTTCGCACCGCTCGCTGGAAGCGGTGGGCCGACTCGGCGGCGACGAGTTCGTGGCGCTGCTGCCGGAGGTGCGCGACGAGAAAGAGGCTGAAGTGGTGGCCCACCGCATCCTCGACGTGATGCGCGCGCCGGTGGTGCTGGGCGAAGCCGAATACTTTGTGACGGCCAGCGTGGGCGTGGCGATGTACCCGCGCGACGGCGCCACGGTGGTGGACCTGCTGCGCGACGCCGACGTGGCCATGTACTCGGTGAAGGCGGCCGGCCGCAATGCCTGGCAGATGTACCGGCCGCACCTGTCCGGCAAGGGCCGCGAGAAGCTGGAGCTCGAAAGCGCGCTGCACAAGGCCATCGAACGGGGCGAGCTGGTGCTGCACTACCAGCCCAAGATCGAACTGCGCGCCAACCGCATCATCGGCACCGAGGCGCTGATGCGCTGGCGCCGCAATGGTGTGCTGCTGCCGCCCTCCGATTTCATCCCGCTGGCGGAGGAGACCGGTTTGATCGTGCCGATGAGCGAGTGGGCTATCGGCGAGGCGGCGCGTCAGATCCGGGTATGGCGTGACCGCGCCGGACTGGACCTGTCGGTGGCGGTGAACCTGCCCAGTCGTGCCTTCGAGCGCGGTGACCTGGTCGAGGCCATCCAGTCGGCTGCGAACACTTACGGCGTGCCGTGCCGGACGCTGGAGCTGGAGATCACCGAGACGGGGCTCATGAAGGACCTGCAGGAGGTGATACCGGCGTTGCTCAAGCTCAACCAGCTCGGCGTGGAGATCTCGATCGATGATTTCGGCACTGGCTACTCCTCACTGGCCTACCTGACGACGCTGCCGATCAGCGAGGTCAAGATCGACCGCTCTTTCATCCGCGACCTCGGTGTGACGGAACAGAGTTCGGCCGTGGTGACGGCGATCATTGCGCTGGCCCGGTCGCTGGGGCTGCGCGTGATTGCCGAGGGGGTTGAGAACCTGCGTCAGATGACGGTGCTGCACCGGTTGGGCTGCAACCTGATGCAGGGTTTCTTTTTTGCGCGCCCGATGCCGGGCGAGGATGTCGAGCACTGGATCCGCGAGCACCTCCACAGTGGTCGGGCGCCGTGGCTGGAGGCTGCCGATGTGCCGTGGACGGTGCCCGAGCCGCGCATTGCCGTCGCGGTGGGCGGGGCATGATCCTGTGCAGGCATCCCGACCGGATGCCGGCTGATGCTCAGATGCACACGTTCCTGGGCAGTTTGGCCGTCGGGCTGGTCACAAGCGCCTGGCCCGGCTTGAGTCTTGCGGCGGGCGTCCGATGAATGCGGGTCATACTCGAACGACATGATGGACAAGACTGCCTCCCCAGCTCCAGCTCCAGCTCTAGCGCCCAAGGCCGGCAAGCCGTCGGCCGCCGTGGCCAAGGTCACCCCTGCCGAACTGGCAAAAGGCACCCTGCGGCGGCTGGCGACGCAGCGGCTGGAGCCGACGCCGGCCAACTACGCGCGTGCATGGCGTGAAGAGGGTGGCGAGGATCTGCCTGAACCCGTGGCGCCCGCGGCGCGCGCGGCGCTCCAGGCATTCGCGCTGCGGGTGCTGCCACCCGGCGCCGCCCGCGAGCCGCTGGTGGAAGCGCTGGCATCGCAGCGCTGGGATCGGTTGGCAGCGGCCCTGCCCGACGAGGTGGTCACGCCGGCCCAGCAAGCGCAGGACTGGGCCGATCTGATCGACCGTCTGGTGCGGCAGCTTGATCGCAGCAGCAAGGGCTGGACGCCTGGGCGCAAGAAGGACAGCCTGCAGCACGTGCTGACCTCGGCGCGCAGCGACGTGCAGCGCTTGCAGCAGCGCCTGAAGCAACTGGTGGGCAGTTGGGACGGCGAAGCCGGCGCTGGCGCCGACGATGTAGGGGTGTCGGTGGCCGCGCCGCCGCCGGCTTCAGCAGCCATGAATTCGTCGGCCACCGCGCCAGCGCCACGCCTCGAGACGCCACCGCCGACCGATGGGCCTTCGCTGCGGCGGGCTTGCGCCTTGCTGGAGGGGGCGGTGCAGACGGCCCTGCCCAGCGACACCCGGGCGCGCGAAGTGGGGTCGCAACTGCATGCGTTGACCGCGCGTGCCGATAGCGACGCCGTCGACGCCGGTTGGGTCCAAGCGCTGGGCGTCGCCTGTGAGGACGTGTCGCGGGTGTTGCAGCATCGCCATCACCTGGTCGACCAGTTGGCCGGGCTGATCAATGACCTGACCGCAGGCCTGGGTGATCTTTCGGAAGACGAATCGTGGGTGCGCGGCCAATGCGAAGCGATGCGGGGAGAGCTCAGCGAGGGCCTGAGCGCCCGCGGGGTGCGTGCGGTGGCGTCCTTGTTGCACGACACGCGGCTGCGGCAAAGCCAGCTTCGGGCTGAACGGACCGAGGCCCGCGATGCGCTGAAACAGCTGATCCATCGCATGCTGCAGGACCTGGGTGAGCTGGGGACGCACACTGGCCGATTCAACGACAACCTGGGCCGCTATGTGGAGGTGATCGGCCAGGCCGATACGCTGTCCGACCTCACGGAGGTGGTGCGGGAGATGGTGGACGAAACCCGTACCGTGCATTCGCTCGTATCACAGGCCACCGAACGGCTTGCCGACGAACATGCGCGGGCCGCGCTGCTGACGGGCCGGGTGCGTGAACTTGAAGATGAACTGCGCCGTCTGTCGGACGAAGTCAGCACCGACCAGCTGACCCAGGTGGCCAACCGGCGGGGCTTGATCAAGCGGTTCGATGTCGAGGCGGCGCAGGCCCAGCGCGAAGGTACGCTGCTGGCGGTGTCCATCCTCGATCTCGACAACTTCAAGCGGCTCAACGACACGCTTGGCCATCAGACGGGTGACGAGGCGCTGAAGTTCATTGCGCGGCGGGTGGGTGAGATGCTTCGCCCGGGTGACACGCTGGCCCGCTACGGCGGCGAAGAGTTTGTGGTGCTGCTGCCCGCCACGCCGGTGGAAGAGGCTCAGCGTGTCTTGACCAGGGTGCAGCGCTTGTTGTCGGCCGAGCTGTTCATGCACGAGAACAAGCAGACCTTCGTGACGTTCTCTGCCGGCGTCACGGCATACCGGCTTCAGGAGCCGATCGAGGCCGCCTTGCAGCGTGCCGATGAAGCTTTGTACGAGGCCAAACGCAGCGGCAAGAATCGCACGTGTATCGGGTGACGGGCCACGCACATGGCCCACGGTCTGCGCCGTTTCACTTTTTTTCAGAGCGGGCGGCCGAAATCAGGGTCGGCCCGGAGTGAAATGCGTCACTGCGCTCTTCTGGTATGGATCAATCGGCCGGGGTGGGCGCGGGACAATAGTCCGGATCAATCAAACAGCAGGATGGGAGTCTATGCATGTCCATCGACCGGGGCGCAATTGACTACGCCCCTCGACGCGGCATTGGCGAGTTTTCACGCGGGGCCACGCGTGTGACAGAGCCGCGCAGCAGTCAAGGTTTTCTGCCCTCCGCACCCCAGTCGGTGCCGGTGTTCATTGCGGCCGTGCTGGAGCCGCTGATCGCTGTCGTCTGCTTCTTGTTGACGATGGTGGTGTTCGAGGAACGCATCGACCGCGCGGCGATGATCCTGTGCATCCTGGTGCTGGTGTTGGTGTTTCCCGGTACGAACCGTTTCTACGAGCGGCCGTTCAACTGTGCGGTCGATATCGTCAGCACTTGGTCCGCCATCCTGGCCATCCTGGCCCTGTGCGGCTACGCGACCGACAGCCTCAAATTCTTCGAAATGCCCGTGCTCATCAGCTGGGCGGTGGCGACCCCGGTGATGCAGTTCCTCGCCGTGCAGGCGGGGCGAGCCAGCATGCGCTATCACGCGGCACAGCCCACCTCGCGGCGGGCCGCGGTGGTGGTTGGCGCGGGGGCGCTGGGTGTGAAGGTCGCCACGGCGCTCAGTGCCCGCAAGGCATATGGCCACGATTTCGTCGGTTTCATCGAAGACCGGGCGGCCGAGCGCTGCGACCCGCAAGCGCGGCCCGGCGTCATCGGCCGGTTTGAACAGGTGGTGGAGTTGATCCGCAACCACAATGTGAGCGACGTTTACATCACGTTGCCGCTGAGTTCGCAGCCGCGCATCGTGAAGCTGCTGGGTGCGTTGCAGGACACCACGGTCTCCATCTTCTTCGTCCCGGATGTGTTCGGTGTGAGCGTGATCCAGGGCCGCATGCGCAACATGGACGGCGTGCCCATCGTCAGCCTGCTGGAAAGCCCGTTCGTGGGCATCAACGGCTTGGTCAAACGGCTCAGCGACATGGTCCTGGCGGGACTGATCCTGCTGTTGATCTCGCCGGTGCTGGTGCTGCTGGCCATTGGGGTCAAGCTCAGTTCGCCTGGCCCGGCGCTGTTCAAGCAACGGCGCAACGGCCTCGATGGCCAGGAAATCATTGTCTATAAGTTCCGCTCCATGCGTGCCATGGATGACGGCTCGGTGGTCAAGCAGGCGACGCGGGACGATCCGCGCATCACCAAGTTCGGCGCGTTCCTGCGGCGTACCTCGCTCGATGAGTTGCCGCAGTTCGTCAACGTGCTGCAGGGCCGCATGAGCATCGTCGGCCCGCGGCCCCATGCCGTGGCCCACAATGAACAATACCGCCCCATCATCCGCGCCTACATGGTGCGGCACAAGGTCAAGCCGGGCATCACCGGTTGGGCGCAAGTGAACGGGTGCCGTGGCGAGACGCAGGTGGTCGAGAAGATGATCGAACGGGTCGAGTACGACATCGAATACCTGCGCAACTGGTCGCTGGGGCTGGATCTGCGCATCATCGCGAGAACGGCCCGGATCGTGTTGTTCGACAGAAATGCCTACTGAAGCGGCGGCGATGCATGCCCGCGGGGCGTGCAGCCGACCTATCGTTTTTTAAGACAGAGGAGATCTGCGCATCATGAACAAACCCCCTTCGACTGCCACCGTGCGCTGGTTGATGGCTGCTGCCGGCCTGTTGGTGCTGTCCGGCGGCGCTTCGGCGCAAACCAGCCCGTACTACCTGGGGCTGTCGCAGACCTTCACCCACAACAGCAACCTGTTCATCCGACCCTCAGGCTCGGAGACCAGCGAAAAGATCTCGTCCACCGGTCTGCGCGCGGGTGTCGATCAGACCCTTGGCCGGCAGCAGTTGCTGGTGGACGCGGCGGTGAATGCCAACCGGTATTCCAGCAACTCGCAGCTCAACAACACCGGCTATTCGCTCAATGGTCGCCTGAACTGGGAGACGGTGGAGCGCCTGTCTGGAACGCTCTCGGCCAACACCCAGCAAAGCCTGTTCCTCTACAACCTCACCGGCGCGCCTTACACCTCGCGGGTGCTGCGGCGCTCGCAGGGCGTTGATCTCCAGGCGCGCCTGGGGGGTGTCACCGAGTGGAGCTTCGAAGCCGGGATGTCGGCCAACCGGGAGCGTTTCTCGGACGTCAACCTCAGCAACCGCAACCTCAATCGCCAGGCGGTCAATGGTGGTGTGCGCTGGCGGCCGACGGGCAACTTGTCGTTGTTCCTAGGCGGCCGTCATGCCACGGCCGACTATCCCAACTTTTCCGCCTTGGGCAGCGACGAGGTCAAGCGCGACGACATTGATTTAAGTTCGACGCTCGAAGCCAGCGGCGCCAGCACGGTCAGCGCACGCCTCAGCCGATCACGCACCACCCATTCGCAACTCGCCCTGCGCAATGGCAACGGCTGGACCGGCGCATTGAACTGGGGCTGGCGTCCCACCGGCAAGCTGACGGTAGATTACGGCGTATCGCGTGACAACAACTTCGGTCAGACCACCAACACCCTGGTGGACAACAGCGACACCGTCATCGGCACGTTCTACAGCGCGCGCGCTGCCTGGGAAGCCACCGGCAAGATCAATGTGACCGGCGGGTTGACCTTCGGGCGGCGCACGGTCGACAACACCTTTTCGATCGGCGGAACATCCCTCACGCCTACCCGGTCCGGTGACAAGACCACCACGGTCAGCCTGGGGTTGACCTACCAGCCGCTGCGCAACGTCGACCTGGGTTGCAGCTTCAATTGGAACGACCGTCAGCCCAATGCCGGGGCCACGGTTACCTACGCATACAGCGTGCGGATCATCAGTTGCTTCGGTCAGGTGTATCTGCGCTGACCGGCGTTTGGGCTCGGACAAAAGAAACGGGGCCCGAGGGCCCCGTTTTCGTGAGGTGAACCGGTGTCAGTCGCGTTCGCCGCCGAACACACCCAGCAGCGCCAGCAGGTTCTGGAAGATGTTGTACAGGTCAAGGTACACCGCCAGCGTGGCGCTGATGTAGTTGGTCTCGCCGCCGTCGATCACGCGCTTCAGGTCGACCAGCAGGAAGGCCGAGAACAGGCCGATGGCGATGACCGACAGCGCCAGCATCATGGCGCTGGACTGCACGAAGGCATTGATCACCATCGCCACCAACAGCACGATGGCGCCAACGAACAAGAACTTGCTGAAGTTCGTGAGGTCGCGCTTGATCACGCTGGCCAGCGAGGCCATGGCCACGAACACACCGGCGGTGCCGCCGAAGGCCATCATGATGAGCGAGCTGCCGTTGCTGTAGCCCAGCACGAAGGCCAGCATGCGCGACAGCATCAGGCCCATGAAGAAGGTGAAGGCCAGCAGCACGGGCACGCCAGCGGCGGTGTTCTTGGTGCGCTCTATCGCGTACATGAACCCGAAGGCACCGATCAGGAACAGCCCGATCGACCAGCCCACGCCCATCGCAGCGACCACGCCCGTCGACACGCCGATCCAGGCCCCCAGCACCGTGGGAAGCATCGACAAGGCGAGCAGCCAATAGGTATTGCGCAGCACGCGGTTGCGATCAGTCTGCGCTGCTGCAGCGGGGGCATAGGCAGCGACGGATGGCAATCTCTCGTTCATGCGACCTCCAAAAGTGGGTAGGCGAGCCGGTAGGACCCGTGCGCGCGATTCTAGTTCCCGGTGATCGGCACAACCGATGTGTTGAGACCCGTGGAGGGCGGCATTCCCGGCGTCGGCGAGGTGGGCGATCAGTCACCCCAACAGGCTTCGGTAGAAACCCGCGGCGTTTATAATCGCACGGTTTGTCTACCCACAAGACACCTAGCGCAGCTCACCCTCGTTCACTCACGGGACCCAGGCCTACAGCCCCACGCCGAAAGTCGGCGGAGGTTGACGCGTGTGAGCGCTGAGCTGGGTGTGCTTCCCATCCGGAGTTCCCGTGCTGCCCGTCCTGCCATCCGCAATCCTCGCACTCGCAGACGGCACAGTCTTTCAAGGCATCTCGATCGGCGCCGCCGGTCACACCGTGGGCGAAGTGGTGTTCAACACTTCGCTCACCGGTTACCAGGAAATCCTCACTGATCCGAGCTACTGCCAGCAGATCGTCACGTTGACGTATCCGCACATCGGCAACTACGGAGTCAATGCCGAGGACGTCGAGGCCAAGAAAGTCTTTGCCGCAGGCCTGGTCATCAAGGACCTGCCCATCCGCGTCTCCAACTTCCGCGCCGGGCAGCCGCTCGATGCTTACCTGGCCAAAGAAGGTACCGTGGCCATTGCCGGCCTCGACACACGACAGCTCACCCGCGTGTTGCGCACCCGCGGCGCCCAAAACGGCTGCATCGTCGCGTTGCCGGTGGGCAGCGAGGTCACCCAGGCACAGATCGACCGCGCGATCGAGCTTGCCAAGGGAGCGCCTAACATGGCCGGACAGGACTTGGCCAAAGTCGTCAGCTGCTCCGAACCGTACGTCTGGACCCAGACCGAATGGCGCCTCGGCGAGGGCGCTGGTGTCCAGCAGTCACCGCGATTTCATGTCGTTGCGTACGACTTCGGCGTCAAGTTCAACATCCTGCGCATGCTGGCCGAGCGCGGTTGCAAGGTCACCGTCGTGCCGGCGAAGACGCCGGCCGCCCAGGTGCTGAAGTTGCAGCCTGATGGCCTCTTTCTAAGCAACGGCCCCGGCGACCCGGAGCCCTGCGACTATGCGATCGAAGCCACCCGCGACCTGGTCGAGCGTGGCATCCCCACGTTCGGTATTTGCCTGGGTCACCAAATCCTGGCGCTGGCGTCGGGCGCGAAGACGTTCAAGATGAAGTTCGGCCACCACGGTGCGAATCATCCGGTGAAGGACCTCGACACCGGCCGCGTCTCGATCACAAGCCAGAACCATGGCTTCGCGGTCGATGAGAAGACCTTGCCAGCCAACCTGCGTGCCACCCACGTGAGCCTGTTCGACGGCACGTTGCAGGGTCTGGCGCGCACCGACAAACCCGCCTTCTGCTTCCAGGGGCACCCGGAAGCCAGTCCCGGACCGCATGACATTGCCTATCTGTTCGACCGTTTCACCGCGCTGATGGAGAAGAATTGATGAGCCCCCAAGCTAGCGGCTATGCCGCGTCGCTGCCCCCCACGGGGGCGCGTGCCTCCCTCGGGGCGGCCCAGCGGGAGTCACAAAATGCCTAAGCGCACCGACCTCAAAACCGTCCTCATCATCGGCGCCGGCCCGATCATCATCGGCCAGGCCTGTGAGTTCGACTACTCCGGCGCCCAGGCCTGCAAGGCACTGCGCGAAGAAGGCTTCAAGGTCATCCTGGTCAACAGCAATCCGGCCACCATCATGACCGACCCGGACATGGCCGATGTCACCTACATCGAGCCGATCACCTGGCAGGTGGTCGAGAAGATCATTGCCAAGGAGCG
>JBDTQF010000113.1:0-12571 GCA_039932275.1 Burkholderiales bacterium
CCATCGAGCCGGTGGGGAACTGCCAGAAGTCGGGCATCAGCCAGGGGTGCGGGTAGCTGCTCAGGCCCTGCACGCCGGTCTGTTTGGCGGTGATCTCCTGGCGGTAGTGGGCCAGGTCGGTCTCACTCAAGCGGCCTTCGAGAAAGGCGCGGGCATACACACCCGGCGCCGAGTGCGGCTGGTAAAACACCAGGTCGCCCCCTTGGCCGGTGGCATCGGCGCGGAAGAAGTGGTTGAAGCCCACCTCGAACAGGTCGGCCGCGCTGGCATAACTGGCGATGTGCCCGCCCAGTTCGCTTGATCCACCCAGATCGGCCTGGTTGGCGCGCACCACCATCGCCAGCGCGTTCCAGCGCATCAGCGAGGCCAGTCGTTCCTCGATGGCCAGGTCACCGGGGAAGGCCGGCTGTTTTGATGCCGGGATGGTGTTGACGTACGGCGTGCCGCGCACCGGCTGCCAGCCGATGGCCGGGTCGCGTGCGGTGGCGGCCAGCATGTCCATGATCTGCCGCACCCGGGCGGGGCCGGCGGCCTGCAGCAGCGAGGCCAGCGCGGCCTGCCATTCGGCGCTTTCCTGCGGGTCGTGGTCCGGGGTGGGCGGGGTGTCCAGGTGCTGCTGGATCGAGGGGTCGCTCATCGGTGTCTCCTTGATCCCGGCACTGTAGACACAGCGGGCCGGCATTTTGAGCTGCACCGGGTCGTCAAACCGGCTCTCAACGGCACAAAATGCTGTCGTCTGTCACCAAGGAAGCATGATGAAGCTGGATGCCGTTGATCTGCGGATTTTGCGCGCTCTGCAGGAGGACGCCAGCCTGTCCAATGTCGCGCTGGCCCGGCAGGTGCATCTGTCGCCCTCGCCCTGCCTGGCGCGCGTGAAGGCGCTGGAGGCGGCCGGGCTGATCCGCCAGTACGTGGCGTTGCTCGACGCCAAGCAGCTCGGCCTGCACCTGAACGTGTTCATCTCCATCAGCCTGAAGCAGCAGAGCCGCGCGGCGCTGGAGGCCTTCGAGGCCAAGGTCTGTGCCCGCGAGGAGGTGATGGAGTGCTACCTCATGACCGGCGATGCCGACTACCTGATCCGCGTGGCGGTGGCTGACATGGCGGCGCTGGAGCGCTTCATCCTGGAGCAGCTGTCGCCCATGCCCGAGGTGGAGAAGATCCGCTCCAGCTTCGCGCTCAAGCAGGTGCGCTACAAGACGGCGCTGCCGCTCGACAGCGCTGCCTGAGAGCACCCCCCCAGGCCGACGACAAGCGTCGTCCGCCCCCCGAGGGGGATGAGTCAACTTGGGACGGCCCGGCGTTGACTCATGACGCGGTGGGCCGGGCCCCGCAGCCCCGCGTCACTCGGCGAGGTGGAACACCTGGACCGCTTGCTTCAGCTCCTCGGCCTTGCGGTGCATCAGGCTGGCCGCGGCGGACGACTGCTCGACCAGCGCGGCATTCTGCTGCGTCAGCCCGTCGAGCTGGCCCACCGCCTGGTTGACCTGGGTGATGCCGATGGCCTGCTGGTCGGTGGCGGTGGACATCTCGCCCATCAGCATGGACATGCGCTCCACCGCGCCGACGATCTCGCCGATGGTGCCGCCGGCATGCTGCACGGCGCGGGTACCTGCGTCGACACCGGCGACCGACTCGTCGATCAGCGACTTGATCTCCTTGGCCGCGTCGGCCGTGCGATGCGCCAGGTGCCGCACCTCGGTGGCCACCACCGCAAAACCGCGGCCCTGTTCGCCGGCACGCGCCGCTTCCACCGCGGCATTCAGCGCCAGGATGTTGGTCTGGAACGAGATGCTTTCCACCACCTGGATGATGTCGCTGATGCGGCTGGAGGTGGTGCTCACCGCCTGCATGGTGGCGATGGCATCGTCCATCGCCGTCTTGCCCTCGCCGGCCACCTGGCCGGCGTTGCGGGCCAGCCCGGTGACCGTCCGGGTCGACTCGGCGTTTTTGCGCACGGTGCTGTCGAGCTGCTCCATGGCGGCGGCGGTCTGCTCCAGATTGCTCGACTGGGTTTCGGTGCGTTGCGACAGGTCCTGGCTGCCGGCCGCCACCTCGCGGGTGGCGATGGCGATCTCGCCCACCTCGCGGCGCACATCGCCGACGATGCCGCGCAGGTTGACGTTGAGCTGGTTGACCGCGCGCATCAGCAGACCCATCTCGTCATTGCCGGCGGTGGGCACGTCCTGCGTCAGGTCGCCCGCGGCAATGCGCGTGGCCGCTGCGGTGGCCATGGCAATTGGCTGGCCGATGCGCTGCGCCAGCCACAGCGCATACAGCGCTGTGGCTGCCAGCATCCCGGCTGTGACGCTCCAGCGCAGCGCACCAGGGGCCGTGATCAGTGATTCCGACACCACGATGTTGGCCACCGCGGCCCCGATCACCCCGGTCATCACGCGGCCTCGCAGGCCCGGGCGCAGGGCGGCGAACGCGCGCGTCAGCAGGCCGGTGGCACGCACCTGACCGCCGTTCAATGCCAGGTGCTGGGTGTCTTGGGCCTGCTGTTCGCGCAAGCGCGCGTACAGCGCCTCAGCCTCGTCGATCTGCGCGCGGCTGGGCAGGGTGCGCACCGACATGTAGCCCACCACCTCGCCATCGCGCACGATCGGGGTCACGTTGGCCAGCACCCAGTAGTGGTCGCCGTTCTTGCGGCGGTTCTTCACACAGGCCGACCAGGGCCGGCCGCTCTGCACCGTGGCCCACAGGTCGCGGAAGGCCTCGCTGGGCATGTCGGGGTGGCGCACCAGGTTGTGGGGCTGGCCGATCAACTCATCGCGCGAGAAACCCGAGACCTGGATGAAGGCCGGGTTGACATAGGTGATGTGGCTGTTCAGATCGGTGGTCGACACGAGCGACACGCCCGCGGGCAAGCGGTGCTCTTGTTGACTGACAGGCAGGTTGGTTCGCATCGTCGACTCCGTTGGGTCATCAAATTGTCCAACTCCACCTGATCACAAAGCAGTTAATGAGAGGTCGAATCCCATGGCTGCATTTTCGACCCGTGGCGGGGTCACTGGAACTTACCCAGGAGGTCGTTGATCCACATCAAGCCGGCGCAGCTCCTGCGCGGCTTGGCGATGCCGGCGATCAGCCCGGTGTTGCTGCGGGCTGCAACGTCCGCAGCAGCGTGGCGGCGCCCTCGAAATCGTAGCGCTTGAGCAGGGTGAACAGCCTGCCGGCCCGGCTGCCCAGGCTGGCCGACAGCGCTGCCTGCTCATGTTCGGCCAGCGTGTTGGCCTCGATGTCGCCCACTTCGAGCAGGGCCAGCAGCCGCGCCAGCGTCTGCGGGGCGATGGGCAGTGGCTCGCTGCTGCTTGCGGCCGCGCCGGTCGCCGAGTCGACCGGCGCGGCCGCGTCGCCTATGCCCGGCAGCCAGCGTTCGAGCAAGGCCCGCAGCGCATCGGCCTCGACGGGCTTGCACAGGTAGTCGTTCATCCCGGCCTCCAGGCAGGCGGCACGGTCGTGGACGAAGGCGTTGGCCGTCAGCGCGATGATGGGCACGCCGGCCCAGCCCGGCAACTGGCGCAGTGTCCGGGTGGCCTGCAGGCCATCCATTTCAGGCATCTGCAGATCCATCAACACCAGGTCATGTTGCTGGCCTGATGCCTGTTCCACGGCTTCGCGGCCGTTGGTGGCGGTGACGACCTCGGCGCCGAATCCCTCCAGCAGCTCGCGTGCGACCTCGCGGTTGATCGGCTCGTCTTCAACCAGCAGGATGCGCACCCCCAGCGGGCTGCCGAGCCGGTTGGCCGGCGCGTGGCCCAAATTGCCGATGTGGGCCTTGTGGAACATGGGGGCCACCTGCACCCGCGCGGTGAACCAGAACCTGCTGCCCTGGCCGGGTGCACTGGACGCGCCCACCGTGCCGCCCATCAGTTCCGCCAGGCGGCGGGTGATCGATAGCCCGAGGCCGCTGCCGCCGTGGCGGCGGGTGATCGACGCGTCGGCCTGCTCGAAGGCCTCGAACAGCTGGCCCAGCCGGTCTGGCGGGACGCCGGAGCCCGTGTCTTCCACCTCGAAGTGCAACATCGCCACGTCGGGGTCGGTCTCGTGGTCGTGGTCGTGGTCGGCCGGGGCATCCAGGCGCTGTGCGTGCAGGCGCACGATGCCCTGCTCGGTGAACTTCACGGCGTTGCTGGCGTAGTTGAGCAGCGCCTGGCGCACCCGCGTCGGATCGCCGTGCAGCCACAGGCCTGGGCACTGGTTCTGCATCTCGACGACCAGGCCCTTCTCGCCGGCCTGCTGGGCGATGAGTGAATGGACCTGGTCCAGCACCGCGTCCAGCGAGAAATCGATTTGTTCCAGCTCCAACTGCCCGGCCTCGATCTTCGAAAAATCCAGCACATCGTTGAGCATGCTGAGCAGGTGGTGCGCGGCCACGTCGATGCGGTGCAGCCGCTGGGCCTGCTGGGGCGCCAGGTCCGAACGCTGCAGCAGGGCGCTCAGCCCGATGATGGCGTTCATCGGCGTGCGGATCTCGTGGCTCATGTTGGTCAGGAAGGTGCTCTTGGCGCGGTTGGCCGCCTCGGCCTTCTCGCGCGCCAGGGCGAGCTCGGCGGTGCGCGCGGCCACCAGGTCTTCGAGATGGTGGCGGTGCTGGTCGAGTTCTTCAGCCAGCCGCTGCTTCTCGGTGATGTCTTCCTTGACTGCCAGATAGTGCGTGATGGTGCCGTCGGGCTGGCGGATCGGCGAGACGATGGCGAACTCCACGTACTCGCTGCCATCCTTGCGGCGGTTGACGAACTTGCCCTTCCACGTTTCGCCGCGCAGCACGGTCTCGCGCATGGCCAGGGTCTGGGGCCGGTGGTCGCGGGTGGCTCGCAGCTGGGTGGGTCGCCGGCCCAACAACTCGGCGCGGCTGTAGCCGCTGATGCGCACGAACGCTTCGTTGACGTACTCCATGCGGCCATCCAGGTTGGAGATGACGATGCTCTCGGGGCTTTGCTCCACGGCCAACGAAAGCTGGCGCAGCTGCTGCTCGGCCAGCTTTCGCTCGGTGATGTCCTGGAGCGTGCCGACCAAGCTCAATGGCCGGCCGTTGTCGTCAAGCCGCAGCCGCCCCAGCCCGTGCACCCAGCGGACGACGCCATCGCTGGCGCGGCAGATGCGGTATTCGCGATCGAACGGCAATGCCTTGCCCATCACGTGGTCCCGAAGGTAGACGGCCATGCCATCGCGGTCTTCGGGATGGATCAGCGCCAGCCAGCTGGCCTCGTCGTGGACATCGTCCGAGCTGATGCCGAACACCTCGCCCAAGCTCACCGAGCAGGTCCACAGGCGGGTGACTGCGTTCAAGTGGTAGTGGCCCAGATGGGCTGCGCGCTGCGCGTCTTCCAGCTGTTCCAGGCTGAGCTGCAGCGCCTGCGCCACGGCCTTCTCGGCGGTGACATCGGCCACGTAGCCATGCCACACCGTGCTGCCGTCGGCCTCGCGCGTGGGCATGCTGCGGCTGGTCAGCCAGCGTTCGCCCTTGGTCGGGTGGGTCTGCCGCCATTCGCTCATCGCCGGTGTCAGGTTGGCGGCCGAGATGTCCAGGTCGTGCACCATCGCGCGGACGTCGTCCGGATGGATCAGGTGGAACCACAGTGTGGCGTCCCGCATCAGGTCGTCCACGCTCAGTCCCATCATTTCCTGGGACGCCGGGCTGGCATACAACACGCGGATATGCCGACGGGTTGCGTCGCGCTGAAAGGAGAACAGCACGCCCGGCACCGATTCGGCCACCCGGCTGAGCTGCGCCTGCAACCTCAGCTTCTCGGTCTGGGTCTGGCCCTGCAAACGCGCCGCCGCTAGCGCCTGCCGCTGGCGCAGCGTGATGACGGCGCCGCTGGCGATCAATGCCACCAGCAGCGTGGCCAGGACGATCCAGCCTGCGTCACGCAGCAAGGTGGCGTGCAGTGCCGCCTCGTCGATGCTGGCCACCAGCAGCCAGTCGGTTCCAGGAACCCGGTGCGACAGCGCCACCACCGGCCGGCCGCGCGTGTCCAGGCCATTGATGACCGTGCCCGCGGCCGCCCGGCCGTTCAGCACCTCGACCGCCACCGACCCGGGCCGGGGCGCCGCGGCGGCCGGCAGGGCGTTGCCAGGCGACGACGAGCTGCGCAGGTACACCACCTCCTGACCATCGAGGCGGCAGAGCATCAGGTCGGCGCCGTCGTTCTGCCCAAGCCAGCCGTCCAGCAGCGCTTGCAGCGGGCCGGTGCCATCGAGGTGGAACACCACGGCGAAGGCCCGTTCCGCGGGGCTGTGCGGCATCGGCACGATGAAGTCCAGCGTCGCCTGCTGGCCGGCGCGGTGGTGGGGACCAGCGTGCATCACCCGCTGGCTGGTCACCGCCTCGCGGATGGCCGCTGCGAGCGCCGGGTCTGTAGCCGTCTCGTCGCCGCTGGCCTCAGCGGTGTGCCATACCCGTTGGCCGTCGGCGTCGTGCACCGCCACGTCGTCGTAGCCTTTGGTCTGCCGCCACTGCGCCAGACGCTCCTGCAACTGGGTGCCGGTCTTCTTGTCGCGCCCGTGTTGCCAGCGTTCGTAATGCTGCGGCAACAGACGGCTGCTGTGGATGAAGTGCATGTCGCTGTAGCGCTCGTCCAGCCAGCCGGCAATCTGACGGGTCTTGAGATCGGCCGTGGTGCGCAGCTGGGCGATTTCAGCCTGTCGATGCGAGCGCACGCTGGTACTGATGCCCACCACTGCCAGCGTGGTCAGCGCCACGCCGATCAGCAGCAGCGGCACGGCCACCGGGAAGGCGCCGCTGGGTGCGCTGCGCGGCGCCGGGCTGGCCTGGCCGCGCAACAAGCGGCGCGCCAGCACATACAGCAGCACCGACGTTGCTGCGACGAACAGCCAGCCCTTGAGCGTTTGCAGGGTGGCGGCGGTGTCGGGGTCGGTGACCCACCATTGCACCGCCTTGTCGGAGAACAAGATCCACACCGCGGACAGGCTGGCATAGACCCAGGCCAGGGTGGCCGCGCCAGTGCCGTTCGATGCCCCCAACGAGGGGGCGTTGTCAGCCGCGCTGGGCGATGGTTTCACGGCGGTGGGTCGGGCACGTCGTCCACCACCAAGATCGTGGCGCGGGCCACAACGGTGACGGGGAGCGGGAAGCGTTCAAGGCCGGATCATCAAGATGTTCAGTGCGCGCGATGCTACGTTGCCGGGGCGCTGGCCAGCCCGGCCGATCACGCGCAAAGTGCGGCCTATCAACGCTTCGGGTCACCTGCTGGGGCTTGCTGCAGCGCCGCAGGCAGCTGCAGCAGCTGGGCCACCGCCGCAACGGCGATGACCGCTGGCTCCTTGCCGTCGATGCCGGCCAGGCCGATCGGACAGCACAGCCGCTCCAGCACCGCGGCCGCGATGCTGCGCTCTTCGAAGCGGTGCACAAAGCGGGCGCGCTTGGTGGCGCTGCCGATCAGCCCGCAGAAGGCGAAGTCGCCGCGGCGCAGGATGGCTTCGGTGATGCGCAGATCCAGGTCGTGGTTGTGGGTCAGCACCAGGTAGCAGGCGCCGGGCGGGGCTTCGGCCACCTCGGCCTCCACCGGCTCGACACAGACCCGCTCGATGTGGCCGGGCAGGGCCAGCTCGGGAAATTCGCTCTCGCGTTCATCGATCCACTGCACTTCGCAGTCGATGTCACCCAGCAGCCGAACGACGGCCCGGCCCACATGGCCCGCGCCGTACAGCTGCAGGAAGAAGCGCGGCTCCGGCTGCGGCCAGGCCGCCAGCGAATCGAGGCTCAGCACCTGGGTGCGCAGGCACACCGTGCCGCCGCAGCACTGGCCCAGCGCCGGGCCGAGCGCATAGGTCTGGTCGTGCGGGCCGGGCTGGCCCAGCGCCAGCCAGCCGCGCGCGGCTTCGATGGCCTTGAGTTCGAGGTGGCCGCCGCCGATGGTGCCGGCCACCGCCGTCTCGCTGACCAGCATGCGCGTGCCGGTCTCGCGCGGCACCGAGCCGCGGTGGTCCAGCACCTGCACTTCCATGGCGAGCTGATCCTGGGCCAGCCACACCATCGCCAGTGCATGCAGCTCGGCCTGGGTCATGGTGAGGGGGTTCCGTTCCGCACGGCGTCGATGGCATCAAGCACGGCCTCGGCCGTGGCGGGCGCACGCAGCGGCGGGTCGATGCGATGCCCGCCCACGGCCGAGACCGCATCGCGCAGCGCCAGGAACACCGAGAACGGCAGCAGCAGCGGCGGCTCGCCCACTGCCTTGCTGCGGTGGATGGTGTCGCTGACGTTGCCGTTGTCGAACAACCGCACGTTGAACACCAGCGGGCAGTCGTTGGCCGTCGGGATCTTGTAGGTGCTGGGTGCATGCGTGGCCAGCAGTCCCGACTTGGGGTGCCACCACAGCTCCTCGGTGGTGAGCCAGCCCATGCCCTGGACGAAGGCGCCTTCGACCTGGCCGATGTCGATGGCCGGGTTGAGCGAGCGACCCACGTCATGCAGCACGTCGGCGCGCAGCACCTTGCTCTCGCCGGTGAGCGTGTCGACGATCACCTCACTCACCGCCGCGCCGTAGGCGAAGTAGAAGAACGGCCGGCCCTTGAGCCGCTCGCGGTCCCAGTGCAGGCCGGGGGTGGCGTAGTGGCCGTCGCTCCATAGCTGCACGCGGGCCAGGTAGGCTTCGTTCACCAACTCGGCGAAGCGCATGCGCGTTTCACCGATCTCGACCCGGTCGTTGGCAAAGCGCACGGCCTGCGGCCCCAGCCCCTGGGCCAGGCCCCATTTGCCAGCGGCAAAGGCGGCCAGGCGCTCCTTGATCTGCCGTGCCGCATCCTGCGCGGCCTTGCCGTTGAGGTCGCTGCCGGTGGAGGCCGCGGTGGCCGAGGTGTTGGCCACCTTCTGCGTGTCGGTGGCGGTGACGCGCACGCAGCCGAAGTTCAGCCCCAGCTCATGCGCCACCACCTGTGCCACCTTGGTGTTGAGGCCCTGGCCCATCTCGGTGCCGCCGTGGTTCACCAGCACCGTGCCGTCGGTGTACACATGCACCAGCGCGCCGGCCTGGTTGAAGTGCGCGACGTTGAAGCTGATGCCGAACTTCACCGGCGTCAGCGCCAGGCCCTTCTTCAGCACCGGGCTGGTGGCGTTGAAGGCGGCCACCGCGGCGCGCCGTTCGGTATAGCCGCTGGTCGCGGCGAGTTCGTCCACCAGCGCGTGGATCACGTTGTCTTCCACGACTTGTTCGTACGGCGTGACGTTGTTCGTCTCAGTGCCATAGAAATTCGCGCGCCGTACCGCCAACGGATCACGGCCCAGCTGGCGCGCAACGCTGTCGAGAATGACCTCCACCGCCAGCGCACCCTGCGGCCCGCCGAAGCCACGGAAGGCGGTGTTGCTCTGGGTGTTGGTGCGCACGCAGTAGCCGCGCAGGGCCACATGCGGCAGCCAGTAGGCGTTGTCGAAGTGGCACAGCGCGCGTGTCATCACCGGCGGCGACAGGTCGGCCGAGTGGCCGGCGTTGGCCAGCATCTCCACGTCTGCGCCGAGCAGCTTGCCGTCGGTATCAAAGCCCACCTCGAAGCTGAACTCGAAACCGTGGCGCCGGCCGGTGATAAGGAAGTCGTCGTCGCGGTCGGGCCGCAGCTTGACCGCCCGGCCCAGCCGCTGCGCGGCCAGCGCGGCGATGCAGGCAAAGGGCGCCGACTGCGACTCCTTGCCGCCGAAGCCACCGCCCATGCGGCGGCATTGCACCTGCACCTTGTGCGCCGGCAGGCTCAGCGCATGAGCCACCAGGTGCTGCATCTCGCTGGGGTGCTGGGTGGAGCAGTGCAGCAGCACCGCGCCGTCTTCCTGCGGCAGCGCGTACGAGATCTGGCCTTCCAGGTAGAACTGTTCCTGCCCGCCCAGCGAGAACGTGCCGGTCAGCCGGTGCGGTGCGGCGGCGATGGCGCTGCGGGCGTCGCCGCGCGCTAGCTGCATCGGCGGCACCACGTAGCTCTTGATGGCGTGGCCTTCCTGCACGGTCAACACGGCGGGCAGGGCTTCAACGTCGAGCACCTCGCGCGCCAGTGCAGCAGCGCGCCGGGCCAGGTCGCGGGTGGTGGCGATGACGGCAAACACCGGCTGGCCGAGGTAACGCAGTTCGCCCTCGGCCAGGATGGGTTCGTCGTGCACGATGGGGCCGCAGTCGTTGGGGCCCGGCCAGTCGGCCGCGGTGAGCACCGCCACCACGCCGGGTTGGGCTTGCAGCTTGGCCAGGTCGATGGCGCGCAGCCGGCCATGCGCCACGGGCGACAGGCCCAGCGCGGCGTGCAGCGTGCCCGCCAGCTCGGGCAGGTCGTCGATGTACGGCGCACTGCCGGCCACGTGCAGGTGGGCTGACTCATGTGGCCGCGAGATGCCCACGCGGGTGCCGGCCTGCAGCCGCTGGTTGTCATCGGCCGGTTCGTCGGCCAACGTGTCCGGCCGGGCCAGGAAGCCTTCGGTCGGCTGGTTCATGCCACCTCCTGCGGGGTGGCGGCGGCGTGTTCCCAGACGCTGGTGGTGGCCGCTGGCAGCGGCGCCTCCGTGCGGGTTTCAAGCCACAGCCGCCGCAACAGCTGGCCCGCGATGCGGGATCGGTACGCCGCGCTGGCGCGCAGGTCGGACAGCGGCTGGAAGTCCTTGGCCAAGGCGGCCACGGCGGCCTCGACCGTGGCGTGGGTCCAGGGCTGGCCGACCAGTGCCGCTTCGGCCTGCGCGGCGCGGCGCACGGTGGCGGCCAGGCCGCCGTAGGCCAGGCGGGCCCCGGCCACCACGCCGTCCTGCAGCCGCAAGGCAAAGGCGCCGCACACGGCGGAGATGTCGCTGTCATAACGCTTGGCGATCTTCCAGAAGCGCAGCGTGGTGCCTGCGTCGGGCAGCGGCACCAGGATGCGCGCGATGAACTCGCCGGGCGCCAACTGGCTCTTCATGTAGTCGAGGTAAAAGGCGTCCAGCGGCACCTCGCGCTCGGCCTCGCCATGGCGCAGCACCAGCCGTGCGCCCAGCGCCATCAGCACCGGCGCGCCGTCGCCGATGGGCGAGCCGTTGGCCAGGTTGCCGCCCAGCGTGCCGGCATGCCGCACCGGCGGCGAGGCGAAACGCCGCCACATTTCGGTCAGCCCGGGCACCTGGTCGGCCAGCGCGCGCCAGGCGTCCTCCAGCGAAGCGGCGGCACCGATGATCAGCAGGCCGTTCTGCACCTCGATGCGCTTGAGTTCTGCCACCTCGCCGATGAACAGGATGTTGCCCAGGTCGCGCCCCTGCTTGTTGACCCACAGGCCGATGTCGGTGGCACCGGCCAGCAGCCGGGCCGCGGGCAGCGCGGCGCGCAATGCCGCGAACTCGTCCAGGCTGCGCGGCGCGTGGAAGTGGTCGATGCGCGGCGCGCCGTCGGCGGCGCGAAAGGCCGGGTTGGGCGCGGCGTAGTGCAGCGGGCCGCTGGCGGCCAACTGGTCCAGCGCGGCGACGATGGGTGCTGCCTCGATTCTTTGTTGCGCCCCATCGAACATGCGCTCGCCCGCATCGAGGATGGGCCGGTAGCCGGTGCAGCGGCACAGGTTGCCGGCCAGCGCGTCGGCCAGTTCCTGCCGATCGGGCCGGGTGCCGCGGGCGCAGTGGTCTTCGTACAGCGCGGTCAGGCTCATCACGAAGCCGGGGGTGCAGAAGCCGCACTGCGAGCCGTGGCAGTCGACCAGCGCTTGCTGCGCCGGGTGCAGCGCGCCGCTGTTGAGGGCCGAGACGTCCTCGACCGTGAGCAGCGCCTTGCCGTCCAGCGTCGGCAGGAACATCAGGCAGGCGTTCATGTTGCGCAGCCGCAGGCCGCCCGGCGCGCCACTGTCCGGCTCGGCGACGATGACGGTGCATGCACCACAATCGCCCTCGTTGCAGCCTTCTTTGGTGCCGGTGCAGCGTGCGTCGTCGCGCAGCCAGTCGAGCACGCTGCGGGTGGGCGCGGCGTCGCTGACTTCGCGCACGGCGCCCTGGTGAAAAAAGCGGATCGGCCGGGTGGTGCTCAAACGGTTCCCCTGAGGACGGGTGTGCTCATCACGCTAGCATCAACCATACCGAAGGATGCGCCTTTGCACCCTTCTTGCTATGGACTCAGGATGCATCACGTCAGGGTCTTTTCATGAAGGCATCCGTCCGCAAGGTGGCCCTCCGGGGCGACCTGCTGGATTTCACCGCCGACCCGGGCTGGACCGCGCCTGATGCCGCGCCCGGCGTGCGCTGGCGGCCCGACCACTGGCTGCTGGTCGACGACGGCCGCATCATCGATGCGTTGCCCGCCAGCGGGCCGGCGCCGGGTGATGACTGGCAGCGCATCGACCACAGCGGCCGGCTGCTGCTGCCGGGTTTCATCGACACGCATGTGCACAGCCCGCAGCTGGACGTGATCGCCAGCTACGGCACCGAGCTGCTCGACTGGCTGAACACCTACACCTTCCCGGCCGAACGGCGTTATGCCGATGCGGCGGTGGCCGCGGCCGGCGCGGCCAACTTTCTCGACACACTGCTGGCGCATGGCACGACCGCGGCGGTGGTGTATCCCACCGTGCATGCGGTGTCGGCCGGCACGCTGTTCGCAGCCGCCGGGGCGCGCGGCATGCGGCTCAT
>JBDTQF010000114.1:0-12334 GCA_039932275.1 Burkholderiales bacterium
ACACGCTCGGCGTGGTCGGCGAGTCGGGTTCGGGCAAGACGACGATGGGCCTGGCCTTGCTGCGCCTGCACGAACCCAGCGGCGGGCCGGTGGGCGGGAGCGTCACCTTCGACGGCATCGACCTGCTGGCCTTGAGCAAGAAGGAAATGCTGCCGATGCGCAAGCGCATCCAGGTCGTGTTCCAGAACCCGTATGCCTCGCTGAACCCGCGCTTCACGGTGGGCCAGACGCTGATCGAGCCAATGACGATCCACCGCATCGGCAAAGACGCCGACGACCGCGAGGCCCGCGCCCGCGCGCTGCTGGCCAAGGTCGGCCTGGACGAGTCGGCGATGGACAAGTACCCGCACGAGTTCTCCGGCGGCCAGCGCCAGCGCGTCGCGATCGCGCGCTGCCTCACGCTCGATCCGGAAGTGCTGGTGCTCGACGAGGCGGTGAGCGCGCTCGACGTCTCGGTCCAGGCGCAGGTGCTCAACCTGCTGAAAGACCTGCAGGACGAGCTCGGCCTGGCCTACATCTTCATCAGCCACGACCTGGCGGTGGTGCGCTTCATGGCCGACGAGGTGCTGGTGATGAAGGATGGCCGCGCGATCGAACACAACGGCACCGAGCGCCTGATCGCCGCGCCGCGTGAGGACTACACCCGCCGGCTGCTGGCGGCGGTGCCGCGTGGCTACCGGGCCCCCGGCGCGGCGGACTGACAATGCGGCCTTCCATCGACCCATCCTTCGACCAGGAGTCACCATGCCCGCGTTGATCTGCGGATCCCTCGCCTTCGACACCATCGCGACCTTCCCGGGCCGCTTCGCGCAGCAGATCCTGCCGGATCAGATCCACATCCTGAACGTCTCGTTCCTGGTGCCCGAGTTGCGGCGCGAGTTCGGCGGCACCGCCGGCAACATCGCCTACACGCTCAAGGCGCTGGGCGGCGCGCCGCAGGTGATGGGCACGCTGGGCAGCGATGGCGCCGCCTACCTGGCTCGCATGAACGAGCTGGGCATCGACACCCGCCATGTGCTGACCGTGACGGAGAGCTTCACCGCGCAAGCCCACATCACCACCGACCAGGACAACAACCAGATCACCGCCTTCCACCCCGGCGCGATGCAGCAGGCCCACCGCCTGCAGATCGACGCCGCCATGCGCGGCGACGTGGCGGTGGCCATCGTCGCACCCGATGGCCGCGACGCGATGATCCAGCATGCCGCGCAGCTGGCGGCGGCGCAGATGCCGTTCATCTTCGACCCGGGCCAGGGCCTGCCGATGTTCGACGGCGACGACCTGCGCCGCTTCGTCAGCCAGGCCACCTGGGTCACGGTCAACGACTACGAAGCCAAGATGTTGTGTGAACGCATGGGCACGGACCTGGCGGCGCTTTCGACTTCACACCTGCGCGGTGTGATCGTCACGCTCGGCGGCGAAGGCTGCGAGATCTGGGTGCAGGGCCGCAAGACCCATGTGCCCGGCGTGGCCGCTGAGCGCATTGCCGACCCCACCGGCTGCGGCGATGCCTTTCGCGGCGCCCTGCTCTACGGACTGGAACGCGGCTGGGACCTGCCGCGCTGTGTGGCGCTGGGCAACCAGGTCGGGGCCATCAAGATCGCCCAACACGGGCCGCAGAACCACCGGCTCGATCCGCGCGCGCTGGGGCTCTGACGCGCCCGCTGGCGTAACCGCCCGCGGGCGGTTACGCCAGCGGCAGCGTTGCGAGCCAGCGCGCCATCGCCTCGTTGGCGCCCGCGACATGCAGCCGCTTGCGCCGGCCGCTGTGGCCGCGGATCAATTCGATGCGGTGTTTGGGCAGGTGCAGCGCATCGGCCAGCCAGCGCTGCAGCGCCTCGTTGGCGGCGCCGTCCACCGGCGGTGCTGCCAGGCGGATGCGCAGGGCCTGGTCGTGCAGGCCGACCACCTCGGTGCGCTTGGCATTGGGCACCACGGCCACGTCGAGCAAGCAGCCATCGGCTTGCCAGATGATGCAAGGCCACAGGGTGGGGCTCGAGGGCGCAGACATGATGGCGCGCAGGGTCAGATGAGCGCGGCCCAAGCCGCCATGAAAAAACCCGGCCGGAGCCGGGCTTGAGCAGCAGACACCGGGAACCTGAGTCCCCGGTGGTGCTTTCACTTGTCGCCGGTCAGGGCTTGTTGCCCGTCGGGAAGGGCCACGCAGCCTGAGGGCTGAGCGTGGTCTTCGCCGCCGGAGCAGCAGATGCCGGCGCGGGCGCAGGGGCCGCAGCGGCAGGGGCAGCAGGCGCGGCGGGTGCCTTCTTCGCCGCTTTCTTGGCCGCAGCCTTCTTCGCAGGAGCCTTCTTGGCAGCGGCCTTCTTGACCGCAGCCTTCTTCGCCGGTGCCGCCTTCTTGGCCGGTGCCTTCTTGACGGCGGCCTTCTTGACCGCTGCCTTCTTCACAGCGGCCTTCTTCGCCGGTGCTGCCTTCTTCAGGACGGGCTTCTTAGCCGCGGCCTTCTTGACGGCGACCTTCTTGGCCGGCGCTGCCTTCTTCAGGACGGGCTTCTTCGCCGCGGCCTTCTTGGCCGGAGCCTTCTTCGCAGGAGCGGCCTTCTTCAAGACCGGCTTCTTCGCGGCAGCCTTCTTGGCTGGCGCCTTCTTCGCAGTTGCCATCACGGTTCTCCTTGATCAAGTGGAAAAAAACACCCTGTCCATCGAATCGACAAGGCGATCCGCAAGCCGAGAAGCTGTCTTGGAGTGACGCTCCAGCATTGCGAATGGGGGCGCCAGCCCGTCCGCCGCCCACGGGGGCGGCGGATTCGGGCCGACAAAGATTGATCGTTGGGTCATTCAACAGCTAAAGGGCGCGCGCCGCAGCAGAGGTGCCGGTGATGGTCATCAATCCCAGGACAGCGCGCCGCCGGATTGGTACTCGATCACACGGGTCTCGAAGAAGTTGCGCTCCTTCTTCAGGTCGATCATTTCGCTCATCCACGGGAACGGGTTTTCCTCGTTCGGGAACAGCTCTTCCAGGCCGATCTGCGTGGCGCGCCGGTTGGCGATGTAGCGCAGGTAACCCTTGAACATCGAAGCGTTCATGCCCAACACACCCCGTGGCATGGTGTCTTCAGCGTAGCGGTATTCCAGCTCGACCGCCTTCTCGAACAGGGCCTTGATCTCGGCCTTGAAGGCAGTGGTCCAGAGTTGCGGGTTCTCGAGCTTGATCTGGTTGATCAGGTCGATGCCGAAATTGCAGTGCATCGACTCGTCGCGCAGGATGTACTGGTACTGCTCGGCTGCACCCGTCATCTTGTTCTGCCGGCCCAAAGCGAGGATCTGCGTGAAGCCGACGTAGAAGAACAGGCCTTCCATCAGGCAGGCGAAGACGATGATCGACTTCAGCAGGGTCTGGTCGGTTTCCAGCGTACCGGTCTTGAAGTTGGGGTCCATGATCGCGCCGATGAACGGGATCAGGAACTCGTCTTTGTCGCGGATCGACTGCACCTCGTTGTAGGCGTTGAAGATCTCGCTTTCATCGAGCCCGAGCGACTCGACGATGTACTGGTAGGCGTGCGTGTGGATCGCTTCTTCGAAAGCCTGGCGCAGCAGGAACTGGCGGGCTTCGGGCGCCGTGATGTGGCGGTAGGTCCCCAGCACGATGTTGTTGGCGGCGAGCGAATCGGCGGTGACGAAGAAGCCGAGGTTGCGCTTGATGATGCGGCGCTCGTCGTCGGTCAGGCCGTTGGGGTCTTTCCAGGTCGCGATGTCGCGCGACATGTTCACTTCGTTCGGCATCCAATGGTTGGCGCAACTGGCGAGGTACTTCTCCCAGGCCCACTTGTACTTGAAGGGCACCAACTGGTTGACGTCGGTCTGGCCATTGATGATGCGCTTGTCGGCCACGTTGACGCGGCGCGTGCTGGTGGCCGGCGTGGCATGAACAACGGCGGATGCCACCGGCTTGGCCACCGATGCCAAAGCTGCCGACGGTGTGGCGGGCACTGCGGTCTGCAAGGCCGGGCTCAAGAACGCAGAGGAGCCGAGGGCCGAGCCCTCATCAACTGGGTTCGATTGCAAGCGATTGGCAGGAGCAGGCGTTGAACGCGGGGTGTCTTCCCAGACCAGCATGGCTGTCTTCCTAACTTGATGAATTATCTAAGTGTTGTGTTCAAACACCAAGCACTTCTTGACATCAAGCAGCACTCGGTGTTGTCGCATTGCATCGCGATGTTCGCAGCGCCTTGCGGCATCAGCACATCGGCGGAATGCGGCGTTGTCGGACAGCACCGCATGAGCGCGTCGTCAACGCCGTATTGGCAGGTCTCGCGTCACTGACAGGCTTCGCAATCAGGGTTGTCGATCGAGCAGAACTTGATGTCGGTGGCCGGCAGTACCTCGACAGCAGCCATCGGTGCTGCGCTTTCAACAGCGGTCATGACCATGCCTGCATGGCCACCGGACGACACAGCGTTGAGCTGGCCGGCCTTGACCGTCGACTTCTCGGCATGCGTGGCGCCCACGGTGCGCAGGTAGTAGGTGGTCTTGAGGCCGCGGATCCAGGCGAGCTTGTAGGTTTCGTCGAGCCGCTTGCCGGAAGCGCCGGCCATGTAGATGTTCAGGCTCTGGGCCTGGTCGATCCACTTCTGGCGGCGCGCGGCGGCTTCAACCAGCCACACCGGGTCGACCTCGAAGGCGGTGGCGTACAGGCGCTTCAACTCCTCGGGTGCGCGGTCGATGCGGCGCAGCGAGCCGTCGAAATGCTTGAGGTCCATCACCATCACGTCGTCCCACAGGCCGAGCTTCTTCAGGTCGCGCACCAGGTATTCGTTGACGATGGTGAACTCGCCCGAAAGGTTCGACTTGACCGACAGGTTGCCGAAGCTGGGTTCGATCGAGGCGTCGACGCCGATGATGTTGGAGATGGTGGCGGTGGGGGCGATGGCCACGCAGTTCGAGTTGCGCATGCCGACCTGGCCGATGCGCGCACGCAGCGATTCCCAATCCAGGCTGCGCGAACGGTCGACGTCGACATGGCCGCCACGCTGCTCGGCCAGCAGGTCGAGCGAGTCGATCGGCAGGATGCCGCGGTCCCACAGCGAACCACGGAAGGTGGCGTAGCGGCCGCGCTCTTCGGCCAGGTCGGTCGAGGCCCAGTAGGCGTGGAAGCACACCGCCTCCATCGAGCGGTCGGCAAACTCCACCGCCTCGGCCGAGGCGTACGGCGTGCGCAGCTGGTACAGCGCGTCCTGGAAGCCCATGATCCCCAGGCCCACCGGGCGGTGGCGCAGGTTGGAATCACGCGCCTTCTTGACCGCGTAGTAATTGATGTCGATGACGTTGTCGAGCATGCGCATGGCGGTGCCCACCGTCTTCTTCAGCTTGGTGTGATCGACCGCGCCGTCCTTGATGTGTTGCGACAGGTTCACCGAGCCCAGGTTGCACACCGCGATCTCGCTGTCGTTGGTGTTCAGCGTGATCTCGGTGCACAGGTTGCTGGAGTGCACCACGCCGACATGCTGCTGCGGCGAGCGCACGTTGCAGGCGTCCTTGAAGGTGATCCACGGGTGGCCGGTCTCGAACAGCATCGACAGCATGCGGCGCCACAGGTCAGTGGCACGCACCTTTTTGTAGAGCGTCAGTTCACCGCGTTCGGCCTGTTGTTCGTAGCGGGTGTAGGCCGCTTCGAAGTCCTGGCCGAACTTGTCGTGCAGGTCGGGGCAGTTGGAAGGCGAGAACAGGGTCCAGTCGCCGCCTTCGAGCACCCGCTTCATGAACAGGTCGGGAATCCAGTTGGCCGTGTTCATGTCGTGGGTGCGGCGGCGGTCGTCGCCGGTGTTCTTGCGCAGCTCCAGGAACTCTTCGATGTCAAGGTGCCACGTTTCCAGATACGCGCAGACCGCGCCCTTGCGCTTGCCGCCCTGGTTCACCGCCACCGCGGTGTCGTTGACCACCTTCAGGAACGGCACGACGCCTTGCGACTCGCCGTTGGTGCCCTTGATGTGCGAGCCCAGCGCACGCACCGGGGTCCAGTCGTTGCCAAGGCCGCCGGCAAACTTGGACAGCAGCGCGTTTTCCTTGATGGCCTCGTAGATGCCATCGAGGTGGTCGGGCACGGTGGTGAGGTAGCAGCTGGAGAGCTGCGAGCGCCGCGTGCCGGCATTGAACAGCGTGGGCGTGCTCGACATGAAGTCGAAGCTGGACAGCACCTCGTAGAACTCGATGGCGCGCGCCTCGCGGTCGATCTCGTTCAGCGCCAAGCCCATGGCCACGCGCATGAAGAAGGCCTGGGGCATTTCGATACGCTGCTTCTTCACATGCAGGAAGTAGCGGTCGTACAGCGTCTGCAGGCCGAGGTAGTCGAACTTCAGGTCGCGCTCGGCCTTCAGTGCGGCGCCCAGGCGGACCAGGTCGAACTGCGCGAGCTTTTCGTCCAGCAGCTCGGCGTCGATGCCCTTCTTGATGAAGCGCGGGAAGTACTCGGCGTAGCGCTCGGCCATCTCGGCCTGCAGCACGTCGCCACCGAGGACCTCGCGGCGGATGGTGTGCATCAGCAGGCGGGCGGTGGCGCGGGTGTAGCCGGGGTCCTTCTCGATCAGCGTGCGCGCGGCCAGGATCGCGGCCTTGTAGACCTCGTCCATCGGCACGCCGTCGTACAGGTTGCGGCGGGTCTCGGCCAACACCGGGGCGGCCGTTACTTCGGCGCCGAGGTCGGCGCAGGAGGATTCGATCAGCGCCGTCAGGCGGGCGTTGTCGAGTGGCACGCGCTCGCCGCCGTCCAGCACCATCAGCGTCGGCGCGGCCACGACCGCGGCCTGGCCGGCCTTGGCGCGTTCTTGGGAGCGGCGCTCGCGGTACAGCACGTAGGCGCGGGCGATCTCGTGGTGGCCAAAGCGCATCAGGCCGAGTTCGACCTGGTCCTGCACATCTTCAATGTGGAAGGTGCCGCCGCTCGGGCGCGAGCGCAGCAGGCCACGCACCACCGCTTCGGTCAGCTGCTCCACCGTCTCGCGCACGCTGGCCGATGCCGCGCCCTGGGTGCCGTGCACGGCCAGGAAGGCCTTCATCAGCGCCACCGCGATCTTGTGCGGCTCGAACGCCACCACCGCGCCGTTGCGGCGAATGATCTGGTAGCCGGCGTAGGCCGACGGCGTGGTCATCGGCGCGGTGATGGACGGCACGCCCGCGATGGGCAACGAGGCGAGGCTGGCAGCGGTTTGCATGGAACTCCTTCGGTCAATGACGCGGCGGCAGCTGGCCCGGGTAAAGGGGCGCTGACGGCTCGTGAATCAGGGGGAACGGCGCGACGGCAGCGTGCGAGCGGGTCTGCGATACACCCATTCGAACGCTGTCTCCTGTGGACAGGCGTGTGGATAAGCGGTGGGCTGCGGGTGGACAGCAGGGACACTAGATCTGGGGTCGGCAGTGGCACTTTAACACTAGATGTAGTGTTGTCCAACCATGTTGCGCCCTCGGAGAACCACCGATGGTGCGGCGCCGAATCAGCCTCCGAAGCAGCGCCGCGGCCAGCCCAGCAAGGCCTGCAGATGGCGCCAGTCAAAGCCTGCGCCAGGGTCGCCTTTGCGACTCGGTGCCACATGCTCGTGGCCCACTACCTCGGTGATGGGCCAACCGCGCCGCAACTGGCGCAGCAAGGCGACCAGCGCGTCGTATTGGGCGGCCTCGAAAGGCTGGCCCTCAAGTCCTTCGAGCTCGATGCCCACTGAGTAATCATTGCAGTTGCCACGGCCCTGCCAGTTCGAGGCGCCGGCATGCCAGGCGCGCTCGTTCACGCCGACGAACTGCACCAGCTCGCCATCGCGCCGCAGCAGGAAGTGGGCCGATACCGTCACGCCGTGCAGCTGCGCGTAGTAAGGATGGGCCTGGGCATCGAGCCGGTTGGTGAACAGCCGTTCGATGGCATCGCCGCCGTACACGCCCGGTGGCAAGCTGATCGAGTGGACGATGGCCAGCGTGACGACCGTGCCTTCGGGCCGTGGGCCGAAGTTGGGTGAGGCCAGCCGTCGGGCGTCGCGGTGCCAGCCGGCCTGCCAGACCGCGCGGTGGCGGGGCCGGGCCTCTGTCATGACCCGGCGGCGTGCGCCGGGTCGGCGTCGTCACCCACCACCTGGATACCCAGCCGGGCAATGCGGTAGCGGATCTGCCGCAGCGTCAGCCCCAGGCTGGCGCCCGCGGCCGTGCGGTTGTTGCGGTGCTGTTCGAGCGCCCGAACGAGGATGCTGCGCTCCACCGCATCGAGGTAGGCTGCCAGGTCGTTCGGTAGCGACTGCGGCGCTGCAGCGATGGCCGGGTCATCGTGTGCCGCTGCGGGCAGGGCCGGCTCAGAGACTGCGACATCGACCTCGTTGGCCAATGCCGGCAAGCCAAGATCGTCGACATCGATCACCGGCCCGGACGACAGCGCCACCGCGCGATGCAACAGGTTTTCCAGCTCGCGCACATTGCCGGCAAAGGGGTGGCGCGCCAGGCGGGCCATCGCTTCGGGCGTGAGGTCGTGCGCCACCGGCACGCCGGATTCGTCGGCAATGCGCTGCAGCGTGCGGTTGCACAGGTCGGGCAGATCGGCCAGGCGCTCGCGCAGCGAGGGCACGTGGATCTCGATCACGTTGAGCCGGTAGTACAGGTCCTGGCGGAAGCGGCTGGCCGCGACCTCGGCGTCCAACAGCTTGTGGGTGGCGCTGAGCACGCGAACATCCACCGGCAGCTCGGCCACCGCGCCCACCGGCCGCACCGCGCGTTCCTGGATGGCGCGCAGCAGCTTGCTCTGCATCGACAGCGGCAGATCACCCAGCTCGTCGAGGAACAGCGTGCCACCCTGTGCGGCCTGGAAGAAGCCCTCGCGGTCCTCGTTCGCGCCGGTGAAGGCGCCCTTGCGGTAGCCGAAGAACTCGGCCTCCAGCAGCTGCTCGGGAATGGCGCCGCAGTTCACCGCGATGAAGGGCCGCGCCGCCCGCGAGCTGACCTGGTGGATCGAGCGGGCCACCAGCTCCTTGCCCGTGCCCGACTCGCCCTGGATCAGCACCGGCGCCATGCTGCGCGCCACCTTGTCGACCAGGCTGCGCACCTGCTGCATGGCCGGCGACTGGCCCACCATGCGGCGCAGCGCACCGCCGGCCGCGGCGTCGCTGAGGCGGCGCCGGATCTGTCCTTCGGTGGCGCTGGCCGACGGGGCGCCTGCGGCCGTAGCAGCGGCAGCGGCGCGCGGGTCGTTCGGCCGGCCAACGGCCGAGGCCACCAGGCTGCGGAACTGCTTCAGGTCGACCGGCTTGGTGAGGTAATCGTAGGCACCGGCCTTGAGGGCCTGCACCGCGTTCTCGGGCGAGCCGTAGGCGGTGACGACAATCGTCTTCTCGCGCCGGCCGGCCTGTTCGATGCGACGCAGCAGGTCCATGCCGGTGCCGTCGGGCAGGCGCATGTCGGTGATGACGGCGCTGTAGGCGCGCTCGCCGAGCTGCTGCCAGGCTTCCTGCACGCTGCCGGCGGCATCGACGTCGTAGCCCTCGCGCAGCAGCGTCAGCTCATAGAGCGTGCGCAGGTCGGGCTCATCGTCGACAACCAGCAGGCAGTGCTTGGGCGGGGTGTTCATCGTGGCAGGGGGTCAGCCGGCAAGGGTTGCAGGGCGGCAAGCACCGGCAGGGTCACGACAAAGACGTTGGTGTGGCGGGCGCCCGGGCCGCCGGCCCGGTAGTCGATGCTGGCGCCGTAGCGCTGACAGAGCTCGCGGCAAATATACAGGCCCAGCCCCGAGCCACGGCTGCGGGTCGAGAAGAAGGGTTCGAACAGGTGGCGTTCCACGTCCGGCCCGATGGTCTCGCCATCGCTGGCCACGCTGAGCAGCGCGCGCCCGGGCGGCAACGGCTGCACGGCGATGGCCACGGCACCAGCGGTCTGCGAGCTGTGCCGCCAGGCGTTGTCGAGCAGGTTGACCAGCACGCGCCGCAGGTGGTCGGTGTCGAAGCGCACCGGCAGCAGCTCGGGCGTGAGCGCAGCCTGGATCGGCGAGGTGCTGCCTTCGGGCAGCCGGGTGGTGCGCAGCCACTCGGCGCAAAAAGCGCCTGCCTGCAAGCCCAGGTCGATGGGGCCGGCGACCTCGGCCGCGCCACCGGGCGCCGCCGCCATCACGTCGTCGACGATGCGGCGCAGCCGCTCGACGATGTCGGCGACGATGGTGGCCAGCCGGCGCTGCGCTGGATCGACCAGGTCCTCGGCCATCAGCTCGCTGGCCTGGGCGATGGCGGCCAGCGGGTTGCGGATCTCGTGCGCGATGCCGGCCGAGACCCGGCCCATCGCTGCCAACTTCTCCTGCCGGGCCCGCGCCCGCAGCGTGCGCACGTCTTCGAGGAACAGCACGCACAGCGCCTCGCCGATCTCGCGCTCGCGCCGGCGCGCGAAGCGCATGCGCAGCCGCAGCGAGCGCTCTTCCAGCGGGCCGCCCGGCAGGTTGGCGTCGGCCAGGCGCAGCGTGAGATCGCGCCCGCCTTCGGGCCAGGCCCCGGCGGCGTAGGCCCGTTCGATTGCCCGCACCAGCGGCAGCCAGGCGGTTTGGTCATGCAGGCTGAACAGGCCGGTGCGGGGCAGGTCACTGGCGCCGATCAGGGCCAGTGCCGCCGGGTTGGCGGCACGCACCTGGCCGTTGCGGTCGGCCACCAGCACGCCGTCCTGCATCTCCTCGATCACCAGGCGGTTGAGCAGCGCCTGCTGGCGCGCCAGCGCCAGTGAGCTGCGCGCGGTGTGCTCTTCGCGGGCCAGCCGGGTGGTCAGCTCACCGGTGAGCAGGGCCATCGCAAACAGCCCGGCGCCGGCCAGGCCGGCCTGCATGAAGGGCCCGGTCCAATCACCTGCCGCGGCTTGCAGGGTGGCCCCTGTCAGCAGCGCCAGCGCGGCCGCGGCGGCCACGGCCAGGGCGATGCGCTGGCGTGACAGCGCGGCGGCCATCAGCACCGGCAGGGCCAGCAGGGCCGCGACGTTCAGCCCCGGGCCGATCAGCAGCATCAGGCCGCTGAAGGCAGCGAGGTCCAACCCGACGGTGAGCGCGAACCAGCGGCGCGTCAGCACCCCGCGCGGCGAGATGACACGACGGTCGGGCCGCAGCGGCCGGGCGGCAAGCAGCGCCATGGCCGCATACGCCACGCACAGGGCCAGCCCGGCGGTCGAGGCATGTACCGGGGCCGAGGTGCTGAGCAGCAACTGCGCGGCCACCATCGCTACACCGAGCACCGCACGCGCCAGAGCGAAGGCGCGGTAGACGCGCCAAGCGGTCGGCGGGGCGGCCGGGGGTGTGGCCGGCGGGCGGGCGCGACCGGCGGCATCGGCCGGCCCGGACCCGTCAAGGCTCATGGGTTGGGTGGGCTGCGCCGGTGGCAGGCCCAGCGCGGCAAACCACGATTCGTCGCGCCAGCTGTCGTTGGTGCCGAAGCCGCTGTTGCGTGGGACGGCCGATGCTGGCGAGGTGTCGGGCACGGCGCGGGAGGCGGCGGCGCTCAATCGGACGACGCTTGATCGGACGACGCCGCAGCGCCCGGCCCGGCGACGCGGTGGGCGTCGCTGCAATAAGGTCGGGCATCCGGCCCGGGCAGAGCCTCGGCCGCGGGCAGGTGCACGCCGCAATGGGCACAGCGCACCATGGCCTGGGGCGACGGCGCGGCAGGCTCAACCGCGGAAGCCGATGGGTGGCCCGGGCCGCGCAGCCGGCGGCGCAGCCACCACCAGGCGATGAAACCCAACCCCACCCAGATCAGCAAGCGTGCCATGGCTGTTTCGTTCGCAGGTTTTTAGCCCGGGTTGCGGTGCAGCAGCACTTCGAACACGAAGCGCGAGCCGGCATAGGCCAGCAGCAACAACACAGCGCCCACGTACACCCAGCGGGTGGCGCGGCGGCCGCGCCACCCGAAGGCGCGCCGCCCGGCCAGCAGTGCGGCGAACACCGCCCAGCCGAGCAGTGAGAACACCGTCTTGTGGTCCCAGCGCCATCCGCTGCTGTAGACCAGGCCGAGCACGATGGCCGCGCTCAGCACGATGAAGCCGGCCAGCACAAAGCGGAAGGTCAACGCTTCGAGCTTGAGCAGTGGCAGCCCACTCTGCATCGGGGCCGGTGCGGCCGGCGCGCCGGCCGGCAGGCCGTTGCCCGCAGGCATGGCGTGGCGCGAGCGCATCGCCCGCTCGCTGCGGCTGAGCATGGCGGCATGCAGCACCGCGGCGGCGAACAGTGCATACGACACCAGCCCCAGCAGCCAGTGCAGCGGCGCCCAGGGCGAGGTGGGATGCAGATGGGTTTCGCCGGGAAACAGCGCCACCAGCATCAGCGTGGCGATGCCCAGGGCGGCCAGCGCCCGCCGCACGCCGAGCATCGGCACGAAACGGCTTTCGATGGC
>JBDTQF010000115.1:0-12281 GCA_039932275.1 Burkholderiales bacterium
CGACGAATATCCAACCTGACCCAATCCCCCAGAGGGATGAACCGCGCAGGCAAAGCCGCACAGTTGAGCCGCCCGCGAAGCACGGCGCCACCGCCTCTAGAATGCCGACCCCCGCAGCGCTTTCGCCCAACCCGCCACACCCATGTCGACCCCCGCCCCCGGCCTCGTCTGCCAGCATGTCTGCCTCCCGCTGGCGCTGTCGAGCTACAAGCTCATCGCCTTCGACATGGACTCGACGCTGATCAACATCGAATGCATCGACGAGATCGCCGATGCCGCGGGCCGCAAGGCCGAGGTGGCGGCCATCACCGAGGCGGCGATGCGCGGCGAGATCACCGACTTCAAGGAGAGCCTGCGCAGGCGCGTCGCCATGCTGGCCGGTGTGCCCGAGAGCGCGCTGCACCAGGTGTTTGAACAGCGCCTGCGGCTGAACCCGGGCGCCGAGCGGCTGGTAAGCACGCTGCGCTCGCAGGGCTACAAGACGCTGCTGGTGTCAGGCGGCTTCACCTTCTTCAGCGACCGCGTGCGCGACTGCCTGCAGCTCGACTACACCCGCAGCAATGTGCTGGAGATCGTCGACGGCCACCTCACCGGCGGCCTGCTCGACCAGCCCTGGGGCGACATCTGCGACGGCGCTGAGAAGCAGCGCATGCTGCTGGCCACCTGTGCTGAGCTCGGCATCGCGCCCAGCCAAGCCATCGCGGTGGGCGACGGCGCCAACGACCTCTTGATGATGGGCGCTGCCGGCCTGAGCGTGGCCTACCACGCCAAGCCCAAGGTGCGCGAGCAGGCCATGGTGGCCATCAACGAAGGCGGGCTCGACCGCCTGCTCGAACTGCTGCGCTGACGAAGCGCCCGACAACGGCCGCCTACCCCGCCAGGTTGACCCGCCGAACACCCCGTAATGGGCTGTTGCGTCAAGATACTCTCTAGCGACCTCTTCCTACAGAAAGCGTGAACAGCGTCACCCAGAATCGTGCTGCATCGCACCATGCAGTCTCATTCTGTGCCTCAGACGCTACATGCCACCTTCCGGAAACGCCACCTCCGTCCAGCTCGACACGCCCGCACATCGGACGACCCGGCTCGGATGGCGGCTCCCCTTGGTCGCTGCGTTGCTGCTGCTGGGCCTGCCGCCGCTGGCGCGGGCCTTCAGCCTCGCGGACGTGGAAGCGCAGGCGCGGCAACTGGCTGAACGGCCGTATCAGCCGCCCGCCACCGGCAAGCTGACCGCGCTCGACAAGCTCAGCTACGACGCCTACCGCGACATCCGCTACCGCCCCGAGCGCGCCCTGTGGCGGGCGCAGAAGCTGCCGTTCGAGCTGATGTTCTTCCACGTCGGCCACAGCTATCGGCATCCGGTGCGGGTGTTCGAGATCAACGAGGACCGCGTCGCGCCGCTGGGCGTTCCCACCGACAACTTCGACTTCGGCCGCAATGCCGGCCTGCTGCGCGGCGCCGGACCGCAGGCCGAGGTGGCCGGGCTGCGGGTGCACTACCCTCTGAACCGCAAGGACTACAAGGACGAACTCGTCGTCTTCCTCGGCGCCAGCTACTTCCGCACCCTTGGCGCCGGCCAGCAGTACGGCCTGTCGGCGCGCGGCCTGGCGGTCAACGTCAGCAGCACCGAGCCAGAGGAATTTCCGCGCTTCGACACCTTCTGGGTCGAGCGCCCGGCCCGCAATGCCAAGCGGCTGGTGATCTACGCCCGGCTCGACAGCCCGCGCCTGGCCGGCGCCTACCGCTTCGAGATCACGCCCGGCGCCACCACCCAGGTGGCGGTGCAGTCACGCATCTTTCTGCGCCGCAGCCGGGTGGCCGGCGACAGCCGGGTGGAGCCGCCGGTGCTCGGCCTGGCGCCGCTGACCAGCATGTTCCTGTCGGGCGAATCGCGCCCGCGCCCGGGCGACTTCCGCCCCGAGGTGCACGACTCCGACGGCCTGCAGGTGCAAAGCGCCACGGGCGAGTGGATCTGGCGCCCGCTGCTCAACCCCGAACGGCCGCAGACCACCTCGTTCTCGCTCAGCGGGCTCAAGGGCTTCGGCCTGCTGCAGCGCGACCGACGCTTCGCCAGCTACGAAGACCTCGAAGCCCGCTACGAACGCCGGCCCAGCGTCTGGATCGAACCGCGCGGCCAGTGGGGCGCCGGCCGGGTCGAGCTGATGCAGTACCACACCGCCGACGAGGCCAGCGACAACACGGTGGCCTACTGGGTGCCCGCCAAGCTGCCGCCTGTCGGACAGCCGCTGGCGCTCGACTATGTGATGCACTGGTTCAAAGATGCACCGCCGGCCGCGCCTGGGGCGTGGGCGGTGCAGTCGCGTTGCGGTGCCGGGCACGAGAAGCTGGCACCCAACGAGGTGCAGTACCACATCGACTTCACCGGCCCCGCGCTGGAGCGGCTGCCGCGCAACGCCAAGGTGCAGGCGGCCGTGAGTGCCAGCGCCAATGGCACGCTGCGGCTGGCGCAGGTGCAGCACGACCCGGCCTTGCACACCTGGCGTCTGACGCTGCGCGCTGCGCGCCAGGCGCTCGATCAGCCGCTGGAGCTGCGGGCCCACCTGGTGCTCGGCCGCGAGGTGCTGACGGAGACCTGGAGCCTGGCCTTGCCGCCCCTGAACCCCGGCGGCGACGCCTGCTGGCAGACGGCCGGCGCAGGCACGCAGCCTGCTACGCCCCCCCCACCGGCACCAGCGGCTCCGCCGCCACCGCCCCCTTCCCGGCCGCCCCCGCCCGCCGCGCCGGACAGCGCCCCTGCCGGCGCCGCCGTGCCCGCACCCAAGCCCGCCGAGGCCCCCAAGAACGCTGTGCCCTGATTGCCCCATGACCACTCCTTCCCATGCCCCCGCCACGCCCGCCGCGCGTGCCAACACCGCCCCGCCGCTGCGCCGGGGTGCCATGACACCGCGCCCCTGGCTGGGTTTCTGGCCGGCCCTCGGCGAAGCCCTGCGCTGGCAGCTCGCGGCGCTGCTGCGGCTGCCGCGCCAGGCCACGGTCGAGCCACCGCCTTGGCTGAAAGCCGCACGGCACCGCCGGCGCAGCCTGATCTGGCTGGTGCTGGCGGTCACGCTGCTCGCCACCCATCTGCAGTGGCAAGCCGTGCTGCCATCGACCGCCTTCACAGAGGCACCGCTGGCATGGGCTGCGGCGATGACCTTCGTCGGCCTGTTTGCGGTGCTGTTCGCCTGGGTGTTCACCGGCTTCGCCACCGCATTGGCCGGCTTCGCGATGATGCTGCGCGGCGATGCGCAGGCCCTGGGTCTCGGCACCGAGCTGCGCCGGCCGATTCCGCGTGAGGTCCGCACCGCCTTGGTCATGCCCATCTGCAACGAGGATGTGCAGGCGGTGTTCGCCGGCCTGCGCGCCACCTGCCAGTCGCTCGCCGCCACCGGGGCACTGTCGGCCTTCGATGTGTATGTGCTGTCCGACACCGCCGACGAATCGGTGCGCCACGCCGAGCTGGCCGCCTGGCAGCAGCTGCGCACCATGCTGGGCGACGACCAGCCCGGTCAGCAGCGCCTGTTCTACCGCTGGCGCAAGCGCCGCACCGGCCGCAAGGCCGGCAATGTGGCCGACTTCTGCCGCCGTTGGGGCCGCCTGTACCGCTACATGGTGGTGCTTGACGCCGACAGCGTGATGACCGGCGATTGCCTGGTGCGCCTGGTGCAGCTGATGGAACGCAACCCGCGCGTGGGCATCGCCCAGACCCGGCCCGAAGCCTGCGCGCCCGACACCCTGCACGCGCGCTGCCAGCAGTTCGCCAGCCAGGTACTGGGCCGGCTGTACATCGCCGGGCTGCACTACTGGCAACTCGGCCAGGCGCACTACTGGGGCCACAACGCCATCATCCGGGTCGAGCCCTTCATGCAGCACTGCGCGCTAGCGCGCCTGCCTGGGCGCAACGGCAAGACGGTGGAGGTGATGTCGCACGACTTCGTCGAGGCCGCGATGATGTGTCGCGCCGGCTACGAGGTCTGGCTGGTGCCCGAACTCGATGGCAGCTACGAGCAGCTGCCGGCGCACCTGTTCGACGAGCTGCAGCGCGACCGCCGCTGGTGCCACGGCAACCTGCGCAATGCCCGGCTGATCGCCGAGCCCGGCGTGAAGCCGGTGCACCGGGTGATGTTCGCCACCGGCGTGATGGCTTACCTCAGCGCACCACTGTGGCTGGCCTATGTGATGCTGGGTCTGTGGCAGGCCCAGCACGGCGATGCGCAGCGGCTGGGCAACGAGAGCTTCTGGCTGTGGGGCATGACGTTGGTCATGCTGGTGGTGCCGCGCCTGCTGGCGGCGCTGGTGGCGCGCCTGCGCGGGCAGCAGCGGCAGTTCGGCGGCAGTGGCCGCTTGTTGTTCAGCACCGCGGTGGAAGGCGTGTTTGCCATGCTGCTGGCGCCGGTGCGCATGCTGGCCCACAGCGTGTTCGTCATCAGCGCCATGCTGGGCATCGACGCCGGCTGGAAATCACCGCCGCGGCAGGCCGCGCAGGTCGGCTGGAACGCGGCTTGGTCGCGCCCCGGCGCCTGGGCCAACCTGCTCGGCCTGGGCCTGCTGCTGGTGGTCTGGCAAGACCCGGACGCCGCGCTGCGCCTGGGCCTGCTGGCGGTGCCGCTGCTGCTCACCGTGCCGATCGCGGTAGCCACCAGCCGGCTCGACTGGGGCACCGCGTTGCGGCGGGTAGGCGTGATGCGGGTGCCGGGCGAGGCGCTGGTGCCCGCGCCACTGCGCCCGCCGAGCCTCGAGCACGCGCAGCCTCGCCGGCGCCCGCAGCCCAGCGGCTGGGCCGCCCCGGCGCTGGCCCACATGGTCGATCAGTTCGGCCCGCAGCCGGCGCGCCGCTGGGCACCACGTTTTGCGGCCACGGCCTTGGCCGTCGCGCTGGTGGTACAGCCCTCGCCGGAGGCGCCGCATCTGGCGCGCTCGTTGTTCGAGCGCAGCAGCAGCCACACGGTGCAGGCGTCGATCACGCTGCCGCCGCGACGGTAGCCATCACCACGATGCCGTCGGCATCCGCCACCAGCCAGTCGCCCGGCCGCACCCAGACCCCTTGCAGCTGCACCGGCACGTCGCGCTGACCGGCGGTGCGGCGCTCGGTCGGCAGGGGCATCAACGCTAGCGCGCGGATGCCCACCGGGCAGGCGGCCAACTCGGCCGCATCGCGCACGCAGCCATCGATCACCACACCGGCCCAGCCGTTCTTCACGGCCGACGCGCCGATGTTGCCGCCCACCAGCGCACGCCGAAGCGAACCACCGCCGTCGACCACCAGCACCCGGCCCTGCCCCGGGGATTCGAGCGCCGCCTTCACAGATGTGTTGTCCTCGAAGCACTTCACCGTGACGACCTCGCCAGCAAACGCCGCACGGCCACCGAACTCCCGAAAGACCGGTGGCAGCACGCGAAACGCCCCATCGGTATCACCCTTGTGGGCATCGCACAGGTCGCAGGTCGAGAGCAGGTTCATGGAAATGTCCTTGTTGAAGATGTTTTACAGCGCACAGGCCATCGCCACATGCGGGATGCCGGCCTCGTCGAACGGTTCACCACGCGTCGCGAAGCCGTTGCGGGCATAGAAACCCACCGCCGAACGCTGCGCATGCAGCAGCACCTCGCTTGCGCCGCGTTCGCGGGCGGCCTCCATCAGCGCCTGCAGCAGGCGGCGACCAACCTGGCTGCCGCGCATCGCGCGGTGCACCGCCATGCGGCCGATCTTCATCACACCAGGTCCGTGCGACAGCAACCGGCCCGTGCCGACGGTTTGGCCGAGTCGGTTGCGCACCACCGCATGCACGCAGGTGGCGTCGTCCTCGTCCCACTCCATCTCGGCCGGGATGCCCTGCTCTTCGATGAACACGGCGGTGCGCAACGGCCCTGCCTCGGCGCCCAACGTGGCCCAGTCACCCAACACGATCTGCAGCACGTCCTCGCCACGTTCAAAAGCCTCGAACACCTCGCGCAGTGGCTGCGGCACCGGCCGCGAGGTCTGCGTTGCCGGGTCGGCAAAGACGTACAGCAGTTCGCCGGTGATCAGCAGCTTGTCGCCGTAGAAGATCGCGCAGTCGAACGCCATGGACGAGGTACCGATGCGCGCGCATCGCACGCACACGTCGAGCGTCTCTTCATAGTGCGCGCTGGCGTGGTACTCGACCGTGGCCTTGCGGGCGTAGACATCGCCGCCCAACAACACCATCGCATCTGCGTAAGGCAGGCCGACGGCGCGCCAGTAGTCGGCCATGCCGGTGTCGAAATAGAGCAGGTAGTGGCCGTTAAAGACGATCTTCTGCATGTCCACCTCGGCCCATCGCACCCGCAGGCGTGAGGCGGATCGGAAGTCACTGCGCTGAATCATGGGTCTCCTCGTTGTGTCATGTGTCGAGTTCGGTCAACAGCGCCGCGCGCAAAGCCGCGGCAATCGAAGCCTGGGCCTGTGCGGCCTCGGGCAGCACGCGCCCGAGCTTGATGAAGTTGTGCGTCACGCCGCGCCACAGCTCGAGTTGCACCGGCACGCCAGCCGTGCGCAGGCGGTCGCCGTAGGCCAGGCCTTCATCGACCAGCGGGTCCATTTCGGCCAGCCCCAGCCAGGCCGGCGCCAGGCCTTCGAGCGCATCAACCAGCAGGGGCGCAAAGCGCCAATCGGTGCGCTGGACCGCGTCGATGTATTGGTCGAAGAACCAGGCGATCAGCGGCCGGTCGATCAGGTAGCCGTCGGCAAAGCGGGCATGCGAGTCGGTGTCGGCATGCGCCGTGGTGCCCGGGGTGATGAGCACCTGCAACGCCAGCGGCAGGCCGGCATCACGGGCCATCAGCGCCGCCACGGCGGCCAGCGTGCCGCCGGCGCTGTCGCCACCCACGGCCAGGCGGCTGCCGTCCAGGCCCCAGCGCTGCGCATCGGCCGCCAAGGTCTGCAGCGCACCCCAGACGTCATCAACGGCAGCGGGGAAACGGTGTTCCGGCGCCAGCCGGTAGTCCAGCGCCATCACGGCGACGCCGCTGTGCAGTGCCAGTTGGCGGCACAGGCTGTCGTGGGTTTCGAGGCTGCCGACGGTGAAGCCGCCGCCGTGCAGGTACAACAGCACCGGCAGCTTCTCTGCACTGTTGGCGTACAGGCGGGCGGCGCATGCGCGGCCGGGGGCCACGGTGACCGCGGTGTTCTCGACGCGCGCCAGCGGCGCACGCGGCAGGTCGAGCACCTCGGCACCGGCCTCGTACGCGGCGCGCGCCGCCTGTGGGCTCAAGGCGTGCAGCGGCGGCCTGCCGGCGCGGGCGATGCGCGCCAGCAGGCTGCGCATCGCGGGGGTCAGTTGATGGTGATAGGCGTCGTTCACTCGGTCCGGTTCGATGGCTCAATCGACCGGACCGAGTGTAGCGAGGGGGTCAGCGCATCGTGTCGGGCGCCGCGGCGGCCAGCACTTCAAACGAGTGGTTGGGCGCCGCTTCCGGAACGGGCAGCGACGTGACCACCGGCGCATCCAGCGACGCCAGTTGCTCGGTGGGTGCATCGGCTGCACCCCAGCCCGGGCGGCGGCCTTCGTAGTAGTGATGACGAGGCGGCGGCGGGCCGTAGTAGCGGTCGTGGCGGTAGTGGCCGGCGGGATAAACCACACAGGCACTCAGTGACGCCGCGGCCAGCGCCAGCGCACCCCAGCGGATCAAGACCTTCATGGATGAACCTGCAATCAGCGCGCCCCGTGCGAACGCATGGGCCCGGCGGCTGTGTGCAGGTTCAACGGCCGAGCCGGCGCTTCGGTTGATTGCTCAGATGTAAACGCGCGTACGGGCTGCAAATTGCCAGCCAGCCGCCGTGCTCAGGGCAGCTTCGCGATCACGCCGCAGGCCAGGCGCGCGCCCGAGTTGCCGGTGGGCTGGGTCTTGTAGTCGTCCGGCCCGGCATGCAGGATCACGGCGCGGCCCACCACGTCGGCAGCGCCGCTGCCGACGCTCAGCCCAGGCAGCATGAACTTCTGGTCGGCCACGCCATTGGCATCGGCCTTCAGGTTGGGCATGTCGCCGGCGTGGTGGTCGCTGGCCTGCTCGCCATGCGGCTTACCGGCCGGGTTGTAGTGGCCACCGGCGCTCATGCCGTCCGGGCTGGCGCAATCGCCCTTGTCATGCACGTGGAAGCCGTGTTCCGCGCCCGGCTTCAGGCCGGTGACACGGGCATGCGCCATCACACGGTCACCCATGGCATGGAACACCACCACGCCTTGCACCGTGTTGCCTTGCGTGGCACCCAGCGTGGCCACGGCCATGCCGGCATGCATGCCGGCCATACCACCACCCTTGCCCCCCATCATGGCCATGCCGGCCGCCGGCCCGGAGCCAGGTTTGCCAGCGTCTGCGCCGTGGTCATGGGCGGGCGTCGCGGTGCCGGCACAACCGGCCAACGCCAGGGCCGCCAGCCCGCTTGCAAGCACCAAGTCCATGCGAGCCAGCGGGCGGACAGTAGGGCGTGATGCGAATGTCATGGTCAAGCTCCTGATGGACGGTGAGGCCCCGACTGTAGGACGGGTGTTCAGCGCTTGGTCTGCAGCTTGGCAAAGGCCGCGGCCATTGCACTCTGGCCAGCCGGCTGCGCAGCGCTGCTGCTACTGCGCGGGCCGTTGTTGCCGGCACGTTCGCCGCGCGCTGCCGGGCGGAAGCTGTTGTCGCTCTTGCCGCCGCCGGCACCCTTGGCCGGCAGGGCCGCATCCAGCTTCATCGTCAGCGCGATGCGCTTGCGGGCCAGGTCGACCTCGACCACCTTGACCCTGACGATGTCGCCGGTCTTGACGATCTCGCGCGCATCGGTGACGAACTTGTTGGCCAGCTGGCTCACATGCACCAGGCCATCCTGATGCACCCCCAGGTCGACGAAGGCACCGAACTGGGCCACGTTGCTGACGGTGCCTTCGAGCACCATGCCGGCCTGCAGATCCTTGATGTCATCAACGCCGTCGTTGAAGCGCGCCACCTTGAAGTCAGGGCGCGGGTCACGGCCGGGCTTCTCCAACTCGCCCAGGATGTCCTTCACCGTGATCACGCCGAACCGGTCGTCGGCAAAGGTTTCGGGCTTCAAGGCCTTGAGCACATCGCTGCGGCCCATCAGTTCCTTGATGGGCTTGCCGATAGCGGCCAGCATCTTCTCGATCACCGGGTAGGTTTCGGGGTGCACGCCGGTGATATCCAGCGGGTTGTCGCCGTCGCGGATGCGCAGAAAGCCGGCGGCCTGCTCGAAGGTCTTGGGGCCGAGGCCGCTCACGTCGAGCAGTTGCTGGCGACTCTTGAAGGCGCCATTGGCATCGCGCCAGCGCACGATGCTCGAAGCCACCGTCGGGCTCAGGCCGGAGACGCGCGACAGCAGCGGCGCCGACGCGGTGTTCAGGTCCACGCCCACACCGTTCACGCAGTCTTCGACCACCGCGACCAGCGTGCGCGCCAGTTCGCTCTGGTTCACATCGTGCTGGTACTGGCCCACGCCGATGCTCTTGGGGTCGATCTTCACCAGCTCGGCCAGCGGGTCTTGCAGGCGGCGGGCAATGGAGACGGCGCCGCGCAAGCTCACGTCCAGCTCGGGCAGCTCCTTGCTGGCGAACTCGCTGGCCGAGTAGACCGAGGCACCGGCTTCGCTGACCACGACTTTTTCAATCATCGTGCCGGGGGCCAGCTTCTGAATTTGTTTGATGAGGTCGCCAGCCAGCTTGTCGGTCTCACGGCTGGCGGTACCGTTGCCGATGGCGATCAGGTTCACGCCATGCTCGGCGCACAACCGCGCCAGCGTATGGAGCGAGCCATCCCAGTCCTTGCGCGGCTCGTGCGGGTAGACGGTGTGGGTGCCCAGCACCTTGCCGGTGTCGCTGACCACCGCCACCTTCACGCCGGTGCGGATGCCGGGGTCCAGGCCCATCACCACGCGCTTGCCCGCCGGTGCAGCCAGCAGCAGGTCGCGCAGGTTCTCGGCAAACACCTTGATGGCCACCATCTCGGCGATCTCGCGCAGGCGGGCGAACAGGTCGCGTTCCAGGCTGAGGCTGAGCTTGACCTTCCAGGTCCAGCCGATGGTCTTGCGGATCAGGTCGTCGCTCGGGCGCTTCTTGTGGCTCCAGCCCAGGTAGACGGCGATGCGGCCTTCGGCCAACGTGGGTTGGCCCGGCACCACCTCTTCGTTCAGCACCAGCTTGGCATCGAGGAACTCCAGCTGGCGGCCCCGGAACACCGCCAACGCGCGGTGCGAGGGCACGGTCTTGATCGGCTCGTCGTAGTCGAAGTAGTCGCGGAACTTGGCCACGTCAGCGTTGTGCTCGTCCTTGCCGTCGGCCTTCTTGCTTTTGAACAGACCCTCGGCCCAGACCCATTCACGCAGCTGGCCCACCAGCGTGGCGTCTTCGGCCCAGCGCTCGCTGAGGATGTCGCGCACACCGTCCAGCACGGCAAAGGCATCGGCAAAACCGCCCTCCGCATTGATGAACGCCTGCGCTTCGGTCAGCGGGTCGAGGCTCGGGTCAGCGAACAGCTTGTCGGCCAGCGGCTCGATGCCGGCTTCGCGGGCGATCATGCCCTTGGTGCGGCGACGCGGCTTGTAGGGCAGGTAGAGGTCTTCCAGCTCCTGCTTGGTGGGTGCCAAGTCGATGGCCGCGCGCAGCTCGGGCGTGAGCTTGCCCTGCTCATCGATGCTCTTGAGGATGGCCGTGCGGCGCTCTTCCAGCTCGCGCAGGTAACTCAACCGGGCTTCGAGATCACGCAGCTGCGTGTCGTCCAGGCCATCGGTCACTTCCTTGCGGTAGCGGGCGATGAAGGGGACGGTGGCACCACCGTCAAGCAGCTCGACCGCTGCGTTCACTTGGGCCGGACGAACCTTCAGTTCGGCCGCGATCTGCAGGAGGATTTTGTCCACAAAACGACGGGGCAGTTCAACGAAGCGCGCGAGTGTGCCACAGGGCCTTCACCCCACCCGATCCCGGAAGTTCGCAGCCCGAAACAAAAGATTTCATCTCGGGAGATCCACTGGCAACGATCCTGCGTAGAAAAGTGCGATGCCATGCACCGGCGAGGCCGGCGCGTCCATCGCACGTCTCGCGACGCCCATTGCCTCAACGATTTCAGGAGCACCTCGTCATGCACCGTCCATTGCTACACCTTGTCCGCCGCAGCCATGTGGCCCTCGCCGTATTCAGCATGGTAGGTGGGCTCGGCCTGGTCACCAGCCCGGCCATGGCCTCAAGCCACCGTGAAGCGCCCTTTCTCACCACAGTGCCGAAGGTCGATGGCACCGACTTCTACATGTTCCGCAGCTACGAGACCGGCCGCAGCGACTACGTCACGCTGATCGCCAACTACCAGCCGCTGCAGGACGCATATGGTGGCCCCAACTACTTCTCGCTGGATCCCAACGCGCTGTACGAGATCCACATCGACAACAACGGCGATGCCCGCGAAGACCTGACCTTCCAGTTCCGCTTCAAGAACACCCTGACCAACAGTGGCAAGGGTGTGGAGCTGCCGGTGGGTTCGGCTAGCACGGCCATCCCGCTGATCCAAGCCGGCGTGGTGAGCAACGTCAACGACGCGGCGCTCAATCGGCGCGAAACCTACAGCGTGACCGTCGTGCGCGGCGATCGCCGCAGCGGCTCGCGCCAGACCGTGACCAACGCCGCAGGCGGCGGCACCGACTTCGACAAGCCGGTCGACAACATCGGCGTCAAGACCATTCCCAACTACGCCGCCTATGCCGCCAAGCACGTCTTTAACGTCAACATCCCGGGCTGTGCGCAGCCGGCCAAGCTGTTCGTCGGCCAGCGGCAAGAGGCCTTTGCCGTGAACCTGGGAGTGATCTTCGATCTGGTCAACGCACCGGTGGGTGTCATCACCGACCCGACACTGATCGGCGCCGTGCCCAATGCGCTCAGCAGCAAGAACGTCACCAGCCTGGCGATGGAAGTGCACCGCAGCTGCTTGACTGCAGGCGATGAACCCGTGATCGGCGGCTGGACCACGGCCAGCCTGCGTCAGGCCCGTCTGCTCGACCCCACGCCCAAGCCCGGCCTGCAGACCACCGAACGGCCCGGCGGCGCCTGGACGCAGGTGTCCCGCTTGGGCATGCCGCTGGTCAATGAAGTGGTGATCGGCCTGCGCGACAAGGACCGCTTCAACGGATCCAAGCCCAAGGACGATGGGCAGTTTGCCGGCTACGTCACCAACCCCTCGCTGCCGGCGCTGCTGGAGATCGCGCTGGCCCTGCCCAACACAGCACCCACCAACTTCCCGCGCAACGACCTGGTCACCACCTTCCTGACCGGCATCAAGGGCGT
>JBDTQF010000116.1:0-12257 GCA_039932275.1 Burkholderiales bacterium
ACGAGGCGCTGGTCGAGATTGGCCCCGGTCTGGGCGCCTTGACCAACCCCGTGGTGGCGCGCTGCGGTCGGCTCGACGTGATCGAGCTTGACCGCGATCTGGCCGAACGGCTGCGGCGGCGCAGCGAACTCGCCGTCACCCAGGCCGACGTGCTGCAGGTCGACTTTCAGGCGCTGGCGGTCGAGCGGGGCCAGCCGCTGCGCGTGATCGGCAACCTGCCCTACAACATCTCCACGCCGATCCTGTTCCACCTGCTGGCGCAGGTGCAGGCGGTGCGCGACCAGCACTTCATGCTGCAGAAGGAAGTGGTCGATCGCATGGTCGCCCGGCCTTGCAGCAAGGACTACGGCCGATTGTCCGTGATGCTGCAATGGCGGTATGCCATGGCTTCGGTCTGTGACGTGCCGCCCGAGGCATTCGAGCCGCCACCGCGGGTGAATTCCGCCGTGGTGCGCATGGTGCCCAGGGCGCAGCCGGTGGCGCTGGACGTGGCCCTGCTGACCGAACTGGTGAGGGTGGCGTTTTCGCAGCGCCGCAAGCTGCTGCGCCACACGCTCGGGCACTGGCTGGCGCAGCGGGGCGCGGCCGTCGACTTCGATCTGCAGCGGCGTGCCGAGGAAGTGCCGGTGGCGGAATTCATCGCCCTGGCCGTGCACTGCGGCGGTCGGTTCGACCCAGCGCCAAGCGCATGAAAAAAGGCCCGCTGGAAAAGCGGGCCTTTGGTCGCGCAATCAGATCGCGACGGACCGCGTCAGGCGGCCAGCAACCCGGAGGTGTCGAAAGCGCTGCTCATCACCGGCATGTGCGGTGCGAACACCGGTGCGGTGCTCTTTGCGCTTTTGGCAGCGACAGGCGCTACCGGGGCCGTTTCAGCCCGCTCCCATTGGCCGTTTTCCTGGGAGCGGGCTACTGAAAAGAATAAAAACATCTGAAGGGTATTTTCCGATCCCCCCAGTAGTCGGCCGCATCGCGGAATACATCGAGCAGTTGTTCGCGGGCCTCGCGGTCGAAGCGCGGGTTGTCGGGCAACTGCTCCAGCACCACGATGAAGCCGGCCTGGCTGCCGGCCTTGTGCACCAGGTCCGTCATGCAGTCGTACAGCGCATCCAGGTTCTTGCCGAAGTGCGCGGGGAACAGAAAGTCGTCGGCAATCTGCTCGAGCACGTCCTGCTTGGACTGCGCCTTCGACAGGTTGGCGTAGAGAAAATGGTGACCCAGGTCCTGGGCCGTTTGCAGCAGGTCTTCCACGCGAAACGCGCGGATGGCCTGAACAATATTCGGTCGGACAGTCTGAAAAAGCATGTTGTTCCCTAAACGCTGCCGTCAGCAGCAGCCCTTGCGGTCCTCGTCGAACTCACGGTGCGATGCGGCGAAAGCTCGCGTAGTGGTCCTGGGTGTAGTAACAGACATCCGGGAGCTTCACTTCTCGTCCGCCACAGATGATGCGCCGCGCACCTCGGTTGCGTGATCCAGGGGTCGGTACGGTGTATTCGCGGTAGTAGCCGCGCGGTTCGCGAGGCAGTGACTGCTCGCGGTTGCCAAACACTGTGCCGTCCTTGCGCGGGTAGGGAAAGGGTCCGCCGTTGTGTATCAACCGCCGGGTTGCCTGCGCTTCGAGTGGCAAGGAAACCAAGGCCACCGCGGCCATGCTTTCGGGGCTGCGGGCACGTTCGCGTGCCTGCGTCACCCCTGTCATTGCCGGGACAATGACACCTACCGCCACAGCGGCCCAGACCCGAACAATTGATGCCCAACGGGAGGGCTTGCCCCGAACCACCACGGGTTTTCCTGAATCCTGAGGCCCGCATCGTACCGAAATGGGGCCTGAACCTCAAGCAGTCGTGACGAAAGGCCGGTGAATGGAATGGGTCGGATGGTTCAGAAAGTATGTACTAACTTTCTGTTAATGTTTGATCGCACCGGTATGTGTCGTCCCCATGACGGGCTGGCACAGCCTCCGATTCGAGTGGTTGGCAAAGAACTTATAAGTGTTCACTCACATCGTCATCTTGCCGCATTGGCGTCGGCCACGGTCAATGCCGTCATGTTGACCACCCGCCGCACGGTGGTTGATGGCGTCAGGATGTGCACTGGCTGCGCCGTGCCCAGCAGCACCGGGCCGATCGCGATGCCGCCACCCGCGGTGGTCTTCAGCAGGTTGTAGGCGATGTTGGCGGCATCGATGTTGGGCATGACCAGCAGATTGGCCTCGCCCTTGAGTGTGCTGCGCGGCATGAGTTCGGCCCGGTAGGCTGCGTCGAGCGCGGTATCGCCGTGCATTTCGCCGTCAACGTCGAGCCAGGGCGCGTTCCGCTTCAGCAGGGCCAGGGTGTCGCGCATCTTGACGGCGGAGGGCTGGTTGCTCGAGCCGAAGTTCGAATGCGACAGCAGGGCGGCCTTGGGCTGGATGCCGAAACGCAGCATCTCCTCGGCCGCCATCACCGTGATCTCGGCCAGCTGCTCGGCGCTCGGGTCGTAGTTGACGTGGGTGTCGACCAGGAACAGCTGTCGGTTCGGCAGCACCAGGCCGTTCATGCAGGCGAAGGTCTTGACTCCCGGCCGGCGGCCGATGACCGCTTCGACATGCGCCAGGTGCAGTTCGGTCGAGCCCCAGGTGCCGCAGATCATGCCGTCCACTTCGCCCTTGTGCAGCAGCATGCAGCTGATGAGCGTGAGGCGCCGACGCATCTCGATCTTGGCGAACTGCTCGGTCACGCCGCGCCGCTCCATCATCTGGTGGTAGGTCTGCCAGTAGTCGCGGTAACGGCGGTCGTCGTCGATGTTGACGATCTCGTAGTCCCGGCCTTCCTCCAGCCGCAGTCCTAGCTTGTTGATGCGCGCCTTGATGATGCTGGCGCGGCCCACCAGCCAGGGCTTGGCCAGCCCTTCATCCACCACCACCTGCACCGCGCGCAGCACACGGCTGTCTTCGCCTTCCGCATAGGCCACGCGTTTGGCCTGGGCCCGCTTGGCGATGGCGAAGATGGGCTTCATCATCGTGCCCGACGCATACACCAGCGTCTGCAGGCGTTCCTGGTAGGCCCGCAGGTCGGTGATGGGCCGCACCGCCACGCCTGAGGCGCGCGCCGCTTCGGCCACCGCAGGAGCGATCTGCATCATCAGCCGCGGATCGAAGGGTTTCGGGATCAGGTAGTCCGGCCCGAAGCTGAGCGTCTCGCCGCCATAGGCCGCCGCGACCACGTCGTTCTGCTCGGCGCGGGCCAGGTCGGCGATGGCGCGCACTGCGGCGATCTCCATCTCGTCGGTGATCGTGGTGGCGCCGCAGTCCAGCGCGCCCCGGAAAATGTACGGGAAGCACAGGACGTTGTTGACCTGGTTGGGGTAGTCGGCGCGGCCGGTGGCCATGATGGCGTCGTTGCGCACCGCCTTCACCTCCTCCGGCATGATCTCCGGCGTCGGGTTGGCCAGCGCGAAGATCAGCGGCTGCGGCGCCATCTTCGACACCATGTCGGCCTTCAGCACTCCGCCGGCCGACAGGCCGAGGAAGACATCGGCGCCATCGATCACCTCGCCCAGGCTGCGCAATGGCGTGTCCTGCGCAAACTCGGCCTTGTCGGGGTCCATCAGCTCGGTGCGCCCGCGGTACACCACGCCCACCAGGTCGGTGACCCAGATGTGTTCGCGCGGCAGGCCCAGCTTGATCAGCAGGTTCAGGCAGGCAAGCGCCGCCGCCCCGGCGCCGGACGCCACCAGCTTGACCTGCCGGATGTCCTTGCCGATGACCTGCAAGCCGTTGAGCAAGGCCGCGCCGACGACGATGGCGGTGCCATGCTGGTCGTCGTGGAACACCGGAATCTTCATGCGCTCACGCAGCTTGCGTTCCACGTAGAAGCAGTCGGGCGCCTTGATGTCCTCCAGGTTCACGCCACCGAAGGTGGGTTCGAGCGCAGCGATGATGTCCACCAGCTTGTCGAGGTCGTGTTCGTTGATCTCCAGGTCGAACACGTCGATGTCGGCGAACTTCTTGAACAGGACCGCCTTGCCTTCCATCACCGGCTTGGCCGCCAGCGGGCCGATGTTGCCCAGCCCGAGCACCGCCGTGCCGTTGGTGACCACGGCCACCAGGTTGCCGCGCGCGGTGTAGCGGAACGCCTTCACCGGGTCGGCCACGATCTCTTCGCAGGCTGCGGCAACCCCGGGCGAATACGCCAGCGCCAGGTCACGCTGGTTGATCAGTTGCTTGGTCGCGCTGATCGCGATCTTGCCGGGCTTGGGAAACTCGTGGTATTCGAGCGCGCTGCGGCGCAGTTCGGCACGCTTTTCTTCGAAGGTGGACATGTCGCGGATCCTCGGAGCTGAACAGCGGCCACGCGGCGCGCAAGGGCTTGTGCGTCCGGGAACCGGTGATTGATTCTAGGCAGCAGCCCCCACAGGCGATGCGGAAAACTGCGTACCGCGGCGGTTGAACCAGGCTCCATACTGGCGCAGCCGCGGGGCCGCATGGGCGGTGTCGCACGGCGTTTGTCATTCATGCCGCAACCCCCTTTGCTGTCGGCGCCGATGCCGGAGACTGCGCCCCGCCGAATGCGGCGGGCGTCGCTGTGGGTGCTGCTGATCGCCCTGGTGGTGACTGGACAGGTCGCGTTGTGGTGGTTGACCTGGAAGCATGAACACAACCGCGCACAAGATGCCACCGATGCCGCCGCGATGCTGGCCGCGGGCGAGATCCGGCAGACGCTGGCCGACGACATCCAGGCCTTGCAGCAACTGGCCTGGGAGGGCGCGGGCCGCACCGACTGGCGCACCGAAGCTCAAGCGCTGTTGCGTGAGCGCCGCGAGATCATGCGGGTCGAGCGGCGTACCCCGGACTTCGGCGTGACCGAACTGGTGCAGTCGGCCTACCACGGGGCTCAGTTCAGCCTCGTGCCGCGCAGCCAGATGTTGCTCGATGCCGAGGCCGCCTGCGCAGGCGCCCGGCGCTTCGAGACGCCCACCTTCTCGCGCCCGTACTTCATGCCTATCAGCAGCGGGATCGGCGTGGAGGTGATGGACCTGTGCATCCTGCAGCGCCGCGGTGGCCGCGAGACCGGCTGGATGCTGGCCACCGTGGTGCTGGGCGATGTGCTTGACCGCGCGGTGCCGCCGCGGCTGGCCCGCTCGCATGAGATCACGCTGGTCGATTCGGACGGCGCCCGGCTGGCGCGCCTGGGCTTGCAGCGCGGCGCCGGCACCTACACCGCCGAGCGTGTGGTCGATGTGGGCGGCTTCACGCAGCCCTTGCGGCTCAACAGCTACTCGGCTGCGCCCACGCTGCTGCCCAGCCTGTCCACCGCGTTGACGATGCTGTTGTCGTTGGCCCTGTTGCTGGTGTTGGGGCTGCTGGTGCGCGACGTGCGCCGGCGCGGCCTGGTGGAGCAGCACCTGGCTGATGCGCTGTCGTTCCGCAACGCGATGGAAGACTCGCTGGTCACCGGCCTGCGCGCCTGCGACATGGCCGGGCGCATCACCTACGCCAACCAGGCCTTCTGCCGCATGGTGGACTACACCCCCGACGAGCTGCTGCACGTGGTCGAGCCGCCTTGCTGGCCGCCCGATCTGGCGGCCGACTATGCCGCTCGGCGGTCGCTGCGCCAGGCCAGCAGTGCACCTTCGCGTGACGGCTTCGAGACCGTGTTCATGCGTCGCAACGGCGAACGTTTCCCGGTGATGATCTTCGAAGCGCCGCTGGTCGACGGCCGGGGCCGCCAGACCGGCTGGATGAGCACGGTGCTCGACGTCAGCGCGCAGCGCCGCGCCGAAGAGCTGACGCGTCAGCAGCAAGACAAGCTGCAGGCCGCGGCGCGGTTGGCCACGGTGGGCGAGATGGCCTCGCTGCTCAGCCACGAGCTGAACCAGCCGCTGGCGGCCATCGCCAGCTATGCCCATGGCTCGCTCAACCTGCTGCCAGAGGGCGACACTGATGCGCCGGTCGACCCGCCAACCCAGCACCTGGTGCGCCAGGCGGTGGCGCGCATCGCCGAGCAGGCCGAACGCGCCGGCCGGGTGATCGGCAGCGTGCACCAGTTCGTGCGCCGGCGCGAGCGCCTGCGCGAGAACCTGCGTGCCAACGAGCTGATCGACGCCGTGCTGCCGCTGGTGCGGCTGGCCGCCCAACGCGCCCACATCGCCATCGCGGTGGAGCTGCCCGACGCCGTGCCGCGCGTGTCCTGCGACCGCACCATGGTCGAACAGGTGCTGCTCAACCTGGCACGCAACGGCCTGCAGGCGATGGAAGCCATGGAGACAGCGCGGCAGGGCGGCACGGCAGCAGGCACCCAGGTGCTGACGCTGGCTGTGCATGCGGTTGATGCCCGTTGGGTGGCCTTCAGCGTGCGCGACCGCGGCCCGGGCATTGCGCCCGAGGTGGCGCGGCAGCTGTTCACGCCCTTCTTCAGCACCAAGCCGCAGGGCATGGGCATTGGCCTGGCGATGTGCCGCACGGTGGTGGAACAGCACGGCGGTGCGCTGGAATACACCAGCCCGGCCTGGCCGCCGCAGGCGCCGGTCTGTGGCACCGAGTTCACCTTCACGTTGCCGGCTGCGGTGGCGCCTTCGGCGCCTGCCGTGCAAGCCGAACCATCCGACGCAGCAGCGTCCACTGGCCTTCACATGGAGACGCCATGAACGCACGCATCCAATCGCAGGCCGGTACGGTCTATGTCGTCGACGACGAGGAGGTGCTGCGCGATGCGCTGGGCTGGCTGTTGCGCTCGCGCCGCCTGCTGCCGCAGCCCTACCCATCGGCCGACGCCTTCTGGCGGGCCATCGAGTACGGCGAGCTGCGCTTCGACGGCCCGGCCTGCCTGCTGCTGGACATGCGCATGCCGGGCATGAACGGCATGGCGCTGTTCGAGCGCATCGTCGAGCGCGGTTGGGGTGCCCGCCTGCCGGTGATCTTCCTGACCGGCCATGCCGATGTGGCCACCGCCGTGTCGGCGGTCAAGCGCGGCGCCTTCGACTTCGTCGAGAAGCCGTTCTCCGACAACCTGCTGGTGGACCGTGTGGTCGAGGCGCTGAGCCGCAGCGAGGCGGCGCTCGAAGCTGAACGTTCGCGCGCCCAGGTGCTGGGCCGGCTGGCCGATCTGACCGAACGCGAGCAGGAGGTGCTGCGGCTGGTGATCGATGGCCTGGCCAACAAGCAGATCGCCGACGTGCTCGACATCAGCGTGCGCACGGTGGAGGTTCATCGCGCCCGGGTGTTCGAGAAAATGGAGGTGCGCTCCGCCGTGGAGCTGGCCAACCTGATGCGTGGCCCCGATGGCTGCGGGCTCAGCTGAGCCGGACGGCACTCGATAATCCACAGCTCCCACCGTCCTTCATGCTGCCTCGATGCCCCTCGGCGAATTCGACCTGATCGCCCGCTACTTTGCCCGGCCGGCCTGCCCGCCCGGGCCGGCGCTGGCGTCGCGGGTGGCGCAGGGCAATGGCGACGACTGCGCGCTGCTGCAGGTGGCGCCCGGCATGCAATTGGCCATCTCAAGCGACATGCTGGTCGAGGGCCGGCACTTCCTGCCCACCGTGGCGCCCGAGCGGCTGGGCCACAAGGCCCTGGCGGTGAACCTGTCGGATCTGGCCGCCTGCGGTGCCCGGCCGCTGGCCTACACGCTGGCGCTGGCCATGCCGCGGGTGGACGAGGCCTTCCTCGCCGGCTTCTCGCGCGGCCTGCATGCGCTGGCCGACGCGCACGGCATTTCGCTGATTGGCGGCGACACCACGGCCGGCCCGTTGAACCTCTGCATCACCGTGTTCGGTGAAGTGCCGGCGGGCCAGGCCCTGCTGCGCAGCGGCGCCTGCCCGGGACACGACCTGTGGGTCAGCCATGCCCGCAGCGGCGGCTTGGGTGATGCCCGGCTGGCGCTCGAAGCCTTCCGTGGTCGGGTGAACCTGCCGGGCGACGATTTCGAGCGCGTGCGCCGCGCGATGGAGCAGCCGCAGCCGCGGGTCGCGCTGGGCCTGGCGCTGCGCGGCGTGGCCTGCAGCGCTATCGACGTATCGGATGGCCTGCTTGGCGACCTCGCGCACATCCTGCGCCGTTCGGGCGCGGCGCCGTCCTCCCCGCTGGGTGCAACGCTGCAGGCCGAGGCGCTGCCGCTCAGCCCGGTGCTGGCCCGCCAGTCTGTTGCGTTGCAGCTCGAATGCCGGCTGTCTGGTGGTGACGACTACGAGCTGCTGTTCACCGCCACGCCAGCCGATGCGCCGCGGGTGCTGGCCGCGGCCACGGCGTCGGCCACCCCTGTGCGCCGCATCGGCCGCATCGAGGCCGAACCGGGCGTGCGGGTGATCGGGCCGGCAGGCGAGCCGATCGAGGCGCCCTGGCTGGCCTTCGACCATTTCCGCAGCTGAGCCAGCGATGCCGGCCCCGCACGACCCCGACATCATCGACGTGCCTGTGCGTGAGCCCTCGCGCGAGGCCGGGCCGGCTCATCCACTCCCGCCCCGGGTGCCCAGCCTGGCCTTTCTGCTGGCACATCCGGCGCACTTCATGGCGCTGGGGTTCGGCAGCGGCCTGAGCCCCTGGGCGCCAGGCACCGTGGGCACGTTGTGGGGCTGGGTGGCCTACCTGGTGCTCACGCCCTGGGTACAGGGGCTGCCTGGGGGCTGGGCCGCGATGCTGGTGGCCGGGTTGGGGGTCGGCTGGTGGGCCTGCACGGTGGCGGCGCGGCATGCCGGCATTGCCGACCCCGGCTTCATCGTCTGGGACGAGATCCTGGCCTTCTGGCTGGTGCTGTGGCTGCTGATGCCGGCCAGCGGCTGGTGGCAGCTGGTGGCATTCGGCCTGTTCCGCTACTTCGATGCCGCCAAGCCCGGGCCGGTGCGCTGGGCCGACCAGCGCTTCAAGGGCGGCGGCTGGCGTGGCGGCTTCGGCATCCTGTTCGACGACCTGGTGGCGGCCGCCTGCACGCTGGTGGTGCTGGCGCTGCTGTTCAAGTTGTGGCCTGGAGGCATTGCATGACCGTGAACTCGCTCGACCCTGCCGTGCTGCCGGCGCTGGCCACGCTGCTGCAGTCACGCCGCTGGATGCTGGCCACGGCCGAGAGCTGCACCGGTGGGCTCATCGCTGGCGCCTGCACCGACCTGGCCGGCTCCAGCGCCTGGTTCGAACGCGGTCTCGTCACCTACAGCAACGAGGCCAAGCAGCAATTGCTGGGCATCGATGCGGCGCTGATCGAACGCGACGGCGCCGTCAGCCTGGCGGTGGCCGAGGCCATGGTGCGCGGTGCACTGGCGCATGCCCCGGTGCAGGTGGCGGTGGCGGTGACGGGCGTGGCCGGGCCGACGGGCGGCTCACCTGCCAAGCCGGTGGGCACGGTGTGCTTCGGCTGGGCGGTGCCGGGCCGGGTGTGGACCGAGCAGCGGGTGTTCAGCGGTGACCGGGCCCAGGTGCGGTCGCAGACGGTGGCTCATGCACTGAGCCAGTTGTTGGCCGCGCTCCGCAGCGCAGCTTGAGCGAGCGTTTCAGGCCGACAGCGCCAGCGCCGCCGCGCCCGGCGGCCGCAGCGCGGCCTGCACCATCAGCACCAGCCGGCGCAGGCCGTCCCACGCATCGGTCGGCCACAGCGGGTGGCGCAGGCCCTTGACCAAGCCGTCGCAGATCAGCGCGGCTGCCAGCAGCTCGTCGAGCGCTGCAGCATTCAGTCGCGGTACCAGCCGCTCGACCAGCTTTTCCTTCGCGCCCCAGACACGCGCCTCGCGCAGCGCCATCGGCAGCGGCCGGCCCTGTAGCACCGCGGCCTTGACGCGGCGCAGGATGCGGATGTCCTCGGCCAGCGTCCAGTGCACCAGCACGGCGGCTTCGCCCTCGGCCTGCAGGCCGTCGAGCATGCGCAGCGCGCGGCCCACCTGGCCGGCCAGCACCGCTTCGCCGAGTTTGAAGACGTCGTAGCGCGCGACGTTCAGCACCGACTGTTCGATCTGTTCGAAGCCCAGCGTGCCGGGCGGGTGCAGCAAGCCGAGCTTGACGATTTCCTGATGCGCCGCGAGCAGGTTGCCCTCGACCCGGTCGGCGAAGAACGCCAGCGTGCGTTCACCCGCCTCGCCGTCTTCCACATGCTGCTGCTGCGTCGCCAGGCGCTGGGCGATCCAGGCCGGCAGCGCGCGGCGCTCCACTGGCTCCACCCGCACCGTCACACCCGCGCCGTCGAGCGCGGTGAACCAGGCGCTGCTCAGCTGGGTGCGGTCCAGCCGCGGAAGCTGCACCAGCGTGATCACTTCATCCCCCTGGGTATTGAGCTGGCAGTAGCGCTGCAGGGCCTCGGAGCCGTCCTTGCCGGGCTTGCCGCTGGGGATGCGGATCTCAATGAGCTGTTTGTCCGCGAACAGGCTCATCTCGCTGGCCGCGCCGAGCAGGCTGCTCCAGTCGAAATGCGCGCCGGCGACGGTGTGCACCTGGCGCTCGGTGTAGCCGGCGGCGCGGGCGGCCGCGCGCAGCGTGTCGGTCACTTCCTGGGCCAGCAGCGGCTCGTCGCCGTGCACCGTGTAGAGCGAGCGCAGGCCCTTGCTGAGCGAGGCCTTGAGCTGTTCGGCGCGCACCTGCATGGTGGCTTTGGCGTCAGGCCGGCGGCAGCGCGGCCAGCCGGCGCAGCACCTGCGTGGCCACGTCGCTGTGCATTGCGCGGTACAGCATCTCGATCTCGTTTTCCTTGGCGATGGCGGCGGTTTCGCTGTAGCCCAGGTCGCGGCTCATCAGCAGCTCGGTCTCGGGGATCAGCACCTTGCCACCGGGGTCGCGCGCGATGAAACGAAAGCGCACCCGCAGCGTCAGTTCACTCACCTGGCCGATGGCGGTGGAGGCGGCCACCACGCGCTCGCGGCCGTCGATCAGCGATTCCAGCACCACCTCGGCCCGGGCCAGGTCATCGATCACCTGCACGTCGGGGTTGGCGCGCAGCTGCCGCCGCAGCTCGTCGGCCATCGGCGACAGGCTGCGAAAGCCCAGCAGGTGGATGCGCCGCACCTGCATCTGCGGCGGGCGCTTGAGCTCGAAGCCGCAGCCGGCCAGCGCCGTGGCGGCGAAGGCCAGTGCAGACAAACCGAAGCGGCGCCGTTGCATCGTTCAGACCACCACGTTGACCAGGCGCCCAGGCACCACGATGATCTTCTTCGGCGGCTTGCCCTCGGCGAACTTGGCCACTTCCGGGCTGGCCGCGGCCACGGCCTCGATGGTGGACTTGTCGGCCGCTGCCGGCACCTTGATGGCGCCGCGCAGCTTGCCGTTGACCTGCAGCACCAGCTCGATCTCGTCCTGCACCAGGGCCGATTCATCGACTTCTGGCCAACCGGCGTCGAGTAGATCTCCGAACTGTGCTGTGTAGCCGTGCTTGTCCCACAGTGCGCAGGTCATATGAGGTGCCACTGGGTATAGCGTGCGTAGCAAGATGCCAAGGCCCTCTTCCAACACAAATGCCCGGACATTCACTGGCTGCTCCGAGGGAGCTTTGCTCAGCTTTTCCAGCGCATTGAGCAATTTCATGCAGCCTGACACAACGGTGTTGAATTGAAGACGCTGGTAGTCGGCAGTGATCTGCCTGAGAACGAGATGAACATCTCGGCGAACGGCCCAAGAATCTGGGCTTTCTCCAGGTCGACGAACTATCACGAAGGACGGCGCCCGCACAAATGCGATGTTGGTTGCAACCACTGAGTTTTGAGCGAAGTCCCAAACGCGCTTCAGGAACCGGTGTGCGCCTTCAACACCCGCATCGTTCCACTCCAACGTCTGCTCCGGCGGCGACGCGAACATCACGAACAGCCTTGCCGTGTCGGCGCCGTACTGGGTGATCAGGTCCTGCGGGTCGACACCGTTGTTCTTGGACTTGGACATCGTGCCCACGCCCTGGTAGTCGATGGCCGAGCCGTCGCTCTTGAGCTTCGCTCCGGTGATCTTGCCACCCGCGTCGAACACGTTCTCCACCTCGTGCGGCCAGAAGTACTCGATGCCGCCTTGTGTCGTGCGGCGCGAGTAGATGTGGTTGAGCACCATGCCCTGCGTGAGCAGCTTGGTGAAGGGCTCGTTGGCCTTCACCAGCTTGAGATCGCGCATCACCTTGGTCCAGAAGCGCGCGTACAGCAGGTGCAGGATGGCGTGTTCGATGCCGCCGATGTATTGGTCGACCCCAGGCCCACCGGCCTGGGAGCCGGTGCCGGGCATCCAGTAATCAGTGCCCTCGGCCACCATCTTCTGGTCGTTCGACGCATCGCAGTAGCGCATGAAGTACCACGACGAATCGACGAACGTGTCCATCGTGTCGGTCTCGCGC
>JBDTQF010000117.1:0-12128 GCA_039932275.1 Burkholderiales bacterium
GAGATCGCCAAGACAGTGGCCGCGATGCTGGGCCGGCCGCTGATCCGGCTGCAGTGTCACGAGGGCCTGGACATGGCCGGCGCCGCGTATGAGTGGAACTACGCGCGGCAGATGATCGAGATTCGTCTCGGCGAGCGCGATGGCACTTCGCGTGAAGCGCTGGCCGCGGACCTGTTCTCGCCGCGCTTCCTGCAGCGCCGCGCGCTGCTCCAGGCCATCGACCCGGCACAGCCAGTGCCGCCGGTGCTGCTGATCGACGAACTCGACCGCGCCGACGAGCCCTTCGAGGCCTACCTGCTCGAAGTGCTGTCCGACTACCAGATCACCATCCCCGAGCTGGGCACGGTCAAGGCGATCGAGCCGCCCATCGTCGTGCTCACCTCCAACCGCACGCGCGAGGTGCATGACGCGGTCAAGCGCCGCTGCCTGTACCACTGGGTGGGCTTTCCGGACGCGGCGCGCGAGCGCGAGATCCTGCAACGGCGCGTGCCGGGCGCGGGTGCGGCACTGTCGGCACAGATCGTCGCCTTCGTGCAGGCGCTGCGCGGCAGCGAGCTGTTCAAGCGGCCCGGCGTGGCCGAGACGCTGGAATGGGCCCGCGCGCTGCAGGCGCTCGACACCGTGACCCTCACGCCGCAGGCGGTGGACGACACGCTGGGCGTGCTGCTGAAGTACCAGGACGACATCGACCAGGTGCAAGGCGCCGAGGCCGTGCGGCTGTTGGCCGAGGCACGCCTGGCCACCGCCGAGCTGCCGTGAACGCCGCCCATCACGCTGTCCGCCTGCCGACTAAACCCGGTCGGCTGGTGGACAACGTGATGGGCTTTGCGCGCCTGCTGCGACGCGCCGGCTTTGCACTGGGGCAGGACCGGCTGCAACTGGCACTGCAGGCACTGGCGGCCGCGGGGCTGCACAGCCGCGCCGACTTCCAGGCCACGCTGGCGGCCTGCTTCCTCAGCCGGCCGGATCAGCAGGCGCTATTCGACGAAGCCTTCAACCTGTACTGGCGCGTGCCCGAGGGCCTGGCTGCGCTCGGCCTGGCGCCCCCCGCCGAAGCAGGCCATACGGCCGATGCCACAGCGCCGCCGATGAGCCAGCGCCTGGCCGCGGCGATGTACGGTCAGCAGCCCGCACTGCCCGGCACACCGTCGCTGCGCGAGCCCGATACGCAGGCGCAGGCCGCCTCGCCCACCGAGCAGCTGCGCCACACCGACTTCCAGTCGATGAGCGCCGATGAATGGGCCCAGGCCCGGCAGCTCATCCAGGCACTGACGCTGCTGCTGCTGGCGCCCCTGCGCACGCGTCGCGCCCAACCGGCACGGCAGGCCGGCACGCCCGACTGGCGCGCCAGCCTGCGTGCGCTGGCCCGCCAGGGCGATGCGGCACCGATGCGCTGGCGCCGGCCGGTGCATCGGCCGGCGCCGCTGGTGCTGCTGGCCGACGTGTCGGGTTCGATGAGCCGCTACACCCGCATGCTGCTGCACTTCGCCCATGCGCTGGGCAACAGCGGTGCGCGCGTGCACAGCTTCGTGTTCGGCACCCGGCTGACACCGATCAGCCGCAGCCTGGCGCAGCGCGACCCGGATGTGGCCGTGGCGCAAATTGCACAGCAGGTGCAGGACTGGTCGGGCGGCACCCGCATCACGGCCAGCCTGCACGACTTCAACCTGCACTGGTCGCGCCGGGTGCTGGGCGGGCAGGCCACCGTGCTGCTGATCACCGACGGCCTGGAGCACGGCGACACCACCCGCCTGGCTTTCGAGATGGAGCGGCTGCACAAAAGCTGCCGCCAACTGCTGTGGCTCAATCCACTGCTGCGCTACAGCCGCTTCGAACCCAAGGCAGCAGGCATCCGGGCGATGCTGCCGCATGTGGACCGGTTCCTGCCGGTCCACGACCTGGCCAGCCTGGAAGGGCTGGCCCAGGTACTGCTCAAGCGGACTTGAACACCGCCGGGCCGAAGTCGCGCTGCTTCAATGCCCGCCAGACCCGCTCGGAGGTGAGCGGCATCTGCACGCGTTCGGCATCACGGCCCAGGCCCGCGTGGTCAAGCGCATCGACCACCGCATTCACCACCGCTGGCGTGGCGCCGATGGTGCCCAGCTCGCCCACGCCCTTGGCGCCGAGCGGGTTGGTCAGGCAGGGCACCGAGGTGTCGAACACCGTCTTGAAGCCGAGGAAGCCATCGATGCGCGGCATGGCGTAGTCGAGGAAGCTGGCGGTCAGCAGCTGGCCGCTCGAGGGGTCGTGCACCACCTGCTCGCACAGCGCCTGGCCGATGCCCTGCACCGCGCCGCCTTCGACCTGGCCCTTCACGATGGCCGGGCTGACGACACGGCCGATGTCGTTGATCGAGGCGTAGGCCACCACGTCCACCGCACCCGTCAGCGGGTCGATCTCGACCTCGGTGATGTGGCAGCCGTTGGGCCAGCTCGGCCCATCGACCGTGGCTTTGGCATCGACGAAGATCTTGCGCTCGGCCTGCCGACCGGCCAGCTCGAACAGGTCGATGCCCAGGTCGGTGCCGGCCACGCTGAAGCGGCCGGCCTGGTACTCGATGTCGGCCACCGGCGCTTCCAGCGCCTCGGCGGCCAGCTCCTTGCCCTGCTCGACGGTCTGCTGCGACGCCACCTGCACGGCGGTGCCACCGGTGAACAGCGAGCGCGAGCCGCCACTGCCGAAGCCCTGGCCGCGGTCGGTGTCGCCCTGCAGGATGCGGATGCGGTCGATGGGCACGCCGAACACGTCCACCGCCAGCTGCGCATAGCTGGTGCAGATGCCCTGCCCCATGGCCTGCGTGGCCGAGAAGATCTCGATGAAGCCGTCCGGTGTGACGTTGACGGTGACCCGCTCGGTGAACGAGTTGCCGCTGGTCCATTCGAGGAAGGTGGCGATGCCGCGGCCGCGCAGCTTGCCGCGCGCTTCGCTGGCCGCGCGGCGGGCAGCAAACCCGTTCCAGTCGGCCAGCGCCAGCCCCTGGTCGAGCATGCGCTCGAACTGCCCGCAGTCGTACACCTGCTTCATCGGGTTGGTGTACGGCATCTGCTCGGGGCGGATCATGTTGCGGCGGCGCAGCTCGGCCGGGTCGAGCTTCATCTCGCGGGCGGCTGCATCCATCAGCCGCTCGATCACGTAGATGGCCTCGGGCCGGCCGGCACCGCGGTATGCGCCCACCGGCGTGGTGTTGGTCAGCACCGCGGTGAGGTTGTGATCGATGACGGGGATGTGATAGATGCTGGTCGAGACCCACGGCCCGATCATCAGCCCGATGGCCACGCCGGACATCAGCCCGTACGCGCCCACGTTGGCCAGCGAGCGCACGCGCAGTGCCAGCACCTTGCCGTTGGCGTCCAGCGCCAGCTCGGCGCGGCTCACCAGGTCGCGGCCAGGCACGGCGGCGAGGAATTCGTCGATGCGCTCGGCCGTCCACTTCACCGGCCGCTGCAAAGCCTTCGCAGCAAAGGCGGTGACCAGGTCTTCGGGGTACAGCCCGGCCTTCATGCCGAAGCCGCCGCCGATGTCGCCCACCACCACGCGCACGGATCCCTTCGGCATGCCCAGCGCGGCCTGCAGCGCGCCCATGACCGCGGTAGGCATCTGGTTGGCGGTGCGCATCGTCAGGCGGCCGCTGGCTGGGTCGAACTCGGCCTGGGTGCTGCGCGGCTCCATCGGGTTGGCTGCCAGACGCTGATTCACCAGCTCCAGCGTGATGTGGTGCGCCGCACGATCGAAGGCCGTCTGCGCGGCGGCCGCGTCGCCGTGGCGCATGGCAGCGGCGACGTTGTCCGGCGCCGCGTCGCACAACGCCGGCGCGCCGAGCGCGGTGGCGTCGAACGGGTCGGTCACGCAAGGCAGCTCTTCATAGTCCACCCACACGGCTTCGACGCCGGCACGGGCGGCCTCGCGGCTTTCAGCCACCACGGCGGCCACACCCTCGCCGACGAAGCGCACCCGGTCGAGCGTGAGCGCGTGGCGCGGCGCCGAGGCCGCCGGCTTGCCGTCCGGCCGCACGAAGTTCGTGGCGGTGGCCATCGACTGCACACCGGCCGCGACCAGGTCGGCGCCGGTGTACACCGCCACCACGCCGGGAATGGCGAGCGCCGCCGCGGTGTCGATCGAGACGATGCGCGCATGCGCATAGGTGGCGCGCACCACCATCAGGTGCAGTTGGCCGGCCACCGAGACATCGTCGGCGTACTGGCCACGGCCCAACACCAGCAGCGGGTCTTCGACCCGGCGCACCTGCTGGCCACTGCCGAAGCGTGCGTTGTCGTTCGCTACAGCGCTCATGCGGCACCTCCGGCGATGGTCTTGGCGGCCAACTGCACCGAGGCCACGATGTTGACGTAGCCGGTGCAGCGGCACAGGTTGCCTTCAAGCGCGTGCACGATCTCGGCCTCGCTGGGCTGCGGCTTCTCGGCCAACAGGCAGCTGGCCGCCATGATCATGCCGGGGGTGCAGAAACCGCATTGCAGGCCGTGGCAGGCGATGAAGGCGTCCTGCACCGGCGAGAGCTGGCCGTCGCGGCTCAGGCCCTCGATGGTAGTGATGGCCTTGCCTTCGGCCTGGACCGCGAGCATGGTGCAGCTCTTGACGGCCTGGCCATCGACCAGCACCGTGCAGGCGCCGCATTGGCTGGTGTCGCAACCCACGTGGGTGCCGGTCAGGCCCTGGCCGCGGATCAGTTCCACGAGCAGCGTGCGGGGTTCCACCTCCGCCCGCACGGGCGCCCCGTTGAGAGAAAAGCTCAATGTCGTCACAAGGTCCCTCTTGACTCTGGTTCATGGTACGGATCGTTGCCGGTTTGGCCCTACCGATCGACCGATCCCGCCATCCTAGCCGGTTCGATACAGGCTTGCCGGCAAGCCACCACCGGCGTTGCAGCCGGGCCCATGGCAGTAGGATGCCCAGCCCTTCCTGCCTCTCCCATCCATGGACAACCTCGACCTCCAAGTGCTCACGCAGGCCCGCGACTGGCATGCCCAAGGCCATGCCGTGTGGCTGGTCACCGTGCTCGAAACCTGGGGCTCGGCACCGCGCCCACCAGGCGCCCTGCTGGCGATGCGCGGCGACGGCCTGGTGGTGGGCTCGGTGTCGGGCGGCTGCGTCGAGGACGACTTGATCGACCGGGTGCGCCACGGCGAGCGCGTGGCCACGCCGAGCCTGATCCACTACGGCGTCAGCAAGGAGGAAGCGGCGCGTTTCGGGCTGCCCTGCGGCGGCAACCTGCGGCTGGTGCAGGAGCCGCTGCAGGACGCACACTGGATCGACGAGGTGCTGGCCCGCACCCAGCGGCATGAGCTGGTGGCGCGGCGGCTCGACCTCGACACCGGCGCCGTCACGGTGGAAGGCGCCAGCCGCGGCGAGGCCTTCACGTTTGACGGCCGCACCTTGCGCGCGCTGTTCGGGCCGCGCTGGCGCATGCTGATCATCGGGGCCGGGCAGTTGTCGCGCGTGCTGGCGCAGATGGCGCAGGCGCTCGACTTCGAGGTCATCTGCTGCGACCCGCGCGAGGAGTACCACCTCACCTGGGACGTGCCCGGCACGCGCTTCTCGAAAGAGATGCCCGACGACCTGGTGACGCAGCTCAACCTTGACCCGCACAGCGCCGTGGTGGCCGTGACCCACGACCCCAAGCTCGACGACATGGCGCTGCTGGAGGCGCTGAAGTCGCCAGCCTTCTACGTGGGCGCACTGGGCTCGCGCGCCAACACCGCCAAGCGCAAGGAGCGCCTGGCGCTGTTCGACCTGACGCCGGCCGAGATCGGGCTGCTGCACGGCCCGATCGGGCTCGACCTGGGCAGCCGCACACCGGCCGAGATCGCGGTGTCCATCGTGGCCGAGGTCATTGCCGTGCGCAACGGCGTGACACTGACGCAGAAGAAGCCGGTCGTGCCGACCACCGCCTGACGCCGCGCCCGGCTCAGCCGCCGCTCGCCTCGCCGTCCTTCTTGCCGAACACGCGGCCCAGCCAGCCCTTCTTCTCGGCGGTCTCGCCCTCGCCTTCCCCTTCGGCAGGAGGCGGCGCGTGGCGCGCCACGAGTGCCGCGGTGAACTTCTCGAAGAACTCGCCAGCCAGCTTGGCCGCGGCCATGTCGATCAGGCGCGAGCCGATCTGCGCGATCTTGCCGCCCACCGACGCCTGTGCGGTGTAGTGCAGCACGGTCTCGGTGTCGCCCGCCGCTTCGAGCCTTACTTCGGCGCTGCCCTTGCCGTGGCCGGCCGCACCACCCTGGCCTTCGAAGTGGATGGTGTACGAGGTGGGGGGCACCAAGTCGACCAGCTTCATCTTGCCCTTGAACTTGGCCTTCACCGGCCCGATGGCGGCCACCACCGCCATCTCGTACTCGTTCTCACCGATGGCGGTGAGCGACTCGCAGCCGGGGATGGCGGCCTGCAGCAACGAGGTGTCGTTCAGGGCCTCCCAGGCCTGGGCCTGGTTCACGGGCAGCGTCTGCTGGTTGCTGAGTTGCATGGCAGTTCTCGGGTCGATGTCAATGGTCGGGCCAACAGGCAAGCCGCGCAGCATAGCGCAGCGCCCTGCCCCGCGCCGGACCCGGCGTGGGGCTGCCAGAATGGACGAATGACTGACACGCCCGACGCCTCCGCCCCACTCGTCCTGGTCGAACGTTGCGAACCCGGCTACGCCGTCGTCACGCTGAACCGGCCGGACGCCATGAACGCACTGTCGCGCCGGTTGCGCGCCGAACTGGCCGCGGCGATCGACGCGCTCGCCACCGACTCGGCCGTCCGCGTGCTGATCCTTACCGGCCAGGGCCGCGCCTTCAGCGCCGGTATCGATGTGAAGGAGCTGGCCACGTTGGGGTTGGCCGGCAGCGACGCCGTGGCCGATCCGGTGGCCGCGCTGGCGCGCTTCACCGGCCCGGTGATCGGCGCCATCAACGGCGTGGCGGTGACCGGCGGCTTCGAGCTGGCGCTGGCCTGCGATGTGCTGCTGGCCAGCACATCCGCGCGCTTCGCCGACACCCATGCCCGCATCGGTGTGATGCCTGGCTGGGGCCTGTCGCAGCGGCTCAGCCGCGCCATCGGCATCTCGCGCGCCAAGGAGCTCTCACTCACCGGCAACTACCTGGGCGCAGAGCAGGCCGCGCAATGGGGCCTGGTCAACCGCGTGGTCGCGCCGGACGAACTGCTGCCACAGGCGCGCCAGCTCGCGCTCGACATGCTGTCGGTGGCGCCGCACATGCTGACGGCCTACAAGCGGCTGATCGACGACGGTTTCGCGCTGCCGTTTGGCGACGCAATGGCGCTGGAAGCGCGGCGCTCTGGCGAAGCCAACACACGACTCAAGCCCGACGACATGGCCCAGCACCAGCAGGCGCTGTTCGCCCGTGGCCGCAGCGCGGCCGGCCAGCCCTGAACCGAACGCGTCGCTGCGCTCAGGCTCTCAGGCTCTCAGGCCGGCGAGATGGCCTTCATGTCGAAGTAGTCGCGCCAGGCGGTGATCTTGCCGTCGGCCAGTTCGAAGACACCCATCACGGGGATGGCGAGCTGCCGGCCGTCCTTCATCACGAAGCGATCGATGCGTTCGTTCAGCACCACGCCCTGAGCCGTCTCGGCGCTGTTGCGCACCTCGAACGCGGCGCTGACCGCGCCGCCCAGGAACTGCGCCACAAAACCGCGAATCGGCCCATGGCCCACCAGCGGCGCCATCGGCACGTTGTGGTACGTCGCGCCCTCGGCGAAGAATGACAAGATGCCGTCGATGTCGAGCCGTTCCCAGGCGGCGATGAAGCGGGTGATGGTGTCGGCGTTGGACATGGTGCGGCGTCGTTGTGGTTGCAGGGCGGTCATGGGGGCACGCAGTATGACCCGGTGCACATGCTCGGGCTCATCGGCCGCGCAGCGCCTCACCATGCTCGTCGCGCAGGCGCGAAAACGCCGCGGCCGAGATCAGTGTCAACGCGCCGATGACGAGGAAGGCGATGTTGAAGTCGGATGCCTGCAGCGCATGCGCCTGGCCGCCGCGCGCCACGCTGGCCAGGGTGAGCAGCGAGGCGCCCATCACCACGCCGGCGCTGATGGAAAGCTGCTGGGCGATGTTCGTCAGCGCCGTCGCGTGGCTCATGCGCTGCGGCGGGATCTCGCTGTAGCCGAGGGTGGCCAGCGACACCAGCGCCATCGCGCTGAACAGCCCGCCCAGCACCATCACGCCGAACATCAGCGGGTGCGGTGTTGCCGGCGTGAACAGACCATAGCCGGCCATGAACAGCGCCGCCAGCAACGTGGAACCCATCAGCAGTGTGCGGAAACCGAACCGGCGGATCGCACGCACCACCACCGCCCGCGTGCCCAGCGAGCCGATCGCGGTGGCCATGGTCAACAGGCCCGACTGCAGCGGCGTGAGCCCGAAACCCAGCTGCAGCAACAGCGGCAGCAGGAAGGGCGCGGCCCCCAGCGCGATGCGCAGCGGCGTGCCGCCCAGCACCGAGGCCCGGTAGGTGGGATGGCGCAGGATGCCCAGGTCGATCAGCGGCTCGGCGCGCCGCCGGCTGTGGCGCAGGTAGCCGCCCAGCGCCGCCGCGCCGGCCAGGCCCACCGTCCACGTCACGGCGGCCGGCACCAGCGCCTTGCCGGCGGTCTCGACCGCGCACAGCACGCCGCTCAGGCCGCAAGCGAGCAGCAGGAAGCCCAGCAGGTCGAAGGGTTGCGGCCGGGCCGCCTCAGCCGCCGGCGGGTCGGCATCGACATAGCGCAGCGCCAGCGCCAGGCCGAGCAGGCCGAACGGAATGTTGACCAGGAAGATCCACTGCCACGACGTTACCGACACGATCACCCCGCCGGCCAGCGGCCCGAGCAGCCGGCCGATCACCGGCGGGATGGTGAACCACACCATGGCGCGCATCATCTCGTTGGCCGGCACGCTGCGCAGCAGGATCAACCGGCCCACCGGCACCATCATCGCCCCGCCCACGCCCTGCACGATGCGGAACAGCACCAGCTGCGGCAACGTGTTCGCCGAGCCGCACAGCGCCGAGCCCAGTGCGAACAGCACGATGGCGGCACAGAACACCCGCTTGGCGCCGAAGCGGTCGGCCAGCCAGCCGCTCACCGGCAGGAACACCGCCAGGCTCAGCAGGTAGGCGGTGATGGCCAGGTTGAGGTCGAGCACCGGCACCCGCAACGCCGTCGACATGACCGGCAGCGCGGTGGTCATCACCGAGGTGTCGAGGTTCTGCAAGAACAGCGGGCACGCCACCACCAACGGCAGGATGCGGTCGTTCGGCGAGCGCAAGGCCGTCCGACCTCAGCGCCGCGCCAGCGGGTTGGGCGTGGGCTCGCCGATCTTCGTCAGCGTGTTGCGGTCGGTGTGGTGGAAGGGCTCGGCCTGGCCGCGGATCTGCAGCACCGTGTCTTCGTCATACGACCAGGTGCCGTCGGGGTTGATCGTCACCTTGATGCGGAACTCGGTGGTGCGGAAGGCATGCTGCAGGAACGGCGCCGAGCAGATGCCCCAGGTCTCGAGCCCCTGCGTGGCCACCAGCTCGAACGAGGTGGCGTCAGTCGCCGCCTGCCCTGCCGCCATCGCCACCTGGCCGCGCGGGATGGTCAGCGTGTGGATGATGGTGCCGTTGGCCGGCTCCCACAGCCAGTAGCCCACCTGCTCGTGGTAGGTCTTGACCTGGTCCGGCTTGGTGACATGCGTGTGGTAACGCAGCCCGTACAGCAGCTGTGGCCCGTTGGTGGTGGGGTCGACCGGTTGTAGCTCGATGCGCTCCACATAGGCCTGCTTCTTCGCACCCTCAGCCTTGGGCTTCACGTCCAGCCCACGGATGCCCTGCCAGATGCCGGCCATGCCGCGCAGCGGGCCCAGGTTGGCCAGTGTGTCGAGGTCGACGCCGCTGGGCTCGGTGTAGATGTCGGTCGGGAAGTCGCTCATGGGGTCGCAGCAGAGGGAACGAGGACGGTCACTTTAGCGCGGGCCTCATCGGCAAGGCGTCGACCTCAGACCAGCGAGGCCGCCACGTTGATGGTGAGGGCCAGGATGGTGGTGTTGAAGAAGAACGCCAGCACGCAATGCACCATGCCGAATCGGCGCATCAGGCGGCTCGAGAACGCCACGTCGGCGGTCTGCCCCGACGTGCCGATGATGCAGGCCACATAGAGGAAGTCGAGATAGTCCGGCTCCTGGTTGCCGGGAAATTCCAGGCCGCCCACCGCGACCTTGCCACGGTAGAACTCATGCGCGTAACGGATGGCGAACATGGTCTGCATCACCGCCCAGCTGGTCAACACCGTCAACCCGGCCAGGCCGATGTGGCTGAAGCGTTCGGCCGGCGGCAGCCCTCGGGCCACCGTCAGCTGCAGGGCGATGGCCACCAGCGACGCCACCACACCCAGCAGCACCAGCGCCAGTGCCAGCCAGCGGCCCTCGTCCTCCAGGCTGGCACGCCAGCGCATGTGCGCCTGGTTCGAGCGGGCCATGGTGGTGCCGGCCAGCACCAGGTAGGACAGCACACCGGCGTTCCAGGCCAGCAGCGAGCGGGTCACCGCCGTGCCGTCCCACGTCCACCGCAGGGCTGCGAACACCGCGGTGCCGATCACCACCGCCAGCAGCAGCCGCAGGTGCGCATGCCAGTAGCGCATCCACCATCTGATGGGACCGGCTGGATGCATGTCAACTGGCCAGGGCGGCCGCCACGCGCGGCCGCAGCGTGCGCCAGGCCAGGACGAAGGCGGTGCCCGAGGTTGCCGCCATGCCGGCGGCCATTGGCACCGCGGAGCCGTCGAGGAACAGGCCGACGACGGCGATCACCGCCGCCCCGGTCAGCAGCTGCAGCATGCCCAGCAGCGCCGCCGCGGTGCCGGCGCGTGCGCCATGGGCTTCCAATGCCAGCACGGCCGAGGTGGGCACCACCACGCCCAGGCAGCCGAAGCCCAGCGACATCAGGCCGATCATCAGCGCCACGTTGTCCACCCCCGCCAGCACCAGCAGGCACAGCACCACCATCATCCCGGCGCAGCCGGCGATGCCCCAGCGCACCAGGCGCGCCAGACCCAGACGCTGGCCCAGGTGGCCGTTGAATTGCGCGGCGCCGATGAAGCAGGCCGCGTTGGCTGCGAAGGCCACCGCGTAGCCCCGCGTGGACAGGCCGAAGTGCTCGATCAGCACGAAGGAGGAGTTGGCCAGGTATACGAAGAAGGTGCTGATGCCAAAGGCGCCGATGAAGCTCACGCCCAGGAAGTGGCGGTCGCGCAGCAGCGTGGCGTAGGCCGCCAGCACATGGCCCAGGCTGGCCTGGGTGCGCTGCGCGGGCGAGCGGGTTTCGTCCAGCGCCCACACTGCAATGGCCAGCGCGATGAGCCCAACGCCGGTGACCAGCCAGAACACCGTGCGCCAGCCCGAGAACTCGACCAGCAGGCTGCCCACCATCGGCGCCAGGATGGGCGCGACGCTGAACACCAGCATCAGCAGCGACATCAGCCGGGCCGCCTCATGGCCGGTGTACAGATCGCGCACCACCGCCCGCGGCACCGACATGCCGGCCGCCGAGCCCACGCCCTGCACGAAGCGCCAACCCACCAGGGCGGTGATGTTGCCGGCCAGCGCGCAGCCGATGCCGCCGATGCAGTACAGCACCAGCCCGGCGTACAGCGGCGCCTTGCGGCCAAACACATCCGCCGCCGGCCCCCACAGCAACTGCGACGACCCGCTGGCGATGAAGAACACCATCAGGCTCATCTGCACCGCCGCGGGGCTGGCGTGCAGGTCGGCCGCGATGGCCGGCAGCGCCGGCAGGTACATGTCGATGGCAAAGGGGCCGGTGGCCGAGATCAGGCCCAGCACCAGGGCCAGGCGGTAGTACGAACGGGACATGCGCGAAAAGCCTCGCCGCCGGCGGCAGGCCGGGTGGTCGAGGTGGGTTCCTGGGAATGGATGGACCCATGCATTCTCGCCGTCGGACGGTTGTAGCGCTGCCGAGCGGGTTTGCCGCACAGCACCGGGGGGGTGGACGCGACGTCAGTCGCGCCGGCGCGGCGCCCGCACCGGTTCGAAGCGGCCGAGCGCGGCCACGCAGTCGCGCACCGCGTCGTCATGCCGGGCGCTGAGCCAACCCACCGCGAAACCGGCCTGCGGGTCGTGCGCGGCCAGGGCGCGGAACCGC
>JBDTQF010000118.1:0-12094 GCA_039932275.1 Burkholderiales bacterium
GAGAAGAGCTGCGCAACGGCAGCGCGCCGCAGACCGCCATCCATGTCGGCTACGAACGCGCCTTCGCCACCATCATCGACTCCAACGTCACCACGCTGATCGCCGGCATCGCCTTGCTGGCTTTCGGCTCTGGGCCGGTGCGCGGTTTTGCGGTGGTGCACTGCCTGGGCATCCTGACGTCGATGTTCTCGGCGGTGTTCTTCTCGCGCGGGCTGGTCAACCTGTGGTATGGCCGCAAGAAGAAGCTGCAAAGCGTCTCGATCGGCCAGGTCTGGAAACCGCCGGCGGCAGTGGCCGGCACGTCAGTACAGCCCAAGGCCTGAGGAGGCGACGCCATGGAATTCTTTCGTATCCGCCGCGACATCCCGTTCATGCGGCATGCGTTGGTGTTCAACGCGATCTCGGCGTTGACCTTCTTCGCGGCCGTGTTCTTCCTGGTCACGCGCGGCCTGCACCTGTCGATCGAGTTCACCGGCGGCTCGGTAATCGAGGTGGCCTATGCGCAGAGTGCCGACGTCGGCCGGGTGCGCGAGACCGTCGAGGCGATGAAGTTCGGTGAGGTCCAGGTGCAGAAGTTCGGCAGCTCGCGCGACGTGCTGATCCGCCTGCCGCTGCGCTCCGACATCAAGCAGACCGAGGTGGTTGACCGGGTCTTTGCACAGCTGTGTGCGGCCGAGAAAGGTGAGGTGGTGCGTCACGACGCGGTGGACGCCAAAGGCGCCGGCATCAGTCGGCAGGCCTGCCAGGCCGCCGGCGCCGAGCCGGTGACGCTGTCTCGCAGCGAGGTGGTGGGCCCGCAGGTGGGCAAGGAGCTGGCGCAGGACGGCGCCAAGGCGCTGGCCTTCGTGGTGGCGGGCATCATGATCTACCTGGCCTTCCGCTTCGAGTGGAAGTTCGCGGTGGCGGCCATCGTGGCCAACCTGCACGACGTGATCATCATCCTGGGCTTCTTTGCCTTCTTCCAGTGGGAGTTCAACCTCGCGGTGCTGGCCGCGGTGCTGGCGGTGCTCGGCTACTCGGTCAATGAGTCGGTGGTGATCTTCGACCGGATCCGCGAGGCCTTCCGCAGGTACCGCAAGATGACCACGACCGAGGTCATCGATCACGCCATCACCTCGACGATGAGCCGCACCATCATCACCCACGGCTCGACCCAGATGATGGTGCTGGCCATGCTGGTGTTCGGCGGGCCGACGCTGCACTACTTCGCGCTGGCGCTGACCATCGGCATCCTGTTCGGCATCTACTCATCGGTGTTCGTGGCCGCGGCCATCGCGATGTGGCTGGGCGTCAAGCGCGAAGACCTGGTGGCTGGGGCGCGCAAGGATCACGATCCCAACGATCCGCACGCCGGCGCGGTGGTATGAGGCCGGCGGCATGAGTGGCGGCGCTGGCCTGACCCTGGTGTAGAGTCAGCCACAGCCATTCTTAGCATCTGCCTGCCGCCATGGCGACCGCCGCCCCTTCCCCGGCTCTGGCCGCCCAGGCCCGCCGGGTGTACCTCGAGATGGTTCTGCGAGAACTACCGCGCGTCGTGCAGGTGGTGGCCAACCGTGCCCGTGACCTGATTTCGCAGACCACTACGCCGGATCAATTGGGCAAGCGGCGCGACCTGGCCATGGATCTGCCGCGCCTGGCGCCTGGCTGGCTGCAGGCGCTGAACACCGGTGTGCGTGCGGCAGCCATGCCGGCCAACGGCAGTGGCACCACGCCGATGCGCCCGCTGCGCGAGGCGCGCCCGCTGGCGCTGGTGGATGACGACACCATCGACATCGAGATCATTGCGTCGCGTCTCGCGCTGGCGTTGATGGACAAGGCCTCCTGGGAGTTCTCCGACCTGCGTTACCGCATCGGTTCGTTGGAGCGCCGCGATGAGCTTGACACACAGGATGCGCTGCGCCCGCATGTGCTGGCGCGCACCGTCGTCGATGCCTGGCGCGGTGCCGGCCTTAGCCTCGACCACTGGCGCACCGCCCAGCAGGTGCTGCAGGACGAGTTCGCCGCGCTGGTCCAGGAGGGCTACCACGAGGCCAACCGCTGGCTCATGACTCAGGGGGTGTGCCCCGAGGTCAACCTGCGACCTTTCATCCGCCGCAGCCGCGACGCGGGGCAAACGAAGGCGGCCCCGTTGAACCGGCCGACCGGTCCGGGCAACGGCGTCACCGAAGCCGCTGCCGGGCCGGCCACCAAGCCGGGCCAGCCGCGTGAACGCTACCCGACGCCGGGGGGCGTGATGCAGGGTCCGCTGCCCAGCAACAACCCCGACCTGTTCGCGCCCACGGTGATGGCCGGTTTGCCGCCCAGCGCGCAGCCCCCGGCCAGCCGCTGGGGCGGCGCGTCCGCGCCCGACACCCTGGGCCGTGGCGGCGGCGCGCGCGCGATGGTGCATGAAGAGACACGGCTGATGACGCGCTCGCCCGGGATGATGCGTGGCTCCGAGCATGCCGAAGCCGTGCTGGGCCGCCTGAACCGGCTGATCTCGCGCCAGGTGGCTGATTTCGCCGGCTCCACCGTGGCGCAACCCCATCCTGCCGCGTCACCGGGGCTGAAGAATGCCATCAACGCGGCCCAGGTTGCGATGCAGCAGCGCTTCGATGGCCGCCGCACCGGCGTGGCCGGGGGCGCGCCGGACGCTGCAGCTGCGACGGGCGGCGCCGCGGTGGCGGTGAGCACCCCGGCGCTGTTGCAGGAGCTGCAACAGCGCAAGCAGGCCCTCAAGCAGGCGGCCAGCACGCCGGTGGAGCGGGCCACCATCGAAGTGGTGGCGCTGATGTTCCAGAGCTTGCTGACCGAAGAACGCATCCCGGCGTCGGTGCGCGTGTGGTTCGCCCGGCTGCAGATGCCGGTGCTGCGGGTGGCGATCGCCGAGCCCGACTTCTTCGCCACCATCGACCACCCGGCGCGCAAGCTGATCGACCGCATGGGCGCCTGTGCGATGGGCTTCGAGGCCGGCTCGGGCGCGGGCATCAACGAGCCGCTGGAAAAAGAAATCAAGCGCGTTGTGCAGGTGGTCGAAGCCTACCCCGACACCGGCCGGCGGGTGTTCCAGACGGTGCTGACCGAGTTTGAGCGCTTCCTGGAAAACTACTTCAAGAACGACCATGCGGCGTCCCGCAAGGGCGTGTCGCTGGCGCAGCAGATCGAGCAGCGCGAGGCGCTGGCCATTCAGTACACCATTGAGATGCGCAAGATGCTCGACCAGGTGCCGGTGCACGACGGCGTGCGCGATTTCCTGTTCCATGTCTGGGCCGATGTGCTCGCGACCACCGCCGTGCAGGCCGGCCAGGCCAGCGATGCCACCAAGAAGATGCACCGCGTTGCCGCCGACCTGATCTGGATGGCCAGTGCCAAGGTCACGCGCGAGGAGCGTTCGGAAGCCATACGGCGGCTGCCGCCGCTGCTCAAGCTGTTGCGTGAAGGCATGGGCAAGGCTGGGGTGCCGCAGGCCAAGCAGGACGAGTACATCCAGGCCCTCAACAACTCGTTGGCCGCCGCGTTCTCGGCCCGCACTGCCACCATCCCGACCGAGCGGCTGGAAGAGCTGATGATGCAGCTCGAAACGCTGGAAGACCTGCTGCCCGACATCGAGAACCTGGAGATCGACGAGTCGATGGTGCGCGATCTGTCGGACTTCGAGTCCAACGACATGGAGGTGGTGTCCGAAGGCGGCTCGATGCCCACGCCGGCGATGATCGGCTGGGTGGGCGAGCTGCAGGTCGGGGCGTGGTTCAAGCTCGACTACCGCAACAAGATCGAGCCGGTGCAACTGGCCTGGCAGGGCATGCACAAGCAGCTGCTGCTGTTCGTGACGCCGCAGGGCCGCGGCATCATGTTCCAGCGCTACCGATTGGCGTCCTTCCTGCAGGCCGGGCTGTTGGTGCCGGTCGAAGAAGAGTCGCTCACCGTGCGCGCCACCCGCGATGCGTTGGCCAAGCTGGACGCCGACCCGGACCGGTTGCTGCACTGAGCAGCGCAGCGGCGCTGCACCCTCCAACGACAAGGGCGCCCGAGGCGCCCTTTGTTCATGGCGATCGACGTGATCGGCTAATGGATCAGCCGGTCATCGGCATCGACGAACAGCTCGTCGAGGATCAACGCATCGGGTTCTTCACCGACGCTCCAGAACACCATCAACACGATGATCTTGAGGTCTTCCAGCGGCACCGGCCCACCCGCCGAAGCCATGGCCCGGTCGACCACGATCTCGCGCATGGCCGGTGGCAGCACGCCGGCAGATTCGAGGAAGCTGATGAAGCCGATCGACGCCTCGCCCAGGTGCTCTTGTTCGAACGGGGAATACACCCGCATCGACTTCGCGCCTTGGGTGCCGAGGTGAGACTGCGCCGCATCGGCCAAGCCATCCAGCCAGCTCAGGGCGTCTTCGATTTCTTCGCTCTCGAAGCCGACCGCAGTGAGCTTCTTCGACAGCTGATCATGGTCAGGACATGCGTCCGGACGCCAGTAGTTCTCGTAGAGGTAGACGAGCACGTCGAACATGTTTTGACTATACCCGAGCGGCTCTTGAGGGAAAGACGGGAATAGCCGCTGCACGGCCCCCGGCCCGTGGGATCAGGCTCGCACCAGGCGTTGAAAAACCTGTCCCGGCAAGCGCTCGATTCGACCAGACAATTCCAGTGACAGCAGTTGCACATTCAGATCGGAGGCCGAACAACCGGTGCGCAGCTGCAACGTGTCGAAGGTGGCCGGTCCATGGCCCAGGGCGCGCAGCACCGGGTCGCTGTCCTGCTCGTCATCTGTGTGCGGCAAGGGCCGCAATGAGGTGGCCGCGGGTGGCTCGACATGAACCCGCGTGTAGCGGCCAGTGTCCAGCAGCAGTTCGTCGAGGATGTCCTGCGTGCTCTCCACCAGCTTGGCGCCTTGTTTGATGAGGGCATGGCAACCGCGCGACTGCGGTGCGTGGATCGAGCCGGGAATGGCAAACACCTCGCGGCCGCTTTCGCTCGCCAGCCGCGCGGTGATCAGCGAGCCCGACCGCAGCGCCGCTTCGACCACCAGCGTGCCGAGCGTGAGCCCAGCAATCACGCGGTTGCGTTGCGGGAAGTTGGCCGACAGCGGCGGGGTGCCGAGGGCGAATTCGCTCAGGATCAGGCCGTCTGCCGCGATGCGCTGCGCCAGCGCACGGTGGCGCGACGGATAGACCTGATCCAAGCCCGTGCCCACCACGGCGATAGTGCCGGCCGGGCCTTGCAGTGCGCCGTCATGGGCGGCACCGTCAATGCCCATCGCCAGGCCCGAAACCACCACCAGGCCGGCGCGGCTCAGGTCGGCGCTGAACAGCCGGGCGTTCTCGATGCCCTGCGCGCTCGGGTTGCGGCTACCCACCACGGCCACCGAGAGCCCCAGCAGGCGGTCAAGTCGGCCAATGCAATAGATCAGCAGCGGTGGGTCCGTCAGTGTCAGCAGGGCCGGCGGGTACAGCGGGTCGCCCAGGGTCAGCAGGGCGTGCCCGGCATCGTGCTGCAGCCATTGCCAGGTGCGTGCGACCAGATCGTCCAGCCCAGTGGGTATCAGCGCCAGTTGGTGCGCCTGGGTTGCGTCAACCACCTGCTGCCGCGCGCCCAGCGTTGCCTCGAACACCGCCTGCGGGCTGCCGAAGGCCGCCAACAGGCGCCGGGCACTGAGTCGGCCGATGCCAGGGGTTTCCAGCAGCCGCAGCCAGGCGGCAAGTTCATCGCGGCCGATGGGCGCCGCGGCGAGCTGGTACGAATGCGGCTGCGGCTCGGCCACTGGGGGCGTCAGGGCTGGATGAAGCGATCGCCCGCGCGCACCGGCCCCTGGGTGGCCACGATCAGTGCGTACGACACGCGCTCGAACACCTGGAACACGAATAGATGGCCCTGGCGTTCGTCGGGCAGTTGCAGCGTGGCGCGGTCGGCGCTGGTCCGGTCGCGCAACTGTTCGCCCGCGCGCAGCAGGGCGAACACATGGCCGCGCTCCATGCCGTCGCGCTTGCCGCGGTTGAGGGCGACGATCTGATTCAAGCCGGCCGTCAGGCCCTCACCGTAGATCGAGATGATGCGGCCCGCGATGGCCTTGGCCGGGGCATGCGGCGCGTAGGCCACGTTGTCGGCGGCCGGCGTGGGCATCAGCCGGTCGCCGATGTTGGCTTCCTGCCGCAAGCTGTTCAGCGTGAAGGTGGCAGGAACGATGCTGCGTTCACCGTCCGGGCCCGTGCGTTCGGCGCCGTGCCGTGCGTACTGGGCACTGCCGACGAAAGCCGCCTCGTAGCCCAGCACCTCTTTCGTCTCAGGATCGGTCAATGGGCGGGGCTGACGGAACACCCGCCAATCGCGCCGCTCCACCAGGTCGCCGCGCACGTAGGCCGTGTCGCCGCGGCCCAGCAGCACGCGGCCATCCAGCCCGGCCACGATGCGCGGTGCGCTGTCGAGCTCATTGGTGTCGAGCACCACGGCGTCCGTCAGGAAGGGCTGGATCAGGTGCAGCGGGATGCCCGCAAGCGGCCCCGCATCGAGCCCGCTGGCGCGGGCCTGCGGCGAGAGCCTGACGGTGCCTTTCGGGCCCAGGCTTTGACCGAACTGCAGGCGCGCACGGCCACCGCTCTTGACCAGCACCAGCAGCTGGCCCGGGTAGATCAGGTGCGGATTGCTGATGTCCTGCTTGTTCATGCCCCACAGCTCGGGCCAGCGCCAGGGGGTGCGCAGGAACAGCTTCGAGATGTCCCACAACGTGTCACCGCGCTTGATGGTGTAGCTGTCGGGTGCATCCGGGGCCAGGTCCGACAAAGGCACACCGGCCTCAGCGACTTGCTGGGCCGTGCTGCGCTGCGCGTCCGTGACGGGATAATTCGGGAAAGTGGCCGCGGCGGCCGGTGCCATCAGGCCCGCAACGCACAGACCCACGGCCAATTCGGCATGGGCCGGTCGGCGGGGTCTTGAAGTGGGGAAGAAGGAGCGCAGCTTCATCTTGATCATGTTGGGCGGCGCGATGCGCGGCGGGCTGGTCGGGAGACGCCGTCAAGGCGCACGACCGCAAGCATCCGGCAAAGCAGCCTGGGCCACGCAATAATGTTCATTTGATTCCGCAAATTCTGCCCATAAACCCTTGATGCCGCAATGAAAAAGCGGATGCTGCGGCCTCGCTGCACCCCGTCCTGACCACCGCGCTTCAGCCCGTTTCCCTGTTCGATGAGCAAGCTCACCATCCTGCGTTACCCCGATCCGCGGCTCCACACCGTCGCCCGCCCTGTCGACACGGTCGACGCACGGGTGCGTGCGCTGGTCGACGACCTGTTCGAGACCATGTACGACGCGCAGGGCATCGGCTTGGCCGCCACCCAGGTGGACGTGCATGAGCGGGTCCTGGTGATCGACGTGTCCGAGCAGCGCAACGAGCCGCTGGTGCTGATCAACCCGGAACTGCTGGTGGTCAGCGACGAACTGATGGTGGGCGATGAAGGCTGCCTGTCGGTGCCGCAGGTCTACGACCGCGTGCAGCGCTATGCCCGGGTCACCGTGGCGGCGCTCGATCGTGACGGCCAGCGCCGCGAGCTGGCGGTCGAGGGCCTGCTGTCGGTGTGTGTGCAGCACGAGATGGACCACCTGCTGGGCAAGGTGTTCGTCGAGTACCTGTCGCCGCTCAAGCGCAACCGCATCCGCAACAAGCTGCTCAAGCGTGCCCGCGACGACGAACGCGAGCCTTCCTGAGCCGTGACCGACCCGATGACCGCCGGCCCTGGCGGCGCGGCCTCCCCGCTCAGGGTGGCGTTTGCCGGCACGCCGGAGTTCGCCAGCGCGGCGCTGCAGGCCGTGCATGCCGCGGGCCACACCATCCCGCTGGTGCTCACCCAGCCCGACCGCCCCGCCGGGCGCGGCATGAAGCTGCAGGCCTCGCCGGTCAAGCAGGTCGCACAAGCTTTGGCTGTGCCGGTGGTGCAGCCACGCAGCCTGCGCCTGGACGGCAAGTTCCCGGACGAGGCCGATGCGGCCCGCCAGGCCTTGCTGGCTGCTGCACCCGATGTGCTGGTGGTGGCTGCCTACGGCCTCATCCTGCCGGCGTGGACGCTGGCCCTGCCACGGCTGGGCTGCCTCAACATCCATGCCTCGCTGCTGCCGCGCTGGCGCGGTGCCGCGCCGATCCACCGCGCCATCGAAGCGGGAGATGGACACAGCGGCATCACCATCATGCAGATGGACGCCGGTCTCGACACCGGCGCCATGCTGCTGGTGGCGCAGCAGGCCATGCACCCCGACGACACCACCGCGGCCTTGCACGACCGTCTGGCAGCACAGGGCGCACAGTGCATCGTGCAGGCGCTGGCGTTGGCCGCCGCGGGCCAGCTCACCCCGGTGCCGCAGCCCGAGGTCGGTGTGACCTATGCCCGCAAGATCGAGAAGGCCGAAGCGCTGATCGACTGGCAGGCGCCGGCCGAGTTGATTGAGCGCCGCCTGCGCGCCTTCGACCCGTTCCCGGGTGCGCACTTTGTGCTGACCGGCCAGCCGGTCAAGGCCTGGGCGGGACAGGTGTTGGCGCTGCAGGGCCGGCCCGGCGAGGTGCTGGCCGCCGGGCCGACCGGCCTGGTGGTGGCCTGCGGCCAGCAGGCGCTGGCATTGACCCAGCTGCAGCGGCCGGGCGGCCGGCGCATCGGGGTGGGGGATTTCCTGGCCGCCAGCCCGGTGCCCATCGGCACCCGCCTCGTGCCGGCCTGAGAACGGCGGCTGAGCAAGCGCCGCTGCGGTGTACGCTCAAGTCGGCAAAGCTGCCACCGATAAGGCTGGCACAGTCCTTTTCACTTGCACCCATGTCTGCCGTTCGTGCCCTCATCCTTGTCGCCGGCCTGGCCGGTTCTGCCGTGCTGGCGGGATGCGACATGCTGGGCATCGAGCCCGGCTCGGCGGTCAGCGCCCGCAAGGAAGCCGAAGGCAAGGCCGTCGGCAGTGCCTGCCGCCAGGCGCTGCGGGCCATCGAGGATTGCTACACGCTGAACCCGAAGGCCAGCAAGGCGGCCGTGTTCGCGGGTTGGCGCGAAATGGACGAGTACATGCGCGAGAACAAGCTCGAAGGCATCGTGCCGGTGATTCCGCGCAAGGGCGCGGCGCCGAGCGAGAGCAGCCCCGCCTCCGAAGCGCCCAGCGACGACAAGGCAACACGCAAGGCGTCCGCCAAGTCGACGCATTGACGTCGATGCGCGCAGAGGCATCCGCCGAAGCGGCGCTTGCCCGTGAGGCGCCACGGTTCATTTGCCCGGGTGGGACAATTTTGAATGTCCTCCGATGCCCGGCCTTCCCGATGGCGGCTGCCCGCGCAGTGGCAGCGCTGGCGCGAGGACCCCGACTTTCGCCTTGGCGTGCGGGAGATGCTGCCGCAGCTACCGGGCAGCATGGCCTGGGGCCTGGTGACGGGTGTGGCGATGGTCAAGGTGCTCGGTGTGCCGCTGGCCATGCTGATGAGCCTGGTGGTCTATTCCGGCGGCGCCCAACTCGGCACCCTGCCGCTGTTTGCCAGCGGCGCGCCGCTCTGGCTGGTACTGCTGACCGGCTTGGTGATCAACCTGCGTTTCGTGATCTTCAGCTTGCAATGGCGCTGGTACTTCGGTGGCCTGTCGCCGCTGCGGCGTGCGCTGCTGGGGTACTTCGCGGTCGACCAGTCGTACGTGTTGTTCATGCGCCGCTACCCGCAGGCCCAGCCAGGTCCTGGACAGCTGGGCTACTTCTGGGGCACATCGTTGTGCCTGTGCGTCGCGTGGCAGGCCAGCACGCTGGTGGGCATTGTTTTCGCCGACCTGGTGCCCACCCACTGGGGGCTGGGCTTCATCGGCGTACTGGCCCTGATAAGCTTGATGTGCACCCTGATGACCGACCGGGCCAGCCTGGTGAGCGCGGCGGTGGCGCTGCTGGCGGCGCTGGCTGCTTTCAGCCTGCCGTACAAGCTGCACATCATCGTGGCCATGGCCGCAGCAGTGGCGGCCGGGCTGACGATGGAAGCCACCCGCGCCGCGGCCCGACCGGCTGCCGATGCCACCACCGAAAGGGACTCGCCGTGACCAACGCCCTGAGCGACACCGCCGTCTTGCTCGCCATCCTGGGCCTGGGCTTCGTGACGCTCGCCACACGGGCCTTCTTTCTGATGCCGCGGCGCGAGCTGCCCCTGCCGGGCTGGAGCCGCCGCGCGATGAAATACGCACCGTTGGCGGCCTTGGTGGCGGTGGCGCTGCCGGAGGTGCTGATGGTGCAGGGGCAATTGCTCACCGACCTGCGCAACGCCCGCTTGTGGGCCGCCGTGGCGTCGCTGGCCTGGTACGCCGTGCGCCGCGGCATGCTGGGGCCGATCGTCATCGGTACCGCGGTGTACCTGCCGCTCAAGCTGGGTCTGGGGTGGTGAACGCCGGCCGCTGTTTCCTCGTTTTTTCCTTCTGACCCTTCCTCACAAAGAATGCCTATGCAAGTCCTTCGTTTCTCCGACCTGGTGGCCCAAGGCCGTGTCGCCGGCAAGCGCGTGTTCATCCGCGCCGATCTCAACGTGCCGCAGGATGACGCGGGCCGCATCACCGAGGACACCCGCATCCGCGCCTCGGTGCCCTGTATCGAGCTGGCGCTGAAAGCCGGCGCAGCAGTCATGGTGACGTCGCACCTCGGCCGCCCGACCGAGGGCGAGTTCAAGCCCGAGGACTCGCTGGCGCCAGTGGCTGCGCGCCTGGGTGAACTGCTGGGCCGCGAGGTCAAGCTGGTGTCGAACTGGGTCGATGGCGTCGAGGTGGCGCCGGGCCAGGTGGTGATGCTGGAAAACTGCCGGCTCAACAAGGGCGAGAAGAAGAACAACGAGGCGCTGGCCCGCAAGATGGCCGCGTTGTGCGACATATTCGTGCACGACGCCTTCGGCACGGCCCACCGTGCCGAGGCGTCCACCTACGGCATCGCGCAGTTTGCGCCGGTGGCTTGCGCCGGCCCGCTGCTGGCGGCCGAGATCGACGCCATCTCGAAGGCCCTGGCCAACCCGAAGCGGCCGTTGCTGGCCATCGTGGCAGGCTCGAAGGTGAGCACCAAGCTGACCATCCTGCAGAGCCTGGCCAAGAACGTCGACGGCCTGATCGTCGGCGGCGGCATCGCCAACACCTTTTTGCTCGCTGCTGGCCTGAAGATCGGCAAGAGCCTGGCCGAGCCCGGCCTGCTGGGCGAGGCCAAGGCGGTGATCGAAGCGATGAAGGCGCGCGGCGCCGCGGTGCCCATCCCGGTGGACGTGGTGACGGCCAAGACCTTCGCGGCCGACGCGCCGGCCACCGTCAAGGCCGCCAATGAGGTGGCCGATGACGACCTGATCCTGGACATCGGCCCGAAGACCGCCGAGATCCTGGCAGCGCAGCTCAAGGCCGCCGGCACCATCGTCTGGAACGGCCCGGTGGGCGTGTTTGAGTTCGATGCCTTCGCCCACGGCACCGAGACCATCGCCCGCGCGATTGCCGCGAGCAGCGCGTTCAGCATCGCCGGTGGCGGTGACACGCTGGCTGCCATCGCCAAGTACGGCATCGAGAAGGACGTGGGCTACATCTCCACCGGCGGTGGCGCCTTCCTGGAAGTGCTGGAAGGTAAGACGCTGCCGGCCTTCGAGATCCTCGCGCGTCGCGCGGCCGGCTGACGCCTGTCACGCCCTGGCGGGGCGACGGCCCCGCCGCGTGGCCGTGTCATGCCGCTTGTGCATGACGCGGCCCAAGCACTGCATGAAGCCCGTGAGCCGCAGTGCTGCCCGAAAGCTACCCTCGGTCGACCCCTTCATCCAAGAAACCGACCGAGGAGATGACCATGGCCGCTGGCCTGTCGAGCGCCGAGCAGGCGCTGCGCGACGCCGCGCTGGAATACCACCGGGCCCCGGTGCGCGGCAAGATCGCCGTCACCCCGCTCAAGCCGTTGCTGAACCAGCGCGATCTGTCGCTGGCGTATTCACCGGGTGTGGCTTATCCCTGCCTGGAGATCCAGGCCGACCCAAGCAAGGCGGCTGAGTACACCTCGCGCGGTAACCTGGTGGGTGTTATCACCAACGGCACCGCGGTGCTGGGCCTGGGCGACATCGGCCCGCTGGCGGGCAAGCCGGTGATGGAGGGCAAGGGCTGCCTGTTCAAGAA
>JBDTQF010000119.1:0-12089 GCA_039932275.1 Burkholderiales bacterium
AACCCACCAGACAAAACGACCGGAACGGGAACGTTGACGGGAATGACAGACCAATCGAAAACCTTTCCGCCACCGCCGTAGCCATCGACCAGGGCGTCGAGCAACAGCGCCTGTGCGCTGGTGAATTGCCGGGCGAAGTCTAACAAATCGAACCCCTCGCCGATGCGCGCGGCGCGCAGGTAAGGCCGGCCGTGGCGGCTGCAGTCGGCCTCCACTTCGTCGCCATGGAACTGCAGCAGCAGGTTCGGGATGGCCCGGCCGGCCGCCTCGACGTCGGCGGCCGCTGCATTCACGAACAGACCCACCGGCGTCACGAAGGGTGGTAGCAGGTTGGCCAATTGCACGGCGCGGGCCAGGCTCACATGGCGCGGACTGCGCGAATAGAAGACAAGGCCGATGGCATCGGCACCCGCATCGACGGCGGCATGCACATCCTCTTCGCGGGTCAGGCCACAGATCTTGATGCGGGTACGGGCGGGCATGGCGCAAGCTCGGTGATCGATTCAGGCTTCAGTCTCGCTGGCGCCGGGTAGCCAGTCGAAGGCTGGCGTACGAACGGGCAGGCCATGGATCTCATCGTAGCGCGGCCCCAGGAAGTACAACCCGTCCGGGGCAAAGGTAGGCGCCGCAGCAAGGCGGCTGCGCGACAGCAGCACTTCCTGCATCCACGCCGACGGCCGCCGGCCAGCGCCCACCATCAACAGGCAGCCCATCAGGTTGCGCACCATGTGATGCAGGAAAGCGGAGGCCTCGAACTCGAAGCGCCAATACGCGCCGACTCGGCGGATGGTGATCTCGCGCACTTCTTTCACCGGCGAGTGCGCCTGGCATTGCGACGAACGAAAGGCAGAAAAGTCGTGCGTTCCGATCAGGTGGCTGGCAGCCTGCCGCATGGCCTGCGCATCGAGTGGGCGGAACACCCAGCCGGCCGAGCCCGCTTCCACCGACGGGCGCACGGCCGATTCCAACAGCAGGTAGGCATACCGCCGGCCGCGCGCCTGGTTGCGCGCATGAAAATCGTCAGCCACCGGCCGGCACCACTGCACCGCGATGTCGGCCGGCAGGTAGGTGTTGACGCCCCGCACCCAGGAGAAGACATCGCGCTGCAGCGCCGTGTCGAGGTGCACAACCTGGTTCAGGGCATGCACGCCGGCATCCGTGCGCCCGGCGCAGACAGAGCGCACCGGGCCGGCGGCAAACCGCGCCAGCGCGGCTTCGAGCGCATCCTGCACAGTGCGCCCATCCGGCTGGCTCTGCCAGCCGAGATAGGCGCCGCCCCGGTAACTGAGCCCCAGCGCTAGGCGCAACTGCCGGCCAGCCCGTTCAGGACAGGTTGTCGAGCAGACCCTGCGCCCTGGCACGCAGGGAACCTTCCGCCTTGTCGATCACCTCGAGCAGCAGGTCGCGGGCGCCTTCCAGATCGCCGATCTGGCGGAACTCCTCGGCCAGTTCGAGCTTGCGCACCAGCGGGTCGGCCCCATCGTCTTCCAGCGGCAAATCAAGCGGTGCCGAGGCCAGATCAGCCACGCCAGTCGAGGGACCGCTGGCGGGCCCGTCCAGATCGAGCGACAAACCACCCAGGTCAACCGACGGGCTGCCGGCCGGCGGTGGGGGCACCACGGGCGGCAGGTCCTGCAGATCGAACTCGAGGCTGCGACTGTCGGTGTCGAGCGAGACCGGTCCGGAGGCCGGCTGGCTGGCGCTGAACATCGACGGCTCGCTCAGACTGAACGACGGTGCGGCCCGTGCCGGCTCGTCCATCGGACCCGGCACGGAGATGTCCAGATCCAGATCGACATTCGAGCCCGAAGGCGTGGCACCGAAATCGAGGTCACCCTCACCACTCTCCTCGAAGCGCGAAGGCGACGGCACCACCGACTGCGGCATCGTGCTGGCCCCCAGCGGCTCCAGCGCGTCGCCCACTGCGGCGCCGGTCGTCGGCGCACCACCCGGCTCGTACAGCGGGTTGTCCGGATCGATCGAGCGGCCGAGTTCCTGGGCCTTGGCCCAGTCGTCGCCCGCGCCACCCGTCAGGCCGTACAGCTCACCGGCCAACAACTCGAAGCCCTTGGTATCGCGGCGCTTGGCGTAGACCTCCAGCAGCTTGGTGCGGATGGCCAGGCGGTCCGGATTGGCCCGCATGGCTTCCTTGAGGATTTCCTCCGCCTGCAGATCGCGGCCGTAGGCCAGGTACACATCGGCCTCGGCCACCGGATCCACATCGCCGATCGCGTCGATCTGGCTGAGCGAATAGCTCATCGACGACGGTGTACCGGCAGCATCGCGGGTGTCCACCCGCTGACCGCCACTGGCGCCGAAGAAGGAGTCGGGCTGCAGACGGCTTTCGAGGAACGACGTGACCCCCGCTTCGTCCTTGTTGCGGTTGCGCAGGCGGTACCAGCCGAAACCGGCCAGGATGGCGAGGATCAGGCCGGCGCCCGGCAATACCAGCGGGTTGTCGGACAAGCTGTCCAGCAGCGACGGCTCTTCAACTGGCGGTGCCGTCACCGGCGGCGGAGTCGAGGCGGCGGCCGCCACGGGAGGCGCCGAAGCCGCTGCCACGGCCGTCTCGCTCGCTGCCGAGGCCGCAACCATCGGCTCGGACGCAGCCGGAGCCGCAGCCACCGCAGGCGCGCTGGCGGGCACCGGCGCCGCGGCCACACTGGCAGCGGGTGCGGGTGCGGGTGCAGGCGATGGCGTCGGAGCCGGCACCGGCACGACCGGCTTGGCCGCCGCGACGGCCGGAGCCGCCGGGGCAGATGGCTTGCCCGCCGAAGCGGCCTGCGCAGCCGAGGCGGCTTGGAGCTTCTTCAGGTCTTCCAGGTTGCGTGAGAGCTCCTGCACGCGGGCGGCGGCCTCCTTTTGCGCGCGTTCCTTGGCGAGCTTGTCTTCCGCCGCAGAGGCCGTGGCCGAAGCGCCCTTACCCTTGTCCAGCGTCAGGCGATCGGGTGTGGGCGCAGCGGCCTCCTTGCGGTCCTGCACCTCGGTCTGAACCTTGCCCGTGGCCTGGCGCGACGCTTCCTTCTCGCTCGCCGCAGGCACGGCAGTAGCCAGGCGCTGGCGGTAGGCATTGAAATCGGCACTCTGCGCCTGGATGATCTTGCGCGCCTCGGCCTTGTCGATGGCACCAGCCTGGTCTGCCGTCGGCACCGTCAGCACGACGCCGGAACGCAGCAGATTCATGTTGTTGCCGATAAAGGCCTGGCTGTTGCTGCGGTACAGGCCCACCAGCAACTGATCGAGCGAGACCCCGGAGCTCTGATACTGCGCAGCGATCTTCGACAGCGTGTCGCCGCTGCGCACCTTGTACTCGCCACCGTCGGTTTTGGCTGCTGCTTCGGCGCCGCGGGCGGGGGCTGTGGGTTGAGCCGTCCGAGCCGGGGACTGGGGCTGCACAGGGGCCGGCGCAGCGACAGCCGCAGGGGCCGGTGCAGGAGGCGCCACTGCAGCGGGCGCCGGCATCGCGACGGCCGCCGGCGGTGCAGCAACAGGCGGTTCCGCGGGTGTCGCTGGCGCCGGCGCCGCTGCCACGGGTGCTGTGGTTGCCGCTGCAGGGGTACGGCTTCCCGGCGGGTCGAACAGCAGCGTGTACTCGCGCAGCAAGCGGCCACTGGACCACGTGAGTTCGAGAATCAGGTCGACAAACGGCTCCTGCACCGCGCGGTCACTGACGATGCGCAGGAACGCCCTGCCATCGGGGTGGCGCTGCAAGGTCACCGCGGTGGCCGGCAGTACGGCGTTGTAGTCGATGCCGGCCACGCGGTACGACTCGGGCGGCGCCACGCGCACACGCAAGTTGGCAGCTTCCTCCGGCGTGAGGCTGGTGACTTCAATCTCGGCCCGCAGTGACTCGCCCAGCGCTGACTGCACGGCCAAACGCCCGAGACCGAGGCCCCAGGCGTTGGGCGCAGTCATCAAGGCGGTACTGAGTGCCGCCACGGCCGCGATTTCATTCAGAGCGTGGCGCACCGAGCGCTTTTTCATTTCGATCTTCAAGGCGTCTCCCGTACTGCGGAACCTTCAATTCCGCATACCGATAGAGTCATCCGGTTACCGAGTACCCGGAAAAACACGAAAAGACAATAACATCAAGAAGATACAAAGACAAGCTCATGCACTTGCTGATGATTTCCATATCCCGCCAGTTCCTCCACGAACGAGGGATTCCCGTTGCCCCACGGCAACGGGTACAGACGGTCGCGTTGCTCAATTTTCAAGCAGGATGCCCAGCATGCGACGCAGCGGTTCTGCCGCGCCCCACAGCAACTGGTCGCCGACGGTAAATGCGCCGAGATATTCCGGGCCCATCGCCAATTTACGCAGTCGCCCGACCGGTATTCTCAAAGTGCCGGTCGCGGCCACCGGCGTGAGATCCTGCATCGTTGCCTCGCGGGTATTGGGCACCACCTGCACCCAGGGATTGTCGGCCGCGATCATCGCTTCGAGATCCGCGAGAGGCACATCCTTCTTCAGCTTGAAAGTCAATGCCTGGCTGTGGCAACGCATGGCGCCGATGCGCACACAAAATCCGTCCACGGGGATGGCCGGCTGGCTGAAGCCTTCGCCGATACCCAGGATCTTGTTGGTTTCGGCCATGCCCTTCCATTCCTCGCGTGACATGCCGTTGCCCAGATCCTTGTCGATCCAGGGAATGAGCGAGCCGCCCAGCGGCACGCCGAAATGGGCCGTCTCCGCCTCGGTGAAAGCGCGTTGCTTATCGATGATCTTGCGGTCGATCTCCAGGATGGCGCTCTTCGGGTCGTCGAGAAGTGCCTTCACCTCGGCGTTGAGCGCGCCGTACTGCGTCAGCAATTCCCGCATGTGCTGGGCACCGCCGCCGGAAGCCGCCTGGTAGGTCATGGTGCTCATCCACTCGACCAACCCGGCCTTGTAGAGCGCACCCACGCCCATCAGCATGCAGCTGACTGTGCAGTTGCCGCCGATCCAATCGCGGCCACCGCGCCGGAGCGCGTCCTTGATCACCGGCAGGTTCACCGGGTCGAGCACGATGACGGCGTCGTCCTTCATGCGCAGCGACGAGGCTGCGTCGATCCAGTGACCCTGCCAGCCCGCTGCGCGCAGTTTCGGGTGCACCTCGCTGGTGTACTCGCCACCCTGGGCCGTGATGATGATGTCGCAGCGCTTGAGCGCAGCGATGTCGTAGCCGTCCAGCAGCCGCGTTTCGTTCTTGGCCTGCGCAGGCGCGGTACCGCCAGCGTCACTGGTGGAGAAGAAGACCGGCTCGATGGCTTCGAAGTCGTTCTCCTCGCGCATGCGATCCATGAGCACGGAACCCACCATGCCGCGCCAGCCCACCAAACCCACGAGTTTCATGTCAGTGCCCCAGTTTTGAAGAGTAAAAGCAGTTGTGCTTGTCTCGGTCCCGGCTCGTTCGCCAGACCGGGGTGGGGCGAGACGAACCGGGGCGTTCAGCCGGTAATGGTTTTCTTCGCAGTGCCTGCGGTCAGCGCGGCGCAGACGGCATCACCCATCTCGCGTGTGCCCACCCGCTGCGTGCCTTCGGACCAGATGTCCGGTGTGCGCAGACCCGACGCCAGCACATGCTGAACAGCCGACTCGATCCGGTCGGCCGCTTCGGGCTGGTTGAGGGAGTAGCGGAGCATCATGGCAGCGGACAAGATTGTAGCCAGCGGATTGGCAATGCCCTGCCCCGCGATGTCGGGTGCGCTGCCGTGGCTGGGCTCGTACAGGCCCTTGTTGTTGGCATCCAACGACGCCGAGGGCAGCATGCCGATCGAACCCGTCAGCATCGATGCCTCGTCGGACAGGATGTCGCCGAACATATTGCCGGTGACGATCACGTCGAACTTCTTCGGCGCCTTGACCAGCTGCATGGCCGCGTTGTCGACGTACATGTGCTCCAGGGCAACGTCGGGGTACTGCGCATGCACCTCGGTCACCACGTCCTTCCAGAACTGGAAGGTTTCAAGCACGTTGGCCTTGTCCACACTGGTGACCCGCTTGCCGCGCTTGCGCGCCGCCTGGAACGCCACGTGCGCGATGCGCTCGATCTCGGGGCGCGTGTAGCGCATCGTGTCGAAGGCCTCCTCCGCACCGGGGAACAGGCCGTCCGGCGACGTGCGGCGGCCGCGCGGCTGGCCAAAGTAGATGTCGCCGGTCAACTCGCGGATGATCAGAATGTCCAGCCCCGCCACCAACTCGGGCCGCAGGCTGGAGGCATCGGTCAGTTCCTTGTAACAGATGGCCGGGCGGAGGTTGGCAAACAGCCCCAGGTGCTTGCGCAGCCCGAGGATGGCCTGCTCCGGCCGCAGTGGGCGGTCGAGCGTGTCGTACTTCCAGTCGCCGACGGCGCCGAACAGGATGGCGTCGGCGGCTTTGGCCAGGTTCAGCGTCGCCTCGGGCAGCGGGTGGCCGTGCGCTTCGTAGGCCGCGCCGCCGACCTTGGCCTCCTCGGTCTCGAAACTCAGATCGAGCAGGTTCAGGACCTTGATCGCTTCCGCGATGATTTCAGGGCCGATGCCGTCACCCGGCAGGATTGCGATCTTCATCTGGAACCTATGGACGTGGAGTAAACAGCTTCAAAGAACGCGCTGGGCCAACCAGGGCATGCGCGCCAGCCGTTCGGCTTCGAACGACTTGATCTTGTCGGCATGCCGCAGCGTCAGGCCGATGTCGTCGAAACCATTGACCAGACAGTACTTGCGGAAGGCCTGCACCTCGAACGGCAATTCGCTGCCATCGGGCTTGACCACCACCTGCCGCGGCAGGTCGATGATGAGCTGGTAGCCGACGAAGCCATTGACCTCATCGAACAAACGGCTCACCTCATGCTCGGCCAGCTGGATCGGCAGGATGCCGTTCTTGAAGCAGTTGTTGAAGAAGATGTCAGCATAGCTCGGCGCGATCAGCGTGCGAAAGCCGAACTGCTCCAGCGCCCACGGCGCATGCTCCCGGCTGGAACCGCAGCCGAAGTTCTCGCGCGCCAGCAGCACTGAGGCGCCCAGGTAGCGCGGCTGGTTCAACACGAAGTCGGGGTTGCGCTTGCGCGAGGCCGGGTCCTGGCCCGGCTCGCCATGGTCGAGATAGCGCCACTCGTCGAACAGGTTGGGACCGAAGCCGGTGCGCTGGATCGACTTCAGGAACTGCTTCGGGATGATGGCGTCGGTGTCCACATTGGCCCGATCCATCGGCGCCACCAGACCCTTGTGCACGGTAAAGGCTTGCATCGCTTCAGCTCCTTCAGGCAATGCGCCGCACGTCGACGAAATGGCCGTTCATGGCCGCTGCAGCCGCCATGGCCGGGCTCACCAGATGGGTGCGTCCACCGGCGCCCTGCCGGCCTTCGAAATTGCGGTTGCTGGTCGAGGCACAGCGCTCGCCGGGTTCAAGCCGGTCGGCGTTCATGGCCAGGCACATCGAACATCCCGGCTCGCGCCATTCGAAGCCGGCGGCCAGGAACACCTTGTCCAGGCCCTCCTGTTCCGCCTGCACCTTCACCAGGCCGGAGCCCGGCACCACCAGGGCCAGCTTGATGTTCGAGGCGATGCGCCCCCCGATGCGCTTGACCACCGCCGCCGCCTCGCGCATGTCTTCGATGCGGCTGTTGGTGCACGAGCCAATGAACACCTTGTCGAGCAGGATGTCGCTGACCGGCTTGTTGGGCTCCAGGCCCATGTACACCAGCGCGCGCTCGATCGCGCCGCGCTTGGTCGCGTCCTTTTCCTTGTCCGGGTCCGGCACACGCTCGTCGATGGACAGCACCATCTCGGGCGATGTGCCCCAGGTCACCTGCGGCACCAGCTTCGAGGCGTCGATCTCCACCACGGCATCGAAGGTCGCGTCCAGGTCGGAATGCAGCGTGCGCCAGTAGGCCGCGGCCTGATCGAACTCGACGCCCTTCGGGCTGAGCGGCCGGCCACGCACATAGTTGATGGTGTTGTCGTCCACTGCCACCAGCCCGGCGCGTGCGCCGGCTTCGATGGCCATGTTGCACACCGTCATGCGGCCTTCCATGCTCAGCGCGCGGATGGCACTGCCGCCGAACTCGATGGTGTAACCGGTGCCCCCGGCCGTGCCGATCTTGCGGATGATGGCCAGCACGATGTCCTTGCCGCCGCAGCCCTTGGGCAGCGCGCCGTCCACCCGTACCAGCATATTCTTGGCCTTCTTGGCCAGCAGCGTCTGCGTGGCCATCACATGCTCGACCTCGCTGGTGCCGATGCCATGGGCCAGCGAACCGAAGGCACCGTGGGTGGAGGTGTGGCTGTCGCCGCACACCACCGTCATGCCCGGCAGCGTGGCGCCTTGCTCGGGGCCGATCACGTGCACGATGCCCTGGCGCTTGTCCAGGAACGGGAAGTAAGCCGCTGCGCCGAAAGCCTTGATGTTGGCGTCCAGCGTGACGATCTGCTGCTTCGAGATCGGGTCGGCAATGCCGTCATAGCCGGCATCCCAGCCGGTAGTCGGCGTGTTGTGGTCCGCCGTGGCGACGATGGAACTGGTGCGCCACACCTTGCGCCCGGCAATGCGCAGGCCTTCAAAGGCTTGCGGGCTGGTCACCTCGTGAACCAGGTGCCGATCGATGTACAGCACCGTGGTGCCGTCCTCCTCGGTGTGCACCACATGCTCGTCCCACAGCTTGTCGTAAAGCGTACGTCCAGACATCACCACCTCAAACGTCACATCAGGGGCCTGCCGGCCAGCGTCCAAACCATGCTGACGCACCGACAAGCGACGAAGCCCTTGCAGTCCGGTGCACCGGAACCCCAAGGGCTTCACTGTTGGCGGTGCGCGCAGTCGCCGTCGAATTCGGCCCACCCCAAGAACCGCCGGAATTCTGCCAGATCCCGCGGTCGCTCCCGCGGGCTCCCGCAAAATCCGCTCACGCCGACATGTCCATCCTGAGCACCGTGACCACCCTTCCCACCCCTGCCGGCCGGCCTCGGCTGCTGATCACCCGCCCGCTGCTGCCAGCTGCGCTGGCGCATGCCGCGCGGCTGTTCGACCTCAGCGTCTGGCGCGAGGACTTGCCCATCGGTCACTGCCTGCTCGACCAGGTCCAGGGCCACCAGGCACTGCTGGTGATGCCCACCGAGCGCCTGGACGCCGCCTGCCTGCAGGGCCTGCCCGCTACGGTGCGCGCCATCGCGACCCATTCCGTCGGGCATGACCACATCGACCTTGATGCCGCCACCCACCTGGGCCTGCCCGTCTTCCACACCCCCGACGTACTGACCGACGCGGTAGCCGAGACGGCGATGTTCCTGCTCCTGGCCGCCGCGCGCCAGACCACCCACGCTGAACAGGTGCTGCGCAGCCATGGCTGGGGCCCGTGGACACCCACCAGCTTCCTCGGCCGCCAGCTCACCGGCCTGCGCCTGGGCATCTACGGCATGGGCCGCATCGGCCAGGCCCTGGCCGCACGGGCGCGCAGCTTCGGCATGGTGATCCACTACCACAACCGTTCGCCGCTGGCCCACGCGCAGGCACAGGGCGCCACCTTCCATGCCACGCTCAATGCGCTGATGGCCGCCAGCGACGCCTTCTGCGTCTGCGCACCTTCAACGCCGGGCACGCGCGGCTCGGTCAACCGCGAGCGGCTGGCCGGGCTGCCACCCGGCGCCCTGTTCGTGAACGTGGCGCGGGGCGACCTGGTGGATGAGCCCGCCCTGCTGGATGCCATCGCCAGCGGGCACATCGGCGCCGCCGGCCTCGACGTCTATGCCAGCGAACCCCGCATCGACCCGCGCTGGCACACCCTGCCCCGCACCACGCTGCTGCCGCACATCGGCAGCGCCACCGAGACCGCGCGGCTGGGCATGTCGATGCTGGCCATCGATGCGCTGGCGGCCTACTTGCTGCGCAACGAGCGGCCGGCGAACTGCCTCAATCCAACCACGATGGCATCGCATGGCTGAGAACGCCCCCCTCTGAAAGCTCCGACGGGGCTGCGACCGCACACCCGCCCCTGCCTTGCGCTTGATCAATTCGTTCATACCCCATCAGGTACAAGATGCATCACCGTGTCAACGACTCAAGGTGACCTCATGAAGAACATCCGACAGATCCTGATGGCAACCGCGATGGCGCTGGCATCCAACGTGGCGCTGGCTCAAGGCCCAGCCGGCCCCGGACCGGGCCTAGGTCCCGGCCAAGGCCCCGGTCCGGCCGCAAGCGGCCCCGGCGGCGGTGCCGGCCCACACATGGGCCCGGGGCGCGCGGCGCGCTGGGGTTCGAAAGACACCCCCGGCTGGTCTCTCATGACCCAGCAGGAACGGGACGAGCACCGTCAACGCATGCGCGGCATGAAGACCTACGACGAGTGCAAGGTCTACAGGGACCAGCACCGCGAGCAGATGGCTGCACGGGCCGAGAAAAGTGGCGGCAAGCCGCTCATGCAGCCTCGTCGCGATGCGTGTGCCGGGCTCGAGCCCTGACGAGACCCGCTCCCTTTCGACGCCCCTGCCGGCCGCCCTTGCCGTAACCACCGGCAGGGGCGATGGCCAACCGCTGATCCGAGACACCATGCACCGCCGCCACCTCCTCATGCTCACCCTCGTGCCAGCGGCCCCCGCAATTGCGTGGGCCCTGCCTGCGGCAGCGCCGTCCCAATCGGCCATGCTGGCCTTCGACGGCCTCTACATCCCGGTGCTGTTCATGACCGGCAGTGCTGGCAAGAGCGAAGAGGCAGCAGCCAAGGCCTCAGCTGCAATGCGGCGTCTGCGCGAACAATGGCCCGCCCTGCGCCAGGCGCTGGCCGCGGCCGTGCCGGCTCAACCGACGTGGGTTCAAGCCCTCGCCACCGTGAAAACCCAGCTGGACGAAGCGAATGAGCTGGTATCGAAGGCTCGCTGGGACGCGGCCCACGAAGCCCTGGAACATGTGCGTGAAACCTTGTTCGCGGCCCGTCGGGGGCTGGGCATCGACTATGCGCTGGACGAGTTCACCGCCTACCACACCGCCATGGAAAAGCTGGCCAACGCCACGGCCGTTCGACGCCCGGCGTTCGAGGTGGATTTCGCCGCAGCACGGGCCCTGTGGCGCCGCATCGAAATCATGTCGTTCGATCCCACGACCTATGGCCTGACCCCGACCCGTTCGAATCAACTGGCGCAGGCCAGGACTGACGAAACCGCGGCGCTAAGCCGACTGTCGATGGCCCTGCGTGAAGCATCGGACGCCGACTTGCTCAAGGCCGCGGCCGCCATCAAGCCGCCGTTCGTGCGGGCCTACCTGGCGTTCGGGTCCGCCCCCTGACGGCACCCCTCACAGACCCAAGGCAACGCAGCGCGCCTGGCTGACCCACAAGCCAGCCCAGCCGGCCAAGTGACCATCGGGACGATGGCACGACACGCAGCTGTCAAGAAAAAAGCCCGTCGCAAGGACGGGCTTCCGGCTAACTGGCGGAGACGAAGGGATTCGAACCCTTGATGCAGCTCATCACCGCATACTCCCTTAGCAGGGGAGCACCTTCGGCCTCTCGGTCACGTCTCCGAAGGGCGCGATTGTAGCCTTGGAATGAGGCTCAGACCGCCGACGGCTGGTCGAGGTCGAAGGCCTTGTGCAGCGCGCGCACGGCCAGTTCCATGTACTTTTCATCGATCACCACCGAGGTCTTGATTTCGCTGGTGGTGATCATCTGGATGTTGATGGCCTCATCGGCCAGGGTACGAAACATCTTGCTGGCCACGCCCACATGCGAGCGCATGCCGATGCCGACGATCGAGACCTTGCAGATCTTGGGGTCGCCGGCCAGCTCGGGCGAGCCCAGGGCGGGCAGCACCTCGGCCTTGAGCAGGTCGATCGTGCGCTGGTAGTCGTTGCGGTGCACGGTGAAGGAAAAGTCGGTCTTGCCACCATGCGAGACGTTCTGCAGCACCACATCCACTTCGATGTTGGCATCGGCCACCGCGCCCAGGATCTGGGAGGCGATGCCCGGACGGTCCGGCACGGCCAGCACGGTGATCTTGGCTTCATCGCGGTTGAAGGCGATGCCCGACACGACAGCTTGTTCCATTTGCTCGTCTTCCTCGAAAGTGATCAACGTGCCCGAGCGGGCCTCCTCGTCGATGGGAATGTCCCAGGGCGTGAAACTCGACAGCACCCGC
>JBDTQF010000120.1:0-11625 GCA_039932275.1 Burkholderiales bacterium
CAGGTAGCGCACGGCACAGGCCATGTCCGCCAGCGCCTTGGCCGGGTACACCTGCTGAGCGGATTCGCCTTCGCGGGCCGGGCTGTCGCCCAGGCCGGCCAGGTCGAGCCGCAACACCAGTGAACCCTGCGCGGCCCAGCGCCGCGCCAGGGCGACGAACTGGCCATGCGGGCCGATGCGTCGTTCCGCCCCGGTGTTGAGCATCAGCACCGCTGTGCGGGGGGCCAGGCTCGAGACGCCGACCCGGTCGGTTCGCAGTGCGAACAGGGCAGGCTCATGCCCTGCACCCCCCAGCCGCAGGGCCCGCTCGCGCACGGCGCGGCCGTCCACGCACAAATCCATCACGCCAGGCGGCGGCAGCGCCAGCAGCGGTGCGGCAGCGGGTGCCAATTGCTGTGAGACCTGCAGCAGCCAGTCCACCGCCCGGTCGAGCATGGCCTGCGGCTGCACCACCAGATGCGGCACAGCCATCAGCCCCTCGAAGCCCGGCAACGTTGCTTCATCAAGGGCCACACCGCTGTTGGCCAGGGCCTGGCACCAGGGCCCGGCGCCGGGCAGGTCGGCGCGGTCGATCACCAGCATGCGCGCGGCCGGGCGCGCCAGCGGCAGCAGCAGCGACAGCGCCGACAACGCCTCGCAGGTGGCCGCGCTGTAGTGGAAGCCACCGCTTTCCAGGCTGCCGTCGGGATGCAGCACGCTGGGCAACCCGGCCGCACCGAGCATCTTCCATTCGCGCAGCATCGCCCGCCCGCTCACCACCGGCACCCACGCGGCCACGGCGGCCACATCCTCGCGGCGGCTGGCCGCCAGCGCCGCCAGCGTGGCGCCCAGCGCCAGGCCCAGCAGCGCCACCCGCGGTGCGCCGGTGGCCGCGCGCAGCGCCTGGATGGCGGCATGCAGCGAGGCCAGCGCAGCGGCCACGGCATCGGTCTGGGGCTCGAGCGGCGCCGAATCGCCGCTGCCGGCCGGGTCGAACCGCAGGCAGGGCAGGCCCCTCGCCGCCAGTGCCTCGGCGGCCTGGCGCAGCAGCGTGTGGGCCGACAGGTCTTCGGCGCCCAGCGGCCCGCAGATCAGCACCGGCAAGCCCGCAGCGGCGCGTTGGGCGCGGTGCAGCCAGCCGAAGCAGGCCGGCTCGCCGAAGTACAACGGTTCGGGCAGGTAGCGGTTCATCGGTGCGGAGTCGTGACGATGCAGCGTTGCGTAGTGTTCAGCGCCGCCACTTCGAGCCCGCCGCCGGCCGGCCGGTCCGGCTCGGGCCGCAGGCCGACGCGGCGCGACTCACCCGGCGCCAGGTGAAAGAAGTCATCGTCCGGGATCCATGCGTCGGCTTCGATGTGCACGCCCACCGCGCAGGCCTGCGCCGACACCACCAGCCAGGCCTGGCCATCCGCGGCGCGCTCGCACTGCGCCTGCAGGCCGATGGCGGGCAGGCGCTCGAAGGCCAGGTGCTTGGGCAGGTGCAGCGCTTCGGCGATGACGTTGCCCTGCGGATCACGCAGCCGCGCCAGCAGCACCTCGCAGGGCGGCGGGCCGAAGCGGTAGGCGTGGCCCAGGTCCATGAAGCCGTCGAGTTCGGCCACCAGCGGCAGGCTCTGCGCACTGCGCGGTGGCAGCGTCAATGCGCGGCGCACCTGCGCAACAACGGCCCGCCCAGCGTGCCAGGCGTCCACTTCGAGCGTTGCATCGACCGGCTCGCCCTGCTCATTGACCAGCTCGATGTCGATGCCGTTCATGCCCCTGTCCAGCAAGGCGACCATCACCGGCTGCAGCACGCGCCGCAGCAGGTGCCAGGCGGCCTTGGGTGTGCCGCGGTCGTCCAGCAGGCCCCAGCCGGCGCCGGGCTGCAGGTCGCGCAGGAACCACACCAGGCCGCCGCCGCACACCGAACCCCGCGCGCGCCACTGCGCAAAGGTTTCAGCCATCAGGTAGCCGCTGACCCAGCGGCCAAGCGCCTGGCACCGTACCGGGTCATCGGCCTGCAGTTGCACCACCGACAGGCCGGTGAACTGCTCGACGTAGTGGTCGCGCACGGCGTGAAAATCACGCTCGGCCGCGCGCCACTGCGACTGGTAGGGATGCGCCTCATCGCTGCCGCGCGAGCGCGCCAGCGTGGCTGCCGACGGCACGTTGGCAATGGCCAGGCATTCGCTGGCGAAGCGCACGCCGCTGCCGCGGGCATCGTCCAACGGCCGCAGGTAGGCGCCCACGCCGTAGTACGAACAGGTGCCTGCGTCGGGCCGGAACGGGAACGCGCCACCGTGCGCGCTCGAAGGCCAGTAAGGAACCTCCGGTGCCAGCCGCGCACAGTGATCGGCCAGGCGCCGATGGAACAGCGCCGGCTGCCACAGCGCGCGCGGCGCGGCCCACATCGCGGCCTGCTGTTCCTGTTCGGAGTTGCCGCACAGGACAGTCAGCGACGGGTGGCGATGCAGGCGCTGCAACTGCTGGGTGACCTCGGTGTCGACCAGCGCGGCGAAGTCGGCGTCCTCTTCCGGGTAGTCCATGTTCGAGAACATCAGGTCCTGCCAGACCAGCACGCCCTCGGCATCGCAGGCCGCGTAAAAGGCATCTTCCTCATACACCAGCGAGCCGGCCAGCCGCAGCATGTTCATGCCGGCGTCGCGCACCTGGCGCACGGCAGCCTGCAGCTCGCTCGGCGTGGCACGCAGCGACACAGGGTCGAGCGGCATCCAGCAGGCGCCGCGGCAGAAGATGGCTTGACCGTTGATGCGCAACGCAAAGCCGTCATCGCGGCGGTCAAGTTCGATGCGGCGAAAACCCACCTCGCCGAGCGATGAACGCAGTGGCGCCGGGTGGCCGTCGAGCGCCCACTCGATCCAGGCGTCGTACAGCGCCGGCTCGCCATGGGTGTGCGGCCACCAGGGCGCCACATCGGCGATGCGCAGCGTGCCGTGCAGTCGCCCGGCGTTCACTTGCAAGGTGGTCCGGTGCTGTCGCCCTTCGCGCGCGCAAACCAGCACGGCGCTGCGGCAGTGCCGTCCGGGCGCCATCGCCAGCACCGCGTCGAGCGCGAGCTGCCCGGTAGTGCCGTCCAGATCTGCACGAAGCGCGAGATCGCGCAGATCCACCACCGGCCGCGGCTGCAACCACACGTCACGCCACGGTCCGACCGGCGCCACGGGCGGCGACCAGCCGGGTGTGCGGCCCAGCAGCGTGGTGCGAAACCACCGCAGCTGTGCATGCTCGACCATCGGCGCGCGCCAGCGCGGCCGGGGCCGGCGCACGGCCAGCGCGGCGGCCAGCGAATGGCAGCGGATCAGCAGCTCGTTGGCACCTGGCTGCAGCAGGGCACCGACCTCGATCTCGTGGCGGATGAACATGCTGCGGCTGGCCAGCACCGGGATGCCGTTGAGCGAGACCTCGGCCAGCGTGGCCAGGCCATCGAAGCCCAAGGTCCACGCCGCATCAGCCAGCTCGGGCGGGCGCTCGAAACGCAGCCGCCAGCACCAGTCGTCCGCATCGAAGGCGCGCGGTGCGCCGGCCAGTTGCCAGTGCTGCAGGCGGCGCAGTGCCGCCGCCGCGGTGCCGGCCTCGCCCACCGGCCACCAGTCGGCCTCGGCCGACGGCAGCGGCGCGCCGGGCGCGACGGCGCACAGCTGCCAGCCCTGGTCGAGCAGGCGGCGTGACAAGTTCATGGAACCGCGCTTGGTGGGGGATGCCGGTAGGGTCAAGCGGCCAGCAGCTCGGCCACCGCGGCACTGATTGCGGCGACGCTGGCGAACACGCTGCGGGTGAGCATCTGGTCGGGGAACTCGATGTCGAAGGTGCCTTCGAGGCCCAGCATCACGTTGACGCTGGCGTGCGAACTCATACCGGCGGTGTAGAGGTCGGCGGCGGTGTCGAGGGTCGCGGCATCGACGCCCAGGCGGGCATGCTGGGCCAGCACGGCGCGTACCTGCGCCTCGATGTCTTGCAGGGAAAGCGGAGAGGTCGTCATGCCGGCAAGCATAGGGTTGAACGGCGCACCGATGCGCGCCCCACCCCCCTCAGCCATGGTCACGGATTCGGGTGGGGTCGGTGTTGGGCGACCGCAGCGCCACCACCATTGCGATGGCCTGCCCGCCGTCGTGCGACAGGCTCAGCGCCAGCTCGCGCACGCCGAGTTGCCGCGCCTGCTCGGCCGCCCGGCCATGCAGGCTGAGCGTGCAGGCACCGTCGGCGTCACGCATCACTTCGATATCGCACCAGTCCACGCCCACCTCTGACAGTGAGAGCGCTTTGATCACCGCCTCCTTCGCCGCGAAGCGTGCCGCCAGCCGCTCGGCCGTGTGCAGCGGCGCGGCCATCGCATAGGCCCGCTCGGCCGGCGTGAACAGGCGCTGCATGAAGCGCTCGCCATGCCGGGACAAGGACTCGGCGATGCGGGGAATGTGCACCGTGTCGACGCCCACGCGCACCGTGCCGGCGCCCGGCCGCGGGAAATGCAGCGAGGACGTCTCGGGCTGACGAGGATCGGGGTCGGCGGTCATGCGGCAGTATCGATTCGGCGGCTGCGACCCCGGTTCGGATGGGTGGACGGCCCCGCAATGGAGGAGGTGGCGGTGGGTACCCGCGATGTTACTCACCGTAACATCGCGTCCCATGCCGTTTGCCATTCCTTCCCCCGAAGCGCTCGATAGCGCGGTTCGCCAGATTGCGCAGGATATTGCCGCACGCCACGCCGGCGAGGTCGATGCCCAGGCCCGCTTTCCCCTCGAGACCGTCGAGGCCCTCAAGGCCGCCCAGGTGCTGTCGGCCGCGGTGCCGCGGGAACACGGCGGCGCCGGCCTGTCGATGCGCCAGTTGGGCAAGCTCTGCGCCACGCTGGCCCAGGCCTGCGGTGCCAGCGGCATGGTGCTGGCCATGCACACCATCCAGGTGGCCTGCATCGCCCGCCACGCCGAAGGCTCGCCGGCCCTGCAGGCCTATTTGCGCGAGATCGTCGAGCGGCAATGGCTGTTGGCGTCGATGACGTCCGAGGTAGGTACTTTCGGCGACACCCGCGCGTCGATCTGCGCGGTGCAGCGCCAAGCCAGCGGGTTCAGCCTTGCCAAGGACGCCACCACCGGCTCGTACTGCGCGTTTGCCGACGCCATCCTGGTGACCGCCCGGCGCGCCGAGCAGGCCGCTGCCAGCGACCAGGTGCTGGTGCTGGTACGCCGCAGCGACTGCACGCTGACCCAGACCACCACCTGGGACACCATGGGCATGCGCGGCACCTGCAGCCCTGGCTTCAAGCTCGAAGCTGCCGGCCCGCTGGACCACATCCTGCCGGTGTCCTTCGGCGACATCTCGGCGCAAACCATGGTGCCGTACTCGCACATCCTGTGGTCGGCGCTGTGGAGCGGCATTGCCGCCGAGGCCTACAACAAGGCCGCCGGCCATGTGCGTTCACTGGCCCGCAAAACGCCCGGCACGGTGCCGCCGCAGGCCATGCCGTTGGCCGAGTTGTCGGTGCAGCTGCAAGCCATGCGCCAACATTGGCAGGGCGTGGCCGATGCCTTTGATGCCGTGACCGACAACGCCGCGCTGATGGCCATCGGCTGGGGCCTGCGGCTCAACCAGCTCAAGATTGCTGCCTCGGAAGCCGCGCCGCGCATCGTGCACGGTGCGCTGCAGACCATCGGCATCATGGCCTTCAAGAACGACTCGCCGCTCAGCCTGTCGCGGCCTTACCGCGACGCGCTGTCGGGCGCGCTGATGATCTCCAACGACCGCATCGCCGCCAAGAGCGCGTCGCTGCTGCTGGTGCACAAGGATGACTGAACACTACGACCCCGTTGCCTTCTACGAAGGATTGGTGGCTCATGGGCTGATCCTGCCCACCGGCGTGCAGGGTGGCTATGGCCGCGGCCCCGGCTTCGAAGACATCCTCAACCGCTTCGACGCGCTGGTGATGCGCACCGCCGAAGCGGCCGGCGAGATGGCCACCGAGCTGACCTTCCCGCCCATCATTGCGCGCACGATGATCGAGCAGCTGGGGTACCTCGACAACTTTCCGCAGCTCATCGGCAGCGTGCACAGCTTCTTCGGCAAGGAATTGCAGGGCCGCGAGATGGCCGACAAGGCCCGCGAAGGCCAGCGCTGGGAAGACGCGCTCGGCATCACCGAAGTGATGCTCACGCCGGCCGCCTGCTACCCCGTCTACCCGCACTTCAGCGGCCTGCTCAGCGAAGAAGGCCGCCTCATCACCACCAAGAACTGGTGCTACCGCCATGAGCCGTCGGATGAACCGACGCGGCTGCAGAGCTTTCGCATGCGCGAGTTCATCCGCATCGGCGCGCCCGAGCAGGTGGAGGCCTGGCGCGACACCTGGCTCGACCGCGGCCTGGCGATCCTGAAAGGCCTGGGCCTGCCGGCTACGCCCGACGTAGCCAACGACCCCTTCTTCGGCCGCGCCGGCAAAATGATGGCCACCAGCCAGCGCGAGCAGAAGCTCAAGTTCGAGATCCTGGTGCCCGTCATCAGCGAGACGGCCCCCACCGCGATCTGCTCCTTCAACTGGCACCAGGAACACTTCACCGGCAAGTTCGGCATCCACCGCGCCAACGCCCAACTGGCGCACACCGCCTGCCTCGGCTTCGGGCTGGAACGGGTGACGCTGGCGCTGATCAAGACCCACGGCTTCGACCCGCAGGACTGGCCGGCCGAGGTGCGTACGCAGCTGTGGCCATGAGCGTTTACAGCGTCGTGCAAGGCCTTGCGCAGGCCGGCTACCAACGCCACGCACTGCACGGCGACGGCGTGATCTGGCCCGAGAAGAATTGCTACGCCGACCTGTGGATCGAACTGCTGCATGCGCTCAAGCTCGAACCGCAGGCCATGCTTCCTTTCGTGCTGGCGGTGGATTTCGAAGGCGACCAGTGGACCTTCTTCAAGCCCTCGCACGACGAACTGCGCACGCTGTACGGCATCGAGGTCACCGAGCTCACCGTCTGGCTGCCGCTGCTGCAACATGCGCGCGAGCACCTGCGCGCCGGCAAGTGGATCAGCGTCGAGGCCGATGCCCACTGGCTGCCCGATACCGCCGGCACCGACTACCGGCAGGCGCACAGCAAAACCACCATCGTGCTGAACGAAATCGACGAAGCCAATGAGAGGCTGGGCTACTTCCACAACGCCGGTTACTTTGAACTGAGCGGCGAAGACTTCCGCCGCACCTTCCGGATCGGGCAGGAAGACGACGCCACCTACCTGCCGCTGTTTGCCGAGCTGGTGCGGCTCGACCGGGTGGCGCACCGGCCCACCGACGCACTGCGCGCCCAGACGCGCACGCTGCTGGCCACCCACCTGGCGCGGCGACCCGAGCACAACCCGGTGGCCCGCTTCAGCCTGCGTTTTGCGCAGGACCTGCCGGCGCTGCAGGATGCCGGCCTGGCCCACTATCACCGCTGGGCCTTCGGCACGGTGCGGCAGATGGGTGCGGCCTACGAGCTGGCGGCGCAGTGCCTGGACTGGCTGGCGGGCAATGGCTCACTGCATGAGCCAGCCACAGCATTCCGGCGTGTCGCCGAGCTGTCGAAGACGCTGATCCTCAAAGGCGCGCGCACCGTGGCCAGCAAGCGCGCCTTCGACGCCGCACCGCTGCTGGACGAAGCGGCCGCCGCGTGGGACGCGGGCATGGCCGGCTTGCAGTCAGCCCTGGCGCGCGGCTGAACGCGGGCCTCGTCTGGCGCGGGCGCGCGGCGCAGGCAACGCCTCGTGCGCACCCAGCACAAAGGGATTGACGACTTCGAGGTCACCGAAGCGCATGCCGGCCTGGAGATCCTCGCTCAACAAAACCCCGCAACCCGCCTGCAACGCGGCTTGCACGATGAGCCCATCCCACATCGACATCTGGTAGCGGCGCGACAACGCCAGCCCGGCAAGCACCAGGTCCACACTGGCCGGCACCACCGCCTCCTCCGCCCAGGTGCTGACCACGTCCAAGGCCGTGTCGGCCGGCACCTGCTTCTTGCGCGTCAACACCGAATAGCCCTCTTGCAACACCTGCGTGCTCAGCACCAGCGTGCGTTCTTGCATGTGGCGCGCCATCAACGCATCGGCCTGCGCGTGCTTGAGCCCGGCGCTGGGGTCGACCGCGTACACCAGCACGTTCGTGTCGAAGAAGGTCTTCATGGCGCGGAGTCGTCGCGCGGCCCGAGCAGCCCCCGTTCTCTCAGCACCTCATCGTAGAAGGCTTCCCGGCCCGGCCACAGCCGCTCCGGGGCGGTGCGCTGACCGACGTGCACCGCCAGCCGCCGCAATTTGGCCAGCCGCTGCGCCACGGCCTCATCGGCTTGGGCAAACCGCTCAATCGCTTCGCGGCAGATTTCATTGACGCTGGTGCCCTGCTGGAGCGCCTTCAGCCGCGCTGCCTGCAGCAGGTGGTCGTCGATCGCAATGGTGAGGTTGGCCATGAGCATCCCCATGAAAAACACGGGATCAGTGTAGCACTGATCCCGTGTTATCAAGCGAACGCGGGGCAACTCAGTCCAGCGCCTGCGACGCCGGCACCAGCGGCCGGCTCTCGCGGCTGCCGCGCACCTCGCGCGTCTTGCCATCGGGTTCCTGCTGGGTGATGACGACATAGTCGTCACCCACCTCGGCCAGCGTGCCCATGAACGGGAACTCGCCGAGCGACTCGACCCGGTAGCTGACGGTGTCGCCCACCTTGAAGGTGGCGGCATTGAAGTTGAACTCGAATGGGCACTTGTCGTCCCCGGCTTGCTGCATCGATTGCATGTATGTCTCCTGGTTCTCACAAACGCCGCGGTAGCGTTTGCTTTCCAGCCGGCGACTCTAACGCCTCCTGGCAGCCGAGTCGCGAAGTCGCGCTTTGCAAGCCGGAACACACCCGACACCGCCATCAGGGTTGAGCCACGCCCACCAGAGTCCGCAGCCATAAACCGTTCATGTCCTATTTTTTTGTCAACCTTGAACTCTTGCTTCTTGACAACTGCATCATTCTTTCGAATAATGAGTTCTCGAAATGTGAACCACGCGAACCATGACTGATACGCCAACATTGGAATCTCTACGCCGTGATCTCGTAGCGCGTCTATATGCCATCGCATTCACGCTGAATGCCAGCATACGCGGCGGTAGCGGAGACCAACTTCTCGGCTTACCGATTGGTCGAGAGGGGATGTACGCATGGCCGGACTATGACGAATTTGATCTAAATCCTTTTGAGATGGAACGAACCCTCCAGGATCTCTACGACTACGCGTATTTGGGTCTGCAGAAGCGCGCCGGGAATGTCTTTAACGCAGATGAAGAAGACGGCGACCTTGGCCGCATCCTGGCCGTCATCCGCGTCAGTAATGCAGAATCATGTGAATACAACCTCAATTGCGACATCGCAGAGCACTTCGACCGCTCTGATAAGCCGCGAGGCGGTCTCGAACAACTCGTGTCGCTCTCCGAAGCCCGTCGCAGTTTGGATTGCGGCGAGGATCTAACTCTCCGCCAAGTGGGTATCCTAGCGGGTGGCATCGATCCCAAAAGCATGCGCAGCGCCATGTATAAGGGCGACGCCCGTATCGAGGCATTCAAAGTCGATGATGAATATATGGTTCATGCAACTGATGCGCTTCGTTGGCTACGGAAACGAACAGCTTTTATCGAAACCAACTGGATTGGAAGAGCAGGACCGGCACCGCAACCGGATTCGCTCTTTAGCGACGAAATCATCCCCTTCATCAACAACCGCCTGGAATATTTTTATCAGGATGCGTATAACGTTTTAGCCTTTTATATAAAGCAGTCGGCTACACCCGAAAGGATCGCATCCCGGTACGCTCAGGCAGGCAGAAACATTGGGTGGTCAGAAGAGAGGGTATTACGACTCGCAAAGGGTTCTGCAATCGACATTCAACAAGCTGACGTAGCCGAGATAGCACGGATGATTTATGTTGACCGCTACTGGCTTGCAAAGCAGATCGCCCGTACACACGAAGAAGCCGGAATAGCCGTTGAACCACAATTACAGAGCAACGCGGGCTCAGAGTCTGCACGCCCTATTACTCGCTTAATTGAAAACGGCAATGCTCTTGAGGTCACACTTTCGGCCGCAGGCGTCGAGCATGGATACATTGATATCCAAAGCGCTTTCGTCCATGATTTTTTTCCATCGGATTGCATCGGCAGCCGAACCCGTGGCGACGAGGGAAAAAAAGTGACATGGCTGTTTGACGAAAAAATGGAGAAGTCGGATTTGCGCAAGAAAAGCGAGGCTCTGTACAGCCCGCGACGTCGCTTCAGCGCTTGGTTTAGGAAGAATCGTGCAGCGCCAGGTGATTTAGTCATCTTCCGTCGCGTGGAAGATCGTACATATGAGTTGACCTTGCACTCGAAATTTAACTGAACCGGGAGCATTTTTATGGAAACACAGCCCCTGACCGTCGCTCGTTTCATTGCAGAACGTGTCAACAACAGTAAAAAAAGCCAAACTCAAATCGCCAAGGAGATTGGATTTAATACACCGAACTTAATCTCCATGCTCAAGACCGGCACGACCAGACTACCTATCAACAAGGTCCCAAAAATTGCTCGCGCTCTCGCAACTGATCCTGTTGAACTATTGGTTATGTGTTTTAAGGAGTACCAACCTGAGAATTGGGAGGCCATCAAGCCGTTGCTCGATTTGAGCTTAACAAGCGACGAGCGGAGATTGATCCGCGCCCTGCGTTTTTCGATCGGCGGCCTGTACCTAGCCAGCTTAAGCAACGAGGCCAAAAAGCATCTGGAGGAGTTTCTAGAATGCCTTAGCCGCGAAACAGCGAGTACCTCAACCCAATAATTTAGTCATTCCTTGAAAGAAGCCCATGCAATCCATCGACTTCACCATCACACAATCCAGCATCGACAATGGGCGCCTCTACTTCGAGGCGGGTCACATCAACTTCTTCCCCTCAGATGCAGTGGGAGGGCGCGGTGCAACAGAACACGCTGCTGGCAAAATTCATATCGCCGCGTCTGGCGTCGAAGTGGAGACCGATATTCGCCAAAGCAGCACGATACGAATCTCGCCGCGGAAATCGTTCAAGAATTGGCTTAATTTAGTCTGCGCCATCAATGGTGGTACAGCACGCCTGCATCGTATCGCCGAGCGATATTACACGCTTGAATATATCGGCTAAACACGCCATGCCCCGCAACAACATATACATGAGCGCAATAACGAAGTTCCGCTACTGCGCAATAGCGCAACGCCACAATCTGAAACTATCGAATCTCATCGAAGCGCTCGTGCTTTGCATGACCGATGACGAAATTCGGAACCTCAAAGCGCGCTATGACGCATTGAAAGCGCTTAAACCCAAGTTCGACAGCGTCATCACGACAGATCCGGTGCGCGCTGCGAGACCAGTTCTCTCCATCCCATTATCGGTGACCGACCCGCCTCCCGAACCCGTTGAAGCTGAGCCCGAACCTACGTTTGACCTTTCTCAACCCAATGTAGGATTTTGATAATGCGCCGTCATCCCTTCGTCTCCTTCTGGAAGTGGTACTTCTTCTGGCTCGCCTCGCCCGTCATCTTGGTCGTGCTTGTCGTCGGCGGCTGGAAGTTCATCCTTGCGACGATCGGCATACTTGCGGTGACGGGCTCCCGAGTTCGACACCAACCGCTGTAAGTGCTTG
>JBDTQF010000121.1:0-11553 GCA_039932275.1 Burkholderiales bacterium
CGCGAAGCGCCGCCTGCACAGCAACCCGCTGCGCATCCTCGACACCAAGAACCCGTCGATGCAGGCCATTGTCGAAGCGGCACCGCGGCTGATGGACTTCCTGGGCGCTGAATCGTTGGCGCACTTCGCTGCGGTAAGGGCGCTGCTCGACGACGCCGGGCTGGCCTACGCGCTCAACCCGCGCCTGGTGCGCGGCATGGACTACTACAACCTGACCGTGTTCGAGTTCGTGACCGACCGGCTGGGCGCGCAGGGCACGGTCTGTGGCGGCGGCCGCTACGACGGCCTGATCGAACAGCTCGGCGGCAAGAGTGCACCGGCGGTGGGCTGGGGTCTGGGCATCGAGCGGGTGCTGGCGCTGCTGGAAGAGAGCGGCACTGCACCGGCCGTGCCGGTGCCCGATGCCTACCTGATCGTGCCCGCTGTGCCGGCCTATGGGCCCGCGATGCGCGCGGCCGAGGCATTGCGCGCCGCCGGCGTGGCCGTGGTGATGCACGCTGGCGGCAAGGACGGCCTGGGCAGCATGAAGTCGCAGTTCAAAAAGGCCGATGCCAGTGGGGCACGCCACGCGCTGGTGTTCGGTGCCGAAGAGCTGGCACGCGGCGAAGTCGCCCTCAAGCCCCTGCGCGCGCAAGGCGAACAGGTGCTGCGGCCACTGGCCGACGTGGCAACCTGGGCGCATGAATTGCGCCACGCATGAATCCCGGCGTGTGAACTGCGCCACGCATAATCGCGGCTCCCGCCGATTCCCCAGCTCCACAGACAACAGGTCATGGCCCATCTCGACTTAGAAGAACAGGAACAGCTCGACCAGCTCAAGCACTTCTGGCGCCGCTACGGCAACCTGGTGACCTGGACGCTGGTGCTGGTGCTGACGGCCTATGCGGCCTGGAACGGCTGGCAGGCCTGGCAGCGCAACCAGGCGGCTGCCGCCAGTGGCATGTACGCCGAGCTGGAGCGTGCCGCGTTGGCGGGTGATGCCGATCGGGCCGGCAAGGTCTTTGCCGATCTCAAGGACAAGTACCCCCGCACCACCTTCGCCGAACAGGGCGGCCTGCTCGCTGCCAAGGCGCAGCTCGACAAGGGCCAGCGCGACGCCGGCCGGGCCAGCCTGGGTTGGGTGGCCGAGCAAGCCGGCGAGGCCGAGTACCGCGCCATCGCACGGCTGCGCCTGGCCGCCGTGCTGCTGGACGACAAGAAGCCCGACGAGGCGCTGAAGCAGCTGGCCGGCGACTTTCCGAAAAGCTTCCAGGCGCTGGCGGCCGACCGCCGCGGCGACGCCCTGCAGGCGCAGGGCAAGCCGGCTGAAGCCGTGACGGCGTACCAAGAGGCCTACAAGGCACTGGATGAGCGGCTCGACTACCGCCGGGTCGTCGATGCCAAGCTGATGGCGCTGGGCGCTGCCACCGCCGCCTCGGGAGCAGGTCAATGACCGGCCTGGCGTCGCTGCGACGGCTCGGCATCGGTGTCATCGCGGCTGTGTTGACTGCGTGCTCGACCACCGACAAGCCCAAGCCCACGCCGCTCGAAGCGCTGCAGCCCACGGTGCAGGTGCAGCAGGTATGGCGCCATTCGATGGGCCAGCCGGTGGCCGGGCTGCGCATGGTGGCCTTGCCCGACCGTGTGGTGCTGGCCGCGGAAGACGGCACGGTGCTGATGCTTGACGCTGCCACCGGCGCGGAGCGGCTGCGCGCCAAGGTCAGCGGCGGTTTGTCGGCCGGCGTCGGCAGCGATGGCCGCTTCGTGGCCGTGGTGACGCGCGACAACGAACTGGTGGTGCTCGAAGGCGCTACCGAGCGCTGGCGCGCGCGGCTCAATGCCCGCGTCGTCACCCCGCCGCTGGTCGCCGGCGAGCGGGTGTTCGTGCAAGGCACCGACCGCGTGGTCGAGGCCTTCGACGCCATCGATGGCCGCAAGCTCTGGACCCTCAATCGCAGCAGCGACCCGCTCGCGCTGGCCCAACCAGGGCTGCTGGTGGCCTACAAGGACACCTTGCTCGCGGGCGTCGGCCCGAAGCTGGTCGGGGTGGAGCCACTGCTCGGCACGGTGCGCAGCGAAGGCTCGATGGCCACGCCGCGTGGCACCAATGAGGTGGAGCGGCTGGCCGATCTGGTGGGCCCGGCTGCGCGCCAGGGCGATGTGATGTGCGCCCGTGCCTTCCAGTCGGCTGTGACCTGTGTGAATGTGGAACGCGGCAACCTGCTGTGGAGCCGCAACGTTGGCGGCTACCAGGGCGTTGCTGCCGACGCCGACTATGTGTTCGCCGCCGATGCCAGCGACCGCATCAGCGCCTGGCGCATGGCCAGCGGCGACGTGGCCTGGACCTCCGAGCGGCTGCGCTACCGCGGCCTGAGCGCGCCGCTGGTGGTGGGGTCGATGGTGCTGTGGGGCGACGCCGAAGGCTACGTGCACTTCCTGTCTCGCGACAAGGGCGACACGCTGCAGCGCCTGCCCACCGATGGCAGCGCCATCGCTGCGCCGTTGGTGCGCGTGGGCGCCACGGTGGTGGTGGTGACGCGATCGGGGGGTGTGTTCGCCTTCCGCGCGCAGTGACGCCGAACCACGGCGTGCCGCCGCGAACCCACTCCCGAAACGAGCCTGCATGAAACCCGTGATCGCCCTGGTGGGGCGGCCCAATGTGGGCAAGTCCACCCTGTTCAACCGCATGACGTCGAGCCGCGACGCCATCGTGGCCGACTTCGCCGGGTTGACGCGTGACCGCCATTACGGGGATGGCAAACAGGCGGGCTACAGCTTCATCGTGGTGGACACTGGCGGCTTCGAGCCCGACAGCAGCTCTGGCATCGTGCAGGAGATGGCCAAGCAGACACGCCAAGCCGTGGCCGAGGCCGATGCGGTGGTGTTCGTGGTCGACGTGCGGGCCGGCCTGTCGGCGCAGGATCACGACATCGCGAACTACCTGCGTGCGGCCAACAAGCGCGTGCTGCTGGCCGTCAACAAGGCCGAGGGCATGCAGGAATCGCCGCTCATCGCCGAGTTCTACGAACTGGGCATCGGTGAGCCGCACCCGGTGTCGGCGGCCCACGGCCAGGGTGTGCGCAGCCTGATCGAGGCTGCGCTGGCCGACTTCGCCACCGACGACGACGACGCGGAAGAAGACCTGAATGCGCCCGACCGTGTGCTGCGTCTGGCGGTCGCGGGCCGGCCCAATGCCGGCAAGTCCACACTGATCAACACTTGGCTGGGCGAGGAACGCCTGGTCGCTTTCGATCAGCCGGGCACCACGCGCGACGCCATCACCGTGCCGTTCGAACGCGGCGGCAAGCGCTACGAGCTGATCGATACCGCCGGCCTGCGCCGCAAGGGCAAGGTGTTCGAGGCGATCGAAAAGTTCTCGGTGGTCAAGACGTTGCAGGCCATCGCCGATGCCAACGTGGTGCTGCTGCTGATCGATGCGACACAGGGCGTGTCGGACCAGGATGCGCACATTGCTGGCTACATTCTTGAGTCGGGCCGCGCGGTGGTGGTGGCGATCAACAAGTGGGATGCGGTCGACAGCTACCAGCGCGAGACGCTGCAGCGCTCGATAGAGCACCGCCTGTCCTTCCTGCGCTTTGCCGACGTGCTGCATATCTCGGCCAAGAAGCGCCAGGGCCTGGGCCCGCTGTGGAAGGCCATCGACGAAGCCTGGTCCTCGGCCACGCGCAAGCTGCCCACACCGGTGCTGACCCGGCTGCTGCAAGAGGCGGTGGAGTTCCAGCAGCCCAAGCGGGCCGGCACCATCCGTCCCAAGCTGCGCTACGCGCACCAGGGCGGACAGAACCCACCCATCGTCGTGATCCACGGCAACGCGGTCGAGCACATCACCGATGTCTACAAGCGTTATCTTGAATCACGCTTTCGCACCCACTTTAAATTGAGTGGCACGCCCCTGCGTATCGAGCTTCGCGGCTCAAGCAATCCCTTCGCGGCGAAGGGTGGTTGAAGGCCTCGAGGGCCGGGCGACACCCCGCCCATCCCCCCGAGGGAGCAAAGACACTTGGAGCGGTGCAGCGCTTGTTTGAGTCGATCCACAGCTTCCGGAACCCTGTGTTAAGGTGCGGGTTCCAACGGATTCCAACACGGAGAATATCGTGAGTAACAAAGGGCAATTGCTACAAGACCCCTTCCTGAACTTGCTGCGCAAGGAGCATGTGCCGGTCTCGATCTACCTGGTCAACGGCATCAAGCTGCAGGGCCACATCGAGTCTTTTGACCAGTACGTCGTACTCCTGCGCAACACGGTCACCCAGATGGTCTACAAGCACGCGATCTCCACCGTGGTGCCGGGCCGTCCGGTGAACTTCCACGCCAACGATCCCAGTGACGCGGACTGATCTCTGCCGTCAGCAACCCGCCAGAGAGCCATCGCGCCCATCTTGAACGACACCGACGTTCTGGAGCTTCCGCGCGCCGTGCTCGTGGGGGTGGATGTCGGTACGGGTGCCTCCTTCGATCCGACCCTCGACGAGTTGGCTGCGCTGGCCGAGTCGGCTGGTGATGTGCCGGTGGTGCGCATCCTCGCGCGCCGTCGTGCACCGGATGCGGCGCTGTTTGTCGGCTCCGGCAAGGCCGAAGAGATCAAGGCGGCGGTGCTGGCCCATGGTGCGCACTGCGTTATCTTCGATCAGGCGCTGGGCTCGGCCCAGCAGCGTAATCTGGAACGCGTCATCGGTGTCGAGGTGCTCGACCGCACGATGCTCATCCTCGAGATCTTCGCTGCCCGGGCGCGCAGTCACGAGGGCAAGCTGCAGGTCGAACTCGCCCGGCTGCAATACTTGGCCACCCGGCTGGTGCGGCGCTGGAGCCATCTGGAACGCCAACGCGGCGGTGTCGGCCATCGCGGCGGGCCCGGTGAGACCCAGATCGAGCTCGACCGCCGCATGATCGATACCCGCATCAAGTCGGTCAAAGCGCAGCTCGAACGCGTCAAGCGCCAGCGCGACACGCAGCGCCGTGGGCGTGTGCGGACCGGCACCTTCCGGGTTTCGCTGGTGGGCTACACCAACGCCGGCAAGAGCACGCTGTTCAATGCGCTGGTGAAGGCCCAGGCCTATGCGGCCGATCAACTGTTCGCCACGCTCGACACCACCACGCGCCAGATGTACCTCGAAGCGGCCGGCCGCAGCGTGTCGCTGTCGGACACGGTGGGCTTCATCCGCGACCTGCCGCATGGCCTGATCGATGCCTTCGAGGCCACCTTGCGCGAGACTGCCGAAGCCGACCTGCTGCTGCATGTGGTGGACGCCGCCAGCCCGCACTGGCTGGAGCAGATCCAGCAGGTGCTGCGCGTGCTGCACGAGATCGGCGCCGACGCGGTGCCGCAGCTCTTGGTGTTCAACAAGGTCGATGCCCTGCCCGAAGGGGCACAGCCGCGGGTAGCCGAAGATGTGTTTGAGCTGTCGCCCGGCCGACAGGTTGGACGCCTGTTCGTCAGCGCCAGCCGCGGCGAGGGATTGGACGCTCTGCGCGCTGCCATTGCCCGTGCGGCGGTGGGCGAGGGCGGCCTGCCAGCCGGGTCGGCCGGCCCCCATGACGGCGGGTCTGCACCGGCTGCGCAAGGCGCGGATCCCAGAGATATCACGATTTCTGATGCTGCTGCACAGGAAGGCTCGCAGAGCGGCGAGAATCGCTCGCCCTCTGAGCCACAGCGGGTGCCACCGTTGGTGGCCTGAACCGTTTACGGACCCACGACCGACGATGACGACAATGACCAAGCATGATCTTCGGGAGACCGTGGTTGCGGGCGCCCGCTGGGTGGCCGCCCTGCTGAACCGCCGACGCACGCTGGTGCCTGCTTTCGGCAATCCGGCCGGCGCGGGCCTGTCCTCGGCCACGGGCCGCAATGACGGCCCGCCGGATCTGGACGAGCTGTGGCGTGACTTCAACCAGAAGTTGTCCGGGCTGTTCGGGTCCCGGGGCAATGGTTCGCGTAACGGCGGCCCGAGTGGTCCCGGCGAACCCTCGGGCTTTCGTGGTGCCGGCATCGGTGGCGGGCTGATCGCCGGCGCGGTGGCGCTGATTTGGCTGTTCAGCGGCTTCTTCATCGTGCAGGAAGGTGAACAGTCCGTGGTGCTGACCTTCGGCAAGTTCAGCCGCACGGTGGACGCCGGCATCCAGTACCGCTGGCCGTACCCGTTCCAATCGCATGAGACGGTGTCGGTCACCCGCACCCGTTCCACCGAGGTAGGCCGCAACGCCGTGCTACAGGCCACCGGGCTGCGCGACTCGTCCATGCTGACGCAGGACGAGAACATCATCGACATCCGCTTCACCGTGCTGTGGCGGTTGAAGAATGCCAAGGACTTCCTGTTCGAGAACCGCAACACCGAAGAAGCGGTGATGCAGGCCTCCGAGACCGCGGTGCGCGAGATCGTCGGCCGCAGCGCGATGGACTCGGTGCTGTACGAGCAGCGCGACGCCATTGCCAGCGACCTGATCAAGTCGATCCAGAGCCAGCTCGACCGGTTGCGCGCCGGCATCGTGGTGGCCAATGTCAACGTGCAGAGCGTGCAGGCGCCGGAGCAGGTGCAGGCCGCGTTCGACGATGCCTTCAAGGCGGGTGCCGACCGCGAACGACTGAAGAACGAAGGCCAGGCCTACGCGAACGACATCATTCCCAAGGCACGCGGCACCGCGGCGCGCCTGAAGGAGGAGTCGGACGCCTACAAGGCCCGCGTCGTGGCGCAGGCCGAGGGTGATGCATCGCGCTTCCGCTCGGTGCTGACCGAGTACCAGAAGGCACCCGCGGTGACGCGCGACCGGCTCTACATCGACACCATGACCCAGATCTATTCAAACGTGACGAAGGTGATGGTTGATGCCAAAAGCGGCAGCAATCTCTTGTACTTGCCGCTCGACAAGCTGATGCAGGCGTCCGGCGCGCAGACGGCGCCGGCTGCGGCTCCCACCCCGCCTGCCGACGGCAACACCGCCGGTTCCGCCAGCGACGCCCGCTCACGCGACGGGCAACGCAGCCGTGACCGCGACGTGCGCTGAAGGAGCCGATCATGAACCGCATCGGACTCATCGTCGTCGCCGTCCTGTTGGCCATCATGCTGGCGATGTCCACACTCTTCGTTGTGGACCAACGCAATGTGGCCGTGGTCTATGCCTTCGGCGAGATCAAGGAAGTCATCTCTGAACCTGGCCTGAAGTTCAAGCTGCCGCCGCCGCTGCAGAACGTGGTCTTCCTCGACCGCCGCACGCAGACGCTCGACAGCCCCGAGAGCCGTCCCATCTACACCGCCGAGAAGCAGAGCCTGGTGCTCGACTGGCTGGTGAAGTGGCGCATCGTCGAGCCACGTCAGTTCATCCGCAACACCGGTGTTGATCTGCGCAATGCCGAGGCGCGACTTTCGCCCATCGTGCAGGCGGCGCTGAATGAAGAGGTGACCAAGCGCAGCGTGCGCGGCGTGCTGGCCACCGAACGCGACAAGGTCATGCAGGGCGTGATGCAGCGCCTGGCCGACGATGCCAAGAACTTCGGCATCGAGATCGTCGACGTGCGCATCAAGCGGGTGGATTTCGCTTCCACCATCACCGACTCGATCTACCGCCGGATGGAATCGGAGCGCAAGCGCGTGGCCAACGAACTGCGTTCGCAGGGCTCGGCCGAGGGCGAGAAGATCCGCGCCGACGCCGACCGGCAGCGCGAGATCGGCCTGGCCGAGGCCTACCGTGAAGCGCAGAAGGTCAAGGGCGAGGGGGATGCCAAGGCGTCGGCGATCTATGCCGAATCGTTTGGCCGCGATCCGCAGTTCGCGCAGTTCTACCGCAGCCTCGAAGCCTACCGAACGAGCTTTCGCAGCAAGGGTGACGTGATCGTGGTCGATCCCGGCAGCGAATTCTTCAAGGCCATGCGCAGCGGCGCACCGGCTGGTGGCGCCCCTCACAAGTAAAGCGCGGGCGTGCCGCACCAAGGCGCGCCGTTCGCCTCATGTCTGAAACGCTGATCGCGGCGCTGGCGTTGATGCTTGTCTTCGAAGGGCTGTTGCCCTTCCTGAGCCCGGCACGCTGGCGCAAAGTGTTCGAGCAGGCGCTGCGCCTGTCGGACGGGCAGCTGCGCTTCATCGGCCTGCTCAGCATGGTGGCCGGGCTGGTGCTCCTGCTGGTCGTCGCCGGCTGAGCCGGCTCCTCGTGTGCCGAGGCCGTTCGCTGCCTCGGTAGAATCACTTTTTTAACAGCTTCGGTCCTCTCATGTCGTCTGCTTGGCTGCTGCCCGAGCACATTGCCGATGTTCTGCCCCATGAGGCCAGGCGCATCGAAGAACTTCGCCGCATGTTGCTCGATGCGGCCCGTGGCTATGGCTACGAGCTGGTGATGCCGCCGTTGCTGGAGCATCTGGAGTCGCTGCTCACCGGCACCGGCCATCAGCTGGACCTGAAGACTTTCAAGCTGGTCGATCAGCTCAGCGGCCGCACCATGGGTCTGCGGGCCGATACCACGCCGCAGGTGGCGCGCATCGATGCGCACTTGCTCAACCGTGCTGGTGTGACCCGCCTGTGCTACTGCGGCCCGGTACTGCACACGCGGCCCTCCGGGCTGCACGCCACCCGCGAGCCGCTGCAGTTCGGTGCCGAGATCTACGGCCACGCCGGGCTCGAAGCCGACCTGGAAGCGCTGGAGCTGGCCATCGACTGCCTTACACGTGCCGGGGTGCAGGGCCTGGTGCTGGATCTGGGCGATGCCCGCATCCTGCGGGGCCTGCTCGACGGGGCGGCCGTGGATGCCCCGCAGACCGAGGCCATCCAGCTTGCGTTGGCTGCCAAGGATGTGCCGACGCTGTGCGAACTGGGGCAGACCCTTGCGCCCGCGCTGTGCGAGGCGCTCTGCGGCCTCGCAACCCTGTACGGTGATCTGTCGGTGCTGGACGAGGCGCGGCGCTGCCTGCCCGCCCATGCGCTGATCGGCGCGGCGCTGGATGACCTGGCTTGGTTGGGCCGGCATGTCGCCGCCACCCACCCCACCGTGCGGATGGGGTTCGATCTGGCCGATCTGTCGGGCTATGCTTACTACAGCGGCGCTCGCTTTGCACTGTATGGCGGTGAGGGCATAGATGCGTTGGTGCGTGGTGGCCGCTACGACGATGTCGGCGCGGTGTTCGGCCGCAGTCGCCCCGCGGTGGGCTTCAGCCTCGACCTGAAGACGGTGGTCGGCGAGGTGCGCTTCGACGGTCGCCAGAGCGCCATCCGCGCCCCCTGGGGTGAGGAGCCGGCCTTGCGCGCCGCAGTGCGCCGCTTGCGTGAGCAGGGCGAGGCGGTGGTGTGCGTGCTGCCCGGGCACGAACACGAAGTGGACGAATTTGAATGCGACCGTGCCCTCGTGAGTACCGACGGGCAATGGGTGGTGGCTTCGCGCTGAACGCGGACTGCTTACACCGTGTCGACTGACAGACGCTCTTTTTCTCGAACGGATCAACAGTGATGGAACAAGGCTTGGGTGCCGCTTCGGCAAGTTCTGCGAGCACAGCCGCCAGCTGCGGCCGCAACGTGGTGGTGGTCGGGACGCAATGGGGCGACGAAGGCAAGGGCAAGGTGGTCGACTGGCTGACCGACCATGCTTCTGGCGTGGTGCGTTTCCAGGGTGGCCACAACGCCGGCCACACGCTGGTCATCAACGGCAAGAAGACGGCGCTGCAGCTGATCCCCTCGGGCATCATGCGCGCCGGCGTGGCCTGCTACATCGGCAACGGCGTGGTGGTCGATCCGACCCACCTGCTGTCAGAGATCGAACGGCTGGAGCAGATCGGGCTGGACGTGCGCTCGCGGCTGTACCTCAGCGAATCGTGCCCGTTGATCCTGCCCTTCCACGTTGAACTCGACCGGGCCCGCGAGGCCCTGCGCGAGTCGTCCGGCGTGGGCAAGATCGGCACCACCGGCAAGGGCATCGGGCCGGCCTATGAAGACAAAGTGGCGCGCCGCGCGCTGCGCGTGCAGGATCTCAAGCACCCTGAGCGCTTCGCCGCCAAGCTGAAGGATCTGCTGGCTCTGCACAACTTTGCGCTGGAAGGCTATTTCAAGGCCGCGCCGCTGGCCTTCGAGCCGATGTTCGAGCAGGCCATGCGCATGGCCGAGCAGTTGAAGCCGATGATGGCTGACGTGGGCGTGCGCATCCACGAGATCAACCGCACCGGCGGCAACGTGCTGTTCGAAGGCGCCCAGGGCACGCTGCTCGACATCGACCACGGCACCTACCCGTATGTGACGTCGAGCAACTGCGTGGCGGGCAATGCCGCAGCGGGCTCGGGCGTGGGGCCTGACAAGCTGCACTACATCCTCGGCATCACCAAGGCGTACACCACGCGGGTGGGCAGCGGCCCGTTCCCCACCGAACTCGACATCGATCAGGTCGGTGGCGTGGGCCACCACCTGTCGACCGTGGGCCTGGAGCGGGGCACCGTCACCGGGCGGGCGCGTCGCTGCGGCTGGCTGGATGCGGCGGCGCTCAAGCGTTCGATCCTGATCAACGGTGTCTCGGGTCTATGCATCACCAAGCTCGACGTGCTCGATGGCTTGACCGAGGTGAAGATGGCGGTGGGCTACAAGCTGAACGGCGGCACCGTCGACATCCTGCCGCTGGATGCCGACGACATCGTCGCCTGCGAACCGATCTATGAGACCTTCCCGGGCTGGTCCGACACCACCGCCGGTGCGACCCGCTGGGACGCGCTGCCGCTGAATGCGCGGCGCTACCTGGAGCGGGTGCAGCAGTTCATCGGCGCGCCGATCGACATGGTCTCGACCGGGCCGGACCGCGACCACACCATCCTGCTGCGCCACCCCTATCAGGCCTGATTGCGCAGGCCTGATCTGCGCTATCGTTCGCACGCGCCGCCCCCGCTCACCGGCTGCTGTAGGAGTCTTCGATGCTGACCGATGACGGCAAGCACCTGTACGTGTCCTGGGACGAATACCACCTGCTGATCGAGCGCCTGGCGATCAAGGTGCACAACTCCGGTTGGGCGTTTGACCAGATCCTGTGCCTGGCCCGCGGCGGCATGCGGCCTGGTGACGTGCTCTCACGTGTGTTCGACAAGCCGCTGGCCATCATGGCCACCAGCTCGTACCGCGCCGATGCCGGCACCATCCAGGGACGGCTTGACTTGGCCAACTACATCACCCTGCCCAAGGGTGAGCTGGCCGGGCGGGTGCTGCTGGTCGACGATCTGGCCGACTCGGGAGTCACGCTGCGTGCGGTGGTCGAGCGCCTGCGCAGCGTCTCCAGCGTCTCCGAGTTGCGTTCGGCGGTGCTATGGGTCAAGGGAGTGTCGAGCTACACACCCGATTACTTCGTCGAGATGCTGCCCACCAGCCCGTGGATCCACCAGCCGTTCGAGGACTACGACAACCTCCGTCCGGAAGGCCTGATGCGAAAGCTGTCGGTGTGACGCTGCCGCCAACTGATCGACAGGCCCTTCATCTGTCAGGAAGACAGGCAATAAAAAAGCTCGCCGTCGGCGAGCTTTGGATTTGTTGCTTTTCTGATGTCTGTTGTTATGGTGCCCAGGAGAGGACTCGAACCTCCACGGAGTTACCCGCTAGTACCTGAAAC
>JBDTQF010000122.1:0-11516 GCA_039932275.1 Burkholderiales bacterium
CCAGCTCTTGCTGCGCGGTGCCCAGATGGGTCAGCGCGAGCGACAAATCGGCATAACGGCCCAGCACGTCCTGCAGCTCGGCCAGCTGCTTCAGATAGCGGCGGGTGGCCTTGGGTGCCAGCAGCGCAGCGGCAAATTCGACGCCGTAGCGCAGCCGCTTGGCGCGCTTGCGCAAGGCGTGGCGCGTGGCCTCGTCAAGGCCCTCGAAGCGCCGGCCCTGGTGCTGCAGCTCGCGGTGCCAGCGCTGCAGGCGGGCTGCCAGTCGCTGCGACAGATCGACCCGCTCGTTCTCCGCTTCGACCGGTGCCGCGAGGATGAAGGCCAGCAGCGCCAACAGCCATTGCGTGACCTCGGGTGAACGGGCCAGCGCTGCTGGGTCGGGCGACTCGGCGAGATCGGGCGGCAGCAGGTGCACAGGCGCGCCAGCCGCCTGCAGGGCCGGCGAGACGGCCGCGGCCAGTGCAGCCTGGTCGCGCACCGCGCCCAGTTGTCGGAACCAGCCCGCCAGACCTTCGACCACGGCCGGGTCCAGCGGCACCGTCCAGCCGCGGAACAGCCGCAGCGCCGAGCGCAAGCGGCGCAGCGCCACACGCAGCTGGTGCACATGCTCGTCGCCATACCGGCCGCTGGCCAGCGCGCTGGCATTGGCCAGGATCTGTGCCAGGCAGGCACCCACCACGGCCTGCAGCGCCCGCCCCGCCGACAGGCCGGGCTGCAGTTGCACCCGCCGGGCTTTGCGCACAGGCCCCACCTCAAGGCCACGTGCCAGCAGCTCGCCGCGCTCGGCCTGGCTGCGCACGTCCAGCCACAGGCCGTGGCGTGCAGCCCAGCGCCGCGCCACGTCGATCACCACCTGCGGCGGGCCGCTGAGCAGTTCGATCTCCAGCTCGCAGACCGGGCATTCGCCGTCCTGAGCCAGGATGCGGCCGATATCGAACGCCAGCTCCACCGAGCCACCCGGCACCCGCAGCACGCGGTGGGTGCGCCAGATGTCGGTGCGGTACTGATCGATCAGTGCCGGCGCGGCCGTCTCGCCGGGCTGCGGCTGCAGCACCGCGGCCAGCACCTCACCCGCCGCGCTGCCGGCATGGCGTGCCAGATCCAGCGCCGGGATGCCACGGCCACGCGCCATCACCGGCACGTTGTGCTCCAGCCGCTGCACCGCCTGCGCACCCAGCGCCCCCTGCGCCTTCAGCGTCTGCACCCAGCGTGGCCCTTCGCGGCGCAGCAGCAGCGCCACGCCCGCCGCCGCCAGCCGGCCATCGGCGGTGTCGAAGTACACCGCCTGCAGGTGCGTGCGCTGCGCCGTCGCGGTGGCCACCGCGGCCTGCACCACCGCGCGGCGGGCCGCAGGCACCTCCAGCTTGATCTCGAATTCGGTTTGCGCCGAAGCGGATGGGTTGCTCATCGAAGCGTTAAAAGTAAATATACTGTTTATACCTTTTTGGAGATCGCCATGTCCACCACGCTCGCCCGCCCATCATCTGCCACCCGCAAAGCCCGCCCCGCCCTGGCCAAGAAGGTGGCGCGCAAGACACCGGCCCAAGCCGCCAAGCCGGCCAAGCCCATCGCAGGCAAGGCCAGTGCCGCGGCGGCGCCTCCCGCGCCGGCCCCGCTGGCCGACAAGGTTCACAAGGCCCAGCTGGTGCGCGACAGCTTCACCATCCCGGCCGACGAGTATGCCGAGCTCGACCGCCTCAAGCAGCGCGCCCTCAAGCTGGCCCACCCGGCCAAGAAGAGCGAGGTGCTGCGCGCCGGCATCAAAGCGCTGGTGGCGCTGCCGGACGCCGCGCTGCTGGCCGCACTCACCGCCGTGCCGGCCATCAAGACCGGGCGCCCGAAGACCCGCAAGGCCGACAAGATCGACAAGACCGAGGCCAAGAAGAAGGGCTGACCCAGCGGGCCGGCGCGCCTATCATTGCCGCACAACAGACCGGCACGGGGTTCGCGACCGCCGACGCCGGCCACACTGCAAGGGGGCAGGCAATGACTGATCAGGGCGACGAACGCAGCCGGTTGCTCGAACACCTGTTGCCGTTGGCGCAGGCCGCGGGCCGCGAGATCCTGCGGATCTACGAGAACCCGCTCCTGGCGGTGCGCCGCAAAAGCGACGGCTCGCCGGTGACCGAGGCCGACGTGCGCGCCGAGGCCATCATCCTGGCCGGGCTGGCCAAGCTCACGCCCGGCTGGCGCGTCATCAGCGAAGAAGCAGCCGGCAAGTCCGGTTCGCTCGACTCCGTGCCGGCCGACGAGGAAACCCCCTACTGGCTGGTCGACCCGCTCGACGGCACCGCCGAGTTCGTGCAGCGCAATGGCGAGTTCACCGTCAACATCGCGTTGATCGAACACCAGCGCCCGGTGCTGGGCGTGGTGCTGGCGCCGGTGGCGGGCGATCTTTATGCCGGCGTGGCAGGCCGCGGTGCCTTCGCCGAGGACGCCGGCTCGCGCCGACCCATTGCCTGCCGGGCCGTGCCGCTGCAGGGCGAGACGGTGGTATCGAGCCGCTCGCACGGTGACGCCGCAGCGCTGGCCCGCTGGCTGCAGGGCCGGCGGGTGGCGGGCCAGGCGCAGGCCGGCTCATCGCTAAAGTTCTGCCTGCTGGCCAGCGGCCAGGCCGACACCTACCCGCGCTTCGGCCCGACGATGGAATGGGACACCGCCGCGGGGCATGCCGTGCTGCGCGCTGCGGGCGGCGAGGTCACCGACCTCGCCGGCCAGCCGCTGCGCTACGGCAAGCCGGGGCTGCGCAATCCGCATTTCGTGGCACGTGGCCTGCCGCCCGGCTGAGCGACGGCATCAAGTCCTATTCACGGGGCGCGTAGGCGCGGTCACACAAGCCGGCAAGCTCGATGTCGCTGGCCGTCAAGCCCTTGGCGTCGTGCGTGGTCCAGGTGATGCGCACACGGTTGTAGACGTTGGACCACTCGGGGTGGTGGTCGCGCCGCTCGGCCAGCAGCGCCACCTGTGTCATGAAGGCAAAAGCCTGGGTGAAATCGGTGAACATGAAGGCGCGGCTGATGGCGCCGCGCGCAGCATCGTGGGTCCAGCTGCCCACACGGCCCAGGCCCTCGGCCAGGGCCTGGTCTTGCAAGGGTTGTCTGCTCATGGCTGTCTCCGGGTGCGTTGGCAGCGGGCGGCGTGCCGACCCCGCTGATGCGCATGATCCGTGCTGCCGAATCGCGCGTCCTGTGTGCGGGCAATCAAGCCCGGCAGCGACGGACTCAGGAGGAGCGCACGGCCCGGATGATCAGCCGCGTCGACAAAGGAGGCGGACGTGCATGGGGCGCATGAACCGCGCGCCGTCGCTGGCGCAGTGCGGTTCGAACGCCCGTCGCACAGCGGCCAGTTGGGTGTCGTTGACGGCGTGGTCGGCGAAGGTCTGGTGCATCATGCGCTGCTCGAAGTCTTCAAAACTTCGGAACCGAACGGGCATATCGAATCTCCGTTCAGCCACTTGCTCCCAGGCCCCTGTACGCAAGGCGTCGTCCAGCGCCTGCTGGGCAGCGGCCCGCACAATGCCCTCGTCGTTGAAGAGGCGGATCAGGTCGTTAAACGGCCCGGCGTACACCGGCTCCGACACGTAGAGATGTCCCCCTGGGCGCAGCACACGTGCGGCCTCGCTCAGGGCTGTGGCCATGAGGGGTCGCGGCACGTGGTGCAGTGACTTGAGCATCAGCGCGAGGTCGAAACTCGCGTCGGGCTCGGGAATGGCCTGCGCACCCGCTGCCACGAAGGTCAGCCCTGCCTGAGGTTCGGCCAGGTTCTTCGCGTGTTGCCGCGTGTCCACCTCCAGCGCGGTCACCACGCTGCCAGGGTGGCTGACGAGAAGAGACCGGGCCAGTTGCGCCGCGCCGCAACCCAGTTCGATGATGCGTTGGTCGGCCAGCGGTACCAGTGACGACAGCACGTCGAGCTCGTCATCGATCAGCGGGCCGGCTTCTGTGGCAATGGTCATGGCGTTTCCTGTGGCACGAGGTTGTTCGAGGGGCTGGCGCGGGTGTCAGCGATACCGCCGCAGATAGTTCCACTCGAAGCCGCGCTTGGCCCAATGGAACAGCCGAGCCGGCGGCAGCAGCCAGTTGCGATTGGGCGTGCGCCAGATCAGGGTGCCGCGGTCGATGGCATCGACGATGCAGATCAATTCGACCTTGAAGGTGGCCTTCGCGGCACGGCCCTGCAGTTCGTCGAGAAGGTTCTCGGCCGCGGCCGCGGCCTGCAAGTCGGCCATGTGGGCCTGCTTGGGCATCCAGTCCGGGCCCGGGAAGCTGCCCGAGTCGCCAACGACATAGACGCGTTGGGTGCCCGGCACGCGGCACTGTACGTCGGCCTGCAGCAGGCCGCCGGGCGAGCGCGGCAGCGTGGTGGCATCAAGCCAGGCGTTGCCGGTCATGCCCGGCATGAAGAGGATCAGGTCGGCGTTGAACTCCCCTGCCTCGGTCACCACCTTGCCCGGCTCGAAACGCTGCAGCTTGTGGCCCAGCTGGGTGCGGATGCCGCGGCGCGCCATCTCGGCCAGCAGGTGCGTCACCGCCTTGGGCCCCAGGCGGTTGCCGGGTTCGGTGCTCGGATTGAAGAACACGAGCTCGAAGCGGTCGCGCCGGCGTTCACGCCTGAGCTGCTGGTCAATGCCGAAGAGGAACTCGAACATCGGCCCGCCGCGCACCGCTGTCGGTTCGTTGGGGTTGCCAGCGAAGCCCACGGCGATGGTGCCGCCAGTCATGGCACGCAACCGGTCGCGGATGCGCTCGGCCGCGGTGATCCCCTCGCAAGGGGTGATGGCGTGCTCGATGCCCGGCAGCTTTTTCAGGAACCGGCCACCGGTGGCAATGACCAGGGCGTCGTTGACCACGTCGCCCTGCGTGGTTTGCACGGTGCGGCCGCCGTCGCCCAGGCCGGTGACCTCTCCGGGGTGGAAGACCACATTCATGCGCCGCAGGAAGTTGTCCAGCGGCACCACCAGGTCGGCGCGGCTGCGCAGGCCGCTCGGTATCCAAATGATGCCGGGCAGGTAGTGCAATTCGGCGCGGGGAGCGACCAGCGTGATCTGCGCACGGGCATCACGCCGACGCAGTTCGCGAACGGTGGACAAGGCGCCGAAGCCGGCACCCAGCACCGTGATGGTTGTTGTTCCCATGCGCAATGGTCGGTCAGATTCTCGTCTCGGTCAAATACATATATGGGTATATCAATGGAAGTAGACTCGAAGCCCCACCGCTCATGTCTGCCGAGCCCATGAACCGCACCATCTGCCAGCGCTCCCGTGCGTGACACACTGGTTTTGATGGACATGGATGTTTCGCCGCGAGCTGCCGGGCCTCGGACTTCTTGGTTGACTGCAGCTCTGCGCCGATGGGCCGCCGCGCTCAGCCTCGCCACCACCCTGACCCCTGCCCTCGCCGCCCCGCTGTGGTTCGACGAGGCCGGCCGGCCGCTGGCCGAAGCGCAGCAGGCGGTGCAGTTGCTGGCGCAGGCGGCCGACGAGGGGCTGGAGCCGCAGGACTACGACGCGGTGGCGTTGCAGCGCGCGGTGCTGCAGCGCGAACAGCAGGCCGGCGCGCCGGAGGCTACGGCGGCGCTGGACGCCGCGCTCAGCGCGGCGATGCAGCGCTACCTGAACGACCTCCACGTTGGCCGGGTGATGCCAGCCAACGTGCACCAGCGCTACGACGGGCCGGCGCCCAGCAGCGGCTTCGATGCCGTGGCGGTGCTGCAGGACGCGGTGGCGCAGCGTCGGCTGGTCGAGACGATGCGCGCGGCCACGCCGGTGGTGCCGCTGTATGCCGCGCTGCGCCAGGCACTGGCCCGCTACCGCGCGCTGGCGGCCGCCACGGCGGTGCAGCAGGCCTGGGCAGCGCCCCTGCCCGTGCTGCCGGCATCAACGACGAAGGGCAACCGCAAGGTGGAGCCCGGACAACCCTACGCCGGGCTGGCTACGCTGCGCCAGCGGCTGGAACTGTTGGGCGATCTGCCCGCAGGCAGCACCCCCGACCCGACACTGGCGCTGCCAGCGGTAGCAGCTTCATCGGCCGCGGCGCCAGCACTCTATGAGGGCGCGGTGGTGGAAGCGGTGCGCGCCTTCCAGGCCCGGCACGGGCTGGCGGCTGACGGCGTACTGGGCGCGGCCACGCTGGCGCAGCTGGCGGTGCCGCCGGCGCAGCGGGTGCGGCAGATCGCGCTGACGATGGAGCGGCTGCGCTGGACGCCGCTGCTGCAGGCGCCACGCATGGTGGTGATCAACCTGCCGGAGTTCGTGCTGCGGGCCTACGAGACGGCGCCGGATGGGCGCATCACCGTGCGGGTGAAGATGAGGGTGATCGTGGGCAAGGCGCTCGACACGCGCACGCCGATGTTCGATGAGGACATGCGCTTCATCGAGTTCAGCCCGTACTGGAACGTGCCGCCCTCCATCGCCCGCAAGGAACTGGTGCCCGAACTGCGGCGCCACCCGGAACGGTTCGAGGCGCTGGGGTATGAATTCGTCGGCGCCGACGGCCGCGTGCTCACCACGCTGGCCGACGCGCACCTCGACGCTGTGCTGCGGGGGCAGTTGCGCATCCGCCAGCGGCCGGGACCGAAGAATGCGCTGGGCGACATCAAGTTCGTGTTCCCCAACAACGACAACATCTACCTGCACCACACGCCGGCCATCGAACTGTTCACACGCGAGCGGCGCGACTTCAGCCATGGCTGCATCCGCGTGGAGCAGCCGGTGGAGCTGGCCCGCTTCGTGTTGCAGGACATGCCCGACTGGCCCGAGGCGCGCATCCGCGAGGCCATGACACAGGGCCGCTCGGCCACGCTGAAGCTGGCCACGCCGGTGCCGGTGCTCATTGCCTACGGCACGGTGCTGGTGAAGGCCGGGCAGTTGGTCTTCCTGCCCGATGTGTATGGCCACGACGCGTTGCTTGAGCAAGCCTTGATGCGCCGCAAGGCCGAGCCCCGCGCCGCTGAACCCGGCCGCCCCACAACGATCTCACCGCGATGAACAAGCCCACCTTCCCGCCCCCGCACTTTGAACACCATGCGGCCCGCCGCCACTTCCTGCGCCATGCGGCCGGGCTGGCGGTGGCCGGTGCGGCAGTGGCGCGCGCGCAACGCGTGCAGGCAGCCGTGGCCAGCCGGCCCGATGCGCGTCGCCTGGACTTCAGTCACACCCACACCGGCGAGCAGCTGAGCCTGGTGTATGCGGTGGGCAGCGAATACCTGCCCGCCGCGCTGACCGCGCTGAACCGCCTGCTGCGCGACCACTACGGCGGCCAGGTGGGCAGCATCGATCCGGCGCTGTTCGATCTGCTGTTCAAGGTGCAGCGCGAGCTGCAGGCGGGTGCGCCGTTCCAGGTGATCTCGGGCTACCGCAGCCCGGTCACCAACACCACGCTGCGCAAGACGCGCGGCGGCGGCGTGGCCAAGCACAGCTTGCACATGGAGGCCAAGGCCATCGACATCCGCATCGCCGGCGTCGCCCTGCCCGACCTGCGCGACGCCGCGCAGTCGCTGCAGGGCGGCGGCGTGGGCTTCTACCCGCGCGAGCAGTTCGTGCACGTGGACACCGGCCGGGTGCGGCGCTGGTAGTGGCCGCGGGGCGCGGGCCGTGGGCGCGTCGCGGGTTGTCGAGGCGGGGACAGATCACCTATGCTCGTCGGCCTCAACAACGGAGACCCCGATGATCAAAGTGAGCGTGATGTACCCCAACACCCCGGGCAGCCGGTTCGATATCGACTACTACGTCAACAAGCACATGCCGATGGTGCTGGGCAAGGTGGGCGACGCCTGCAAGGGCGTCACCATCGACAAGGGCCTGGCCGGCGGCGCGCCCGGCGCAGCGGCCCCCTACGTGGTGGTGGCGCACATGCTGTTCGAGTCGGTCCCGGCCTTCCAGGCCGCGTTCGGCCAGCACCAGCCGGCCTTCGGCGCCGATATGCCGAACTACACCGACGTGAAGCCGGCGGTGCAGATCAGCGAAGTCGTCAAGGGCTGAACACAGCCCACCGTGCCGGGCCGGGCAGGCCGCAGCTTGCCCGGCCCGGCCTAGGCGGGCTGCCCGGCGATGTAGTGCTCCAGCTGTTCGATGAGGAACTGCTGCTCGGAGATGATGCCCTTGACCAGGTCGCCGATGGAGATGACGCCCAGCAGCCGGTCGCCTTCCATCACCGGCAGGTGGCGCAGGCGGTTCTCGGTCATCAGCGCCATGCATTCCTCGCTGGTCTGCGGGGGCCGCACGCACATCACGGGTGCGCTCATGATCTCGCGCACCGCGGTGTTGCGCGAAGAACGCTCCAGCAATGCGATCTTGCGGGCGTAGTCGCGCTCCGAGATGATGCCCACCAGCCGCCCTTCGTCCATCACGAGCAGGGCGCCGACGTTCTTCTGCCCCATCAGTTGCACCGCCTCGAACACCGGTGCACCCGGCGCGACGGTGTAGACCGTCTGATGCGGCTTAGCCCGCAGGACTTCCAACGCAGTGGTCATGAGGTGTGCTCCCGTTGTGGCAGCCCTTGGCCCGCCTGTCGCGGGTATCGCGCGACGGCCCAGCCGGGCAGATTCACTCTACGCTAACCGCGCCAGCGGCGCAGCCCCAGCGGGACTTCCCTCACGTCTGCTTGCAACTGAGCCGAGGCAGATCAGAACACGCCCATCGACAGGCCCGCGCCAAAGGCCTCGCCCAGCTCTTCACAGCGCCGCAGGTCGTCCGCACCGATCTGCTTGGGCGCAAGGATGGCCTCGGGTGTCTGCGCATGGGTGCAGACGATCTGCGCGGGTGCCACGGCTTTGAGCCGCCAGCCGGTGGCGATGCGTTCGATCTGACGCACGGCGTTGCTGCCATCGCTGCCGGCGCACACCAGCACGGCATAGGGCCGGCCGTTGATGCGCTCGAGCACGGGGTAGTAGCAGCGATCGAAGAAGTCCTTCATCAGCCCGGCGATGGCGGCGAGGTTCTCCGGCGTGGCGAACACGTAGCCGTCGGCCGCGAGCAGGTCGTCAGGGCCGGCCTCGGTGGCCTGCAGCAGCCGCACTTGCAGCGGCGCCTGGCGCGCCGCGCCGGCGGCACAGGCCTGGGCCATCTGGCGGGTGCCGCCTGTCAGGGAGTGGTAGACGACGAGCAGGGTTTTCATGACGCCGCGGGGCTTGGGGCAACCCCTTCGAACAACCAGCTGCCGTCGTTGCTGAGCGACAGCGTGTGGTCGTGGAAGGCGATGAGCGTCTCGCGGTGGCCGACGCTGACCACCATGGCCTGCGGCAGCTCGCGGCGCAGCAAGGTGTACAGGGTGTGCTCCAGGCCGCCGTCGGTGGCCGAGGTGGCCTCGTCGAGGAAGACGATGGCCGGCCGGTTGGTCAGCACGCGGCCGAACGCCAGCCGCTGCTGTTCGCCGGGCGAGAGCACCTGCGACCAGTCCTGCTCGACATCGAGCTGCTCACTCAGGTGTGCCAGCTGCACGCTGGCGAGGATGGCGCGTGCGCGCTCATCGTCCACTGTGGCCGCAGGGTACGCCAGGGCGGTGCGCAGCGAGCCCAGCGGCAGGTAGGGCCGCTGCGAAAGGAACAGGCAGGCGTCGCCGTCGGGCCGCTCGGCCTCGCCGGTCGAGAACGGCCACAGCCCGGCCAGCGTGCGCAGCAGCGTTGTCTTGCCGGAGCCCGACGGGCCGCGGATCAGCAATGCCTGGCCGGGCAGCAGGCGCAGGTTCAAGTCGCGGCTGAGCGGCCGGCCGTCGGGCCGCAGCACGCTCACGCGGTTGAGCACCAGCGCCTGGGGGTTCTCACGCACGGTGGGCAGGCTCAGGGCCTGCGCGCCGCGCACGTTGTCCTCGAAACCGCTGAGGCGGTCGAGCATGGCCAGGTAGCCCGCAAAGCTGTCGTAGTAGGTGCGGAAGAACGACAGTGCATCCTGCACCTGGCCGAAGGCCTCGCTGGTCTGGATCACGTCGCCTAGCTTGATGCTGCCGGCGAACATGCGCGGCCCCTGGATCAGGAAGGGAAAGATCACGCCGATCTGGCTGGCACCGAGGTTGAAGCCGTCGAACTTGACGCTGCGCCACAGGATGGCCCAGGCGTTGGCGATCACGGCCGCGAAGCTGCTGAGCAGGCCGCGCTTTTCCACCGCCTCACCGCCGTACAGCGCCACGCTCTCGCCGTATTCACGCAGGCGCACCAGCAGGTAGCGGTAGCTGGCGCTGAGCTTCTCGTTGAGGAAGTTAAGCACGATGAGCGGCCGGCCGATCCACACCGCGAACACCGTCGCCACCAACACGTACAGGTACACCAGGAACACCATGGCGCGCGGCACCTCGGTGCCGAACAACGGCATCGGCGCCGACAGGTTCCAGAGGATGGCGGTGAACTCGTAGATCGACACCACCGCACTGACCATGCCCATCGACAGGCTGACAGCCTCGCTCACGAAAGTGGTGACGTCCTGCTGGATGCGCTGCTCGGGGTTGTCGACCTCGGGTTGTGCGAAGCGGCCGAGGTAGTAGGCCTGGTGACCCAGCCACTGGCCCACCAGCCGGTCGTTGAGCCACTTGCGCCAATGGATGCCGAAGGCCCCGCGCAGGTAGGTGTTGGTCAGCGAGCGCATCACGTGCACCGTAGCCAGCACGCCGAACAGCTTGAGGTGGAACCAGAAGACCGCTTGGTCCAGCGCCTGCATGCCGCTGTAGAAGCCGTTGTACCAGTACGAGAACAGGACGTTCATACGCACGCCCATCAACACCACCAGCAGCATCAGCGCCAGGCCGAGCAGCGGGCGCCAGCTGCGCCGCGGGCTGAAGTACGCGCCGCTGAGCGCCCAAAACTGGCGGCCCCAGCGCGTGCCGCGGGCCAGCAGCACCATCACCAGCGTGAAGACCACCAGCGTGGTGACGTAGGCCCGCGCCAGCCACAGCGCGCTGTTGAGCAGTTCGTGGTTCCAGTTCATCGTTCTTTGCGCGGCCGCTCACCCACGTTCGATGCGCCACGCGCAGCGTACGCGAAATCAAAAAGGAGCCCGCAGGCTCCTTCTCTTCATGCAGGCCGGGCGCCGCCCGTGGCCTGGGCCGTCGCATCAACGCGCCAGCGCCTTGGCATAGTTGACCATGCCGTCGCGGATCTCCTGTTTGGCGGACTCGGGGCCTTCCCAGCCCTGCACCTTGACCCACTTGCCGGGTTCGAGGTCCTTGTAGTGCTCGAAGAAGTGCTGGATGGCCTTCAGGCGCATCTGGTTGATGTCTTCCGGCTTGTGCCAGTGGTCGTAGATCGGCAGGATCTTCGTGGTGGGAACCGCCAGCAACTTGGCATCGCCGCCGGCCTCATCGTCCATCTTCAGCACGCCCAGGGCACGGCAGGTCACCACCACGCCAGGGGTCAGTGCATACGGCGTGATCACCAGCACATCCACCGGGTCGCCGTCATCGGCCAGCGTCTGCGGGATGTAGCCGTAGTTGCACGGGTAGTGCATGGCCGTGGTCATGAAGCGGTCGACGAACAGCGCGCCGCTTTCCTTGTCGACCTCGTACTTGATCGGGTCGGCATTCATCGGGATC
>JBDTQF010000123.1:0-11501 GCA_039932275.1 Burkholderiales bacterium
CTTCGACCCAGTCGCGCGCTTCGGTCACCAGCGGCACGGTGGTGGAGCGGCGGCCGCCGAAGATGAAGGCGTCGATCGGCACGCCCGCCGGGTTGTCCCATTCCGGGTCAAGCGCCGGGTTGTTGATGGCTGCGACGGTGAAGCGCGCATTCGGGTGCGCGGCCTTGGCACCGGTCTGCTTGGCGATCTCGGGCGTCCAGTCCTTGCCCTGCCAGTCGATCAGGTGCGCGGGGGCCTCGTCGGTCATGCCTTCCCACCACACATCACCGTCGTCGGTCATCGCCACGTTGGTGAAGATGACGTCGCGCTTGAGCGAATCCATGCAGTTCGGATTCGTCTTGTAGTTCGTGCCGGGGGCGACGCCGAAGTAGCCCGCTTCCGGGTTGATGGCGTACAAGCGGCCATCTTGGCCCGGCTTGATCCAGGCGATGTCGTCACCGATGGTGGTGACTTTCCAGCCTTCGAAGCCGGCCGGCGGGATGAGCATGGCGAAGTTGGTCTTGCCGCAGGCGCTGGGGAACGCGGCCGCAATGTGGTACTTCTTGCCCTGCGGGTTGGTCACGCCCAGGATCAGCATGTGCTCGGCCAGCCAGCCCTGGTCACGGCCCATCGTGGAGGCGATGCGCAGCGCCAGGCACTTCTTGCCCAGCAGGGCGTTGCCGCCGTAGCCGGAGCCGTAGCTCCAGATCTCGCGGGTTTCAGGGTAGTGGACGATGTACTTGGTGGTGTTGCAGGGCCACGCGACATCCTTCTGGCCGACTTCGAGCGGCGCGCCGACGGTGTGCACACAGGGCACGAACTCGCCGTTGACACCCAGCACGTCGTGCACCGCGCGGCCCATGCGGGCCATGATGCGCATGTTGACGGCCACGTACGGGCTGTCGGTGAGTTCGATGCCGATGTGTGCGATCGGCGAGCCCAGCGGGCCCATCGAGAACGGCACCACGTACATGGCGCGGCCACGCATCGCGCCCTTGAACAGCGCGCTGTCACCGGTCTGCAGCAACGCGCGCATCTCGGCCGGGGCCATCCAGTTGTTGGTCGGGCCGGCGTCTTCCTTCTTGGCGCTGCAGATGAAGGTGCAGTCTTCGACGCGGGCCACGTCGCTCGGGTCGCTGCAGGCGAGGAAGCTGTTGGGCCGCGTGCTCGCGCTGAGCTTGCGGAAGGTGCCGGAATCGACCAGTTGCCGGCACAGCCGGTCGTACTCTTCCTGGCTGCCGTCACACCAGTGGATGGACGCGGGTTGCAGCAGGGCGGCCGTCTCGGCGACCCAGGCCAGCAACTTGGCATTCTTGACGAAGGCGGGGGCATTGAGCTGCACGCCGGCCATGGCGGGGTGGTTCATCGACAGGGCTCCAGAGTTGAAACAGGCATCACGAAAACGCCGTTGCCGCAGCGCTTTCGTGATGCCTTTGGATCAGTGTAGATGTCGGTCAGATCAGATGTCAGCAACATGACATGCACTTTTTGCATGGCCAAATGCAGAGACGCCCTGAAGAGAACAAGTCTGTGCGGAACTCCCTGGAACGGTGGGGTGAGCCTCGACAGGCCTCTTGGGGGAAAGCGATAGGTGGTGACGGAAGCCTGCGCACCGGTTCAGGCCTGCGCGCCCAGCACGCTGAGCACCATCAGCGGGGCGGTCTCTGCGCGCAGTGTGCGCGGCCCCAGGGTCACGGGCATGAACCCGTGCTGTAGAGCCAGCGCTTCTTCGGTGGGGCTCAGTCCCCCCTCGGGGCCGCTCAGCACCGTGAGTTTGCCCACCCGTGCGGCCCCGGCCAGGGTGCGCACCGCCGAGCCGGCAAGGCTGAGCAGCCAGCAGGGGGCGCCGCCGAGCGGGCAGGGCGTCATCTGGCCCACCCAGCGCGCGAAGGGCGCCGGCGTGGCGATGTGCGGCACCCGGTTGCGGCCGCATTGTTCGGCTGCAGCGATGGCCACGGCCTGCCAATGCTCCCGTTTGCGCTCGGCCCGCTCGCCCGCGAGTCGCAGCACCGAGCGCTCGCAGACCAACGGCTGGATCGTGCCGACGCCCAGTTCGGTGGCTTTTTCGACCAGCCAGTCAAAGCGCTCATTGGCGGGCATGCCCACGGCCAGCGTCACCTGGGTGGCCAGCTCTCGCTCAATGGCGGCATGGCTGAGCAGTTGCACGGCCACCTCTCGGCGGCCCATCCGCTCGATGACGGCGCTCCACTCGCCGCCCAGGCCGTTGAACAAGGTAATCTGCTCGCCAGGCTGCATGCGCAGCACCTGCACATGCCGCGCGGCGGCTTCGGGCAGCGTCAGGCAGTGGTCGGCACTCAGTGGCGCGTCGACGAACAGACGGGCAGCCATGCCAGCGCCTCAGCTGCGAATGCGTTGCACCAGGGCGGTCGTCGAGTACCCGGTGACGAACGGGATGGCCAGGGCCGCGCCGCCCCAGCTGCGCACCAGGCGGGTTTCTTCGAGCGTTTCCATGTCGTAGTCGCCGCCCTTCACGTAGAGGTCGGGGCGAATCTCTGTGATCAGGTTGCAAGGGGTTGACTCATCGAACAGCGTCACCAGGCTCACGCTCGCCAGCGCAGCCAGCACGCAGGCGCGGCCCTGTTCCTGGTTCAGCGGCCGGTCGGGCCCTTTTCCAAGCCGGCGTGCCGAGGCGTCGCTGTTGAGGCCCACCACCAGGCTCGCCCCCAGCGCCCGTGCCTGGGCCAGGTACCGCACATGCCCGGGATGGAGGATGTCGAAGACGCCGTTGGTGAAGACCAGGGGCCGTGCCAGAGCAGCCAGGCGCTCCTGCAGAGCCGGCCGTGGGCACAGCTTGTCGAGAAAGGCGGGGTCGGCGAGAGGGCGCATGCGGGCATTGTCACCCGTCGTTTTGTCGCCCAGTCGGTGTCGGTTTGTGAATCAACGGTGGCTTCGTTCACTGAAAGTTACGTCTGTGCACGGGCAACCATGGCCTGGGGTGCTTCGTGCGCTGCAATCGCAGCTTTCTCTGACGGAGTGGCCAATTGACCATCACACGAACTTCTCTTCCTGCGACCCAACAGGCCCAGCCCTTGCAGCCAGTCGACGGCGGCGTCTGGGTGGCCGGTTCGGCGCGTCGCTGGCCGAAGGCGTGGATCGCTGGCGGGGTGTTGGCGTTGTGCGGTGTGGCCGCGGCCGCTTTTTTTGCAGGGCGTAGTTCTGATCGCCTGTCCGGGCCGGCGGTGGCCGAGCCGGTGGCTGCGGTGACGGAAAACAGCCGCCATCCCGCCGCGGCGAACGCATCACCGGTTGAGAAGCCAGCCGCCGGCAAGGCCGCGGTCGCCTGTGCGTCGTGCGGTGTCGTCGAGTCGGTGCAGGCGGTTCAGCGCAAGGGCGTTGGCTCCGGGCTGGGCGCTGTGGCGGGCGGCGTGGTGGGCGGCGCGCTGGGCAGCCAGGTCGGCCGCGGCGATGGCCGCACGGCCATGACCGTGCTGGGCGCCATCGGCGGCGGGTTGGCCGGCAATGAGGTCGAAAAGCGCGCCAAGGCCGTCACGCTGTACCGCGTGCGCATCAAGATGGACAACGGCGAAGTGCGCACCATCGAGCAGGGGCGCTCGGAAGCGCTGGGCCAGCGGGTCCGAATCGAAGGCCAGAAACTTCGCCCCGTTTCTGAGGGCGTCTGAGTCCACGAGCCAGCCCTGCTCTCAAGTCGATCGGGCTTTGCCGGGCGACTTGAACCCCCTCGGGGGCGGTGGTGGCTGTGCCACCGCCTGGGGGCGCTAACCGGTGCCCGGCAAGGCCCGGCGCAGCTGGATGGCCTCGGCCACGTGGTTGGCCCGCACGGGACCAGTGGCTTCCAGATCGGCGATCGTGCGGGCGATCCTCAACACTCGGTGGAAGCTCCGGCTGGACCAGCCAAGTCGCGTTGCGGCGTTCTGCAGCAACGCGGCGGCGGCGGGGTCGGGTGCCGTGTGGGCGTCCAGCGCCGGGCCTTCCAGTTGCGCATTCCAGCAGGCTTGGCGGTGGTGCTGGCGCTCGCGCGCGGCACTCACGCGGGCGCAGATGGCGGCGCTGGCTTCGCCAGCCGGTGCGGCCGCGAGTTCCTGGGGCGGCACCGACAGCACCTCCACGCGCAGGTCGATGCGGTCCAGCAGCGGCCCTGACAGTCGCGCCTGGTAGCGCGCCACAGCGTCCGGCGTGCAGCGGCAGTGGCGCAGGCGGTCGCCCAGGTAGCCGCAGGGGCAGGGGTTCATCGCCGCAATGAGATGGAAGCGCGCCGGGAATTCGGCCTGGCGTGCTGCGCGCGAAATCGTGATGGACCCGGTCTCGAGCGGCTCGCGCAGCGCTTCCAACGCATGGCGGGTGAACTCGGGCAGCTCGTCGAGGAACAACGTGCCGTGGTGCGCCAGCGAGATCTCGCCCGGCCGTGGCGGCGAGCCGCCACCCACCAGCGCCACCGACGAGGCGCTGTGATGCGGGCTGCGGGTCGGCCGCCGAGCCCAGCGGTGCGGGTCGAAGCGGCCGGCCAGGCTCAGCACAGCCGCCGATTCCAATGCCTCCTGCTCAGCCATCGGCGGCAGCAGGCCGGCGAAACGCTGCGCCAGCATCGACTTACCGCTGCCCGGTGGGCCGATCAGCAGCAGGCTGTGACTGCCGGCGGCGGCGATCTCCATCGCCCGTTTGGCAGCCGACTGCGACTTCACGTCGCGCAGGTCGGCCGTTACCGGCTGTGCCGACGCGAACAGTGCACAGGCCGCCGGCAGCGGCACGGCGGTTTCGTTGGGCTGCAGCGCCGCCACCACTTCCAGCAGGTGCCGGGCGGCAAAGGGGGCGGCACCCGGCACCAGCGCCGCCTCGGCCGCACTGCTTTCGGGCATCACGAGCCGACGCGTCGCGCCGACACGGCGCATTGCCAGGGCCATGGCCAGCGCGCCGGGCACCGGCCGCAGGTCGCCGGCCAGCGACAGTTCACCGACGAATTCCAGGTCGGTCAACCGGGAGGTGTCAATCTGCCCACTGGCGGCGAGGATGCCCAGTGCGATCGGCAGATCGAAGCGCCCGCCCTCCTTGGGCAGCTCTGCCGGCGCCAGGTTGACGGTGATGCGCTTGTTGTGGGGGAACACCAGGCCGCTGTGCAGCAACGCCGCGCGCACCCGTTCGCGCGACTCTTTGACCTCGGTCTCAGCCAGGCCGACCAGCGTGAAGCTGGGCAGCCCGTTGGCGAGATGAACTTCGACCGCGACCTCGGGGGCTTGCAACCCCAGCAATGCGCGGCTGTGTACGACGGCGAGTGACATCCTGGTGCGTAGAAAGCGGGAAATGAGCGCTTCCACCAACCTCCGCGCGCGATTTTGCGCAACGTGTCACGACACTCAGCCCCCTCTGATTGGGGAGTGCACCATTTGCGACCATCGTCAACGCGCCACGTCGGTGCTTGATGCCTGGGTGTGGAATGAAAATGCCCAACACTGAGGCGCTGGGTAGGATCTCCGGACTTCTCGTGGGTGGCACGGAAGCTGCAGAAGTCACGTGTCTTTCCTCCAACCTGACTTCAGGAGTCCTGCATGAAAAAACTGATCGCGTCCGCTGGCTTGGCCGCCATTGCCACAACCCTTTTTGTTCCGGCTCTGGCTTCGGCAGAAGAGGCGGCGTCGCCCTTGTCTTTCAACGTCGGCGTGGTGTCGGACTACCGCTATCGTGGCATTTCGCAGACCCGCTTGAAGCCTGCCCTGCAAGGTGGTGCTGATTACGCGTTCTCGAGCGGCTTCTATGTTGGCACATGGCTTTCGACCATCAAGTGGATCAAGGACTTTGGTGGTGACTCGAACGTTGAGTGGGACCTGTACGGCGGCTACAAGGGGACGATTAACAGCGATTTTTCGTACGACGTTGGCGTGCTGCGATATCAGTACCAAAAGAACAAGTTGGTGCCGAGTGCCAATACTACGGAGCTCTATGGCGCGCTGACTTATGGGCCTGCTACGTTCAAATATTCGCGCAGCACGACCAGCTTGTTTGGCTTCGGTGTGACGGGTGACAGCAAAGGTAGCGGTTACTTCGACTTGTCTGCCACGTTCGACGTTGGCGGTTTCGCGGTGACGCCTCACCTGGGTTACCAAGATGTTGCCAATTACAGCGATTTTTCGTACACCGACTATTCGTTGACTGTGGGCAAGGAGGTCGCTCCAGGTCTGACATTGACCGCCGCTCTTGTTGGTGCTGACACCAAATCGATTGGTGGCGTTAAGGCATATGCCTCGCCTGCCAATGGCAAAGATCTGGGTCGCAGTGGCCTGGTGCTTGGTCTGAAGTACGCATTCTGATTAACTAACCAGTAGCTGGAGACCGCCATGAAAATGGTCACCGCCATCATCAAGCCGTTCAAGTTGGATGAGGTGCGTGAAGCCCTCAGCAACATTGGCGTGCAGGGCATCACCGTCACCGAAGTCAAGGGCTTCGGCCGTCAGAAAGGCCACACCGAGCTGTACCGGGGTGCCGAGTACGTGGTCGACTTCCTACCGAAGGTCAAGATCGAAGCGGCCGTCGATGACGCCATCGTCGACCGCGTCATCGAAGCCATCGAGAACTCTGCGCGCACCGGCAAGATCGGTGACGGCAAGATCTTCGTGACTTCGCTGGAGCAGGTGCTGCGCATCCGCACCGGCGAAACCGGCAAGGACGCTCTTTGAACTCCCACACCAAGAGACAACCATGTTGAAAAAACTCATCGCAACCCTCGCGTTGGGCTGTGCGGTGCTGGGTTTTGCCGGCACCTCTTATGCCCAAGCCGCTTCCGAGCCGGTGGCCGCCGCAGCGGCTGCTGCCCCGGCAGCCGATGCGGCCTCCGCCGCACCCGCGGCGGCCGCTGCTGCACCGGCTGATGCCGCTTCGGCAGCACCCGCCCCGGTGCCCAACAAGGGCGACACCGCCTGGATGCTGGTCTCCACGCTGCTGGTGATCCTGATGACCGTTCCTGGTCTGGCCCTGTTCTATGGCGGCCTGGTGCGCGCCAAGAACATGCTGTCGGTGCTGATGCAGGTGATGGTGACCTTCTCGATGATCCTCGTGCTGTGGGCCATTTATGGCTACAGCTTGGCGTTCACCGAAGGCAATGCCTACATCGGCGGCTTCGATCGGCTGTTCATGAAGGGCGTGTGGGACAACGCCGCCGGCACCTTCGCCAATGCGGCCACCTTCTCGAAGGGTGTCTACATCCCCGAGATCGTGTTTGCAGCCTTCCAGGCCACGTTCGCGGGCATCACCTGCTGCCTGATCGTCGGGGCCTTCGCCGAGCGCATGAAGTTCAGCGCCGTGCTGCTGTTCATGGCGATCTGGTTCACCTTCAGCTATGCGCCGATGGCCCACATGGTCTGGTTCTGGATGGGTCCGGATGCCTACAGCGGCGCCGAGGTGGTCGATGCGATGACCGGCAAGGCCGGCCTGCTGTGGCAGTGGGGCGCGCTGGACTTCGCAGGCGGCACCGTGGTGCACATCAATGCCGCCGTGGCGGGTTTGGTGGGCGCCTACATGGTGGGCAAGCGGGTGGGCTTCGGCAAGGAGGCGTTCACGCCGCACTCGCTGACGTTGACGATGGTGGGTTCTGCCCTGCTGTGGGTGGGCTGGTTCGGCTTCAACGCCGGTTCGGCGCTGGAAGCCAACGGCTTTGCCGCGCTGGCCTTCATCAACACGCTGTTCGCCACGGCCGCTGCGGTGCTGGCCTGGTGCGTCGGTGAAGCGCTGCTCAAGGGCAAGGCGTCGATGCTCGGTGCTGCGTCAGGTGCGGTGGCTGGTCTGGTGGCCATCACGCCGGCGGCCGGCAACGTCGGCATCATCGGCGGCATCATCATTGGCCTGGTCGCTGGTTTCGCCTGCCTGTGGGGTGTCAACGGCCTCAAGCGCATGCTGGGTGCGGATGACACGCTCGACGTGTTCGGTGTGCACGGCGTGGGCGGCATCATCGGTGCCCTGCTGACCGGCGTGTTCAATTCGCCCAACCTGGGTGGGCCGAGCGCGGTGGCCGACTGGGTGACGGTGACGATGGTGACGCCGGATGCCTACTCGATCGCTTCGCAGGTCTGGATCCAGGCCAAGGCCGTGCTGCTGACCATCGTGTGGTCGGGCGTGGTCTCGGTGGTGGCCTTCAAGATCGTCGATCTGGTGATCGGTCTGCGCGTGCCGGAAGAAGAAGAGCGCGAAGGTCTCGACATCACCTCGCACGGAGAGACTGCTTACCACAGCTGATCTCTCGTCAGGTGCCTGCCAAGGCATGAATGGGCCGCCCGGTGCGGCCCATTTTCTTTTTCGGCTGACGGTTTTTATGGCGCCCGACCCGCCGTGCAGGTCGCCTGCGCCGAAAGCGGCCAGTGCCTAGAATCTTGCGGTCGCTTCGACATCCACGCACCAGGCACACCATGGTTCCCCACCTCGTCACCGCATTGAACGGCCCGATCAACGAGCTGGAGGCGCGGATCCTCGAATCCATGCCGGCCATCGAGCGCTGGTTCCGGCTCGAATGGATGGAGCACACACCGCCGTTCTACAGCTCGGTCGATATCCGCAATGCCGGCTTCAAGCTGGCGCCGGTGGACACCAACCTGTTTCCCGGCGGCTGGAACAACCTGACCCCGGAAATGCTGCCGCTGGCGGTGCAGGCGGCGATGGCGGCGATCGAGAAAATCTGCCCCGAGGCCAAAAACCTGCTGCTCATCCCCGAGCGCCACACGCGCAACACCTTCTACCTGATGAACGTGGCGCGGCTGACGCAGATCTTCACCCAGGCCGGCCTGAACGTACGCCTGGGCTCGCTCGATCCCGAAGTCACCGCCCCGACCACGCTGGGGTTGCCGGATGGCGGATCGCTCACCGTCGAGCCATTGATCCGCAGTGCGCGCCGGTTGGGGTTGAAGGACTTTGACCCCTGCACCATCTTGCTGAACAACGATCTTTCCGCCGGCATTCCGGGCGTGCTGGAAGACCTGCACGAGCAGTACCTGCTGCCGCCGCTGCATGCTGGCTGGGCGGTGCGCCGCAAGACCAACCACTTCCAGGCCTACGAGGAAGTGGCGAAGAAGTTTGCCAAGCTGCTGGGCATGGACTCCTGGCTCATCAACCCGATGTACACCCAGTGCGGCAAGGTCAACTTCGGCGAAGGCGATGGCATCGAGTGTGTCAAGAGCAATGCCGATGCGCTGCTGACCAAGATCCGCCGCAAGTACAAGGAGTACGGCATCAACGAAAAGCCCTTCGTCATCGTGAAGGCCGACAACGGCACCTATGGCATGGGCATCATGACCGTGCGGGATGCCAAGGAGCTCGACGAGATCAACCGCCGCACGCGCAACAAGATGAGCGTGGTCAAGGACGGCCAGGAAATCACCGAGGTGATCATCCAGGAAGGCGTGCCCACCTATGAACGCATGAACGACGCCGTGGCCGAGCCGGTGGTCTACATGATGGACCGCTACGTGGTCGGCGGTTTTTATCGCGTGCATGCCGACCGTGGCATCGACGAGAACCTCAACGCTCCGGGCGCGCAGTTCGTGCCGCTGGCCTTTGCCGAGAGCAACCAGCTGCCGCGGCCCGGCGCCAAGCCGGGTGCCAGCGCGCCGAACCGGTTCTACATGTACGGGGTGATCGGCCGCCTGGCCATGCTGGCGGCCAGCTACGAGCTCGAAGCGACCGACCCCGACGCCGAGATCTACGACTGAGCGTCAGCGCGGCGCCGCCAGGTCCAGCGCCCAGTACAGCGACGCTGTGCTGGCGCGGGCGCAGGCCCCGCCCACATGCTGCAGCTGCGGGCTCATCAGGTTGGCGCAGTGGCCGTCGCTGCCCATCCAGCCGGCCACGACGGCGCTGACGCTGGGGTACCCCATGGCAATGTTCTCGGCCGCAGCGCTCCAGGCGTAGCCTGCGGCGCTGATGCGCTGGTCGAAGCTGCTGCCATCGCTGCCGCTGTGGCTGAGGAATTGGTTCGACGCCGTGTCCTGGGCATGGCCCGCCGCGGCGACGCCCAGGGCGTTGTGCCAGGCCAGCGCCGTGGTCGCGGCGTAGTTGCCCCGGCTGCCGCAGCTGGCCCCGGCAGCGCGCTGGGCATTGATCTGCCGCAGCAGTTCAACCTCGAAAGCGCCGAGCCCGCAATCGGTGCTGGCGGACGCGCTGCCGGCGCTCGGCGATGCCCCCGCCCCGGTGCTGGCGGCGGTGCTGGCGACGCTGCTACCACCCGGTGCGGTGGAGGTGCCGGCCGAAGCTTCCGTCGCGCCACCGCCCCCGCAGGCGCTTAGGACCAGGGTCAGGACCAAGCTCGGCACCAGGGTCGGCACCCGGGACAGGTTGGTTGGAATTCGGCAAGGAACAGGAACGCGCATACGCCAGCCATCGGTCGGGTGGCGCCAATCTTGAGCGGTGCTGGGGCTGATCGGTGCGCGGGCGTTGGTAAGCGTTGGTGAGCACCTCCGTGGGCGGTGAGGCTTGGCGCGGCAGCGTGTTCAAGTGTCGCCAGCGGTAACGGTAACGGTATCGGCAGCGGCTTGAGATGCCGCAAGCTCGCATGGCCCAGCAGGTGTGCGCACGCGGGCTGTCGCTGTCGATAATCGGCGCATGCTGCCACCTGCCGACGCCGTTGCGCGATGACCAACAACCCGCCCCTGTCCACGGCGCCTGAACTGCAGCCCGGCGGCCTGTCCGGTCTGCGGATTGGCGACGCGCTGCACATCGAGGGCACGGTGCGAGCCGGTGACCTGCATCCGGGCGAGATCGGTTTCGACGGCGTGGTGCACGATGCCCACGGCCGGCGGCTCTGGAGCGGCCCGCTGCGCATCGCCGTCCAGGCGCCGGGCGGCCCGCGTCGCAGCCTGCCCTTGTTCGACGCCGAGGAATGCACCGCCGCCTTCCTCGCGCCGTTGGCCGCGCTGCCGCCGGTGCGCTGCGCGGTGGTGCATCCCTGCGATCTGGCGTCGTTGAGCGGTGCCTTGCAAGCCGCGCACGAGGGCCTGATCGAGGCCGTACTGGTGGCGCCGCGCGACAAGCTCGTCGCGCTGGCCGCGGCAGGCGGCCTCGACCTGACCGGTGTCGAGATCGAAGACGTGCCGCACAGCCACGCTGCGGCGCACCGTGCCGTCGAACTGGCTGCGCAGGGCCGTGTCGCCGCGCTGATGAAGGGCAGCCTGCACACCGATGAGCTGATGCACGAGGTCATTGCCTGTGCCGCGTTGCGCAGCAAGCGCCGCATGTCGCATGTGTTCCGCATCGATGCGCCGCTGCACGACCGCCCGCTGTTGCTCACCGACGCGGCGCTGAACATCCGGCCCACGCTGGACGAGAAGTGCGACATCGTGGCCAACGCCATCGAGCTGGCCCACGCGCTCGGGCTGGCCGAGCCGCGCGTCGCGCTGCTGTCGGCGGTGGAGACCGTCACCGAGAAATTGCCGTCCACGCTGGACGCCGCGGCGCTGTGCAAGATGGCCGAGCGCGGCCAGATCCAGGGCGCCTTGCTCGACGGGCCGCTGGCCTTCGACAACGCGGTATCGCCCGAGGCCGCCGAGCGCAAGGGCCTGCGCTCGCGGGTG
>JBDTQF010000124.1:0-11472 GCA_039932275.1 Burkholderiales bacterium
GTCGGCGGTGCCCACCGGCACGGTGCTCTTGTCCACCACCACCTTGGAGTCGGTCATCAGCCGGCCGATGCTGCGCGCCGCGGCCAGCACGTACTGCAGGTCGGCCGAGCCGTCCTCGTCGGGTGGCGTGCCCACGGCGATGAACTGGATGGTGCCGTGGCCCACCGCCAGCGCCACATCGGTGGTGAACTGCAGCCGCCCGGCGGCGGCATTGCGGTGCACCATCTCCAGCAGGCCCGGCTCGTGGATCGGGATGCCGCCCTCGTTGAGGGTCTTGATCTTGGCCGGATCCACGTCCAGGCACATGACGTGGTTGCCCATCTCCGATAGGCAGGCGCCCGTGACCAGGCCCACATAGCCGGTGCCGACGACAGTGACTTTCATGCGAGGAATACTCCAGAACTGCGAGAAACGTACGGCCGGCAGTCTAGCCGGCCCGTGTGTCGTTTCCCGCAGGGGCCATGTGGCGCCCCGGCCGGCCGTGCGTTATTCGCTTTTCGTCTCGGCCAGTGGGAGGTAGCGCGCCGCCAGCACGCCGGGAATGGCGGCCAGCGTGTCCAGCACCGCCGGCTGTACGGGGCTGTCCACATCCACCAGCGTGTAGGCCATGTCGCCGCGCGACTTGTTGACCATGTTGTGGATGTTCAACCCGGCTGCCGCCATCGCGGTGGAAATTTGGCCCAACATGTTCGGCACGTTGGTGTTGGCGATGGCCACCCGCCACGACGACTCGCGCGGCATCGACACGTTCGGGAAGTTCACCGCGTTGGCGACGTTGCCGTGCTCCAGGTAGTCGCGCAGTTGGTCCACCACCATCAGGGCGCAGTTCTCCTCGGCCTCGCGGGTGGAGGCGCCCAGGTGCGGCAGTGCCACGACGCGCTCATGGCCCAGCACCTCGGCGCTCGGGAAGTCGCACACATACCAGGCCAGCCGTTTGGCCTCTAGTGCGGCCAGCATCGCTGGCTCGCTCACCACGCCCTCGCGCGAGAAGTTCAGAAGCACCGCGCCGCTGCGCATCAGGCCGATGTTGTCGGCGTTGACCAGGTGGCGCGTGGCATCGACCAGCGGCACGTGCAGGCTGACGAAGTGGGCGTTCTTCAGCACGTCGGCCACGCTCGTGGCGCGCTTGACCTGCGACGGCAGGCTCCAGGCGGCATCGACCGTGATCTCCGGGTCGAAGCCCAGCACGTTCATGCCCAGCTTGATGGCGGCATCGGCCACCAGACAGCCGATCTTGCCCAGGCCGATGATGCCCAGCGTGTGCCCGGCCAGCTCGAAGCCAGCGTAGGCCTTCTTGCCGTCTTCCACCGTCTTGTCGAGGTCCGCCGTGGCCGGGTTCAGCCCGCTGACAAAGCGCATGGCCGGGCCGAGGTTGCGGGCGCCGATCAGCATGCCGGCCAACACCAGCTCCTTCACCGCGTTGGCATTGGCGCCCGGCGCGTTGAACACCGGCACGCCGCGGGCGCTCATCGCCTTCACCGGGATGTTGTTGGTGCCCGCGCCAGCGCGGCCGATGGCGCGCACGCTGGCCGGGATGTCCATCGTGTGCATGTCGGCCGACCGCACCAGCACCGCATCGGGTGCCGCCACGTCCTTGCCCACGCTGTAGCTGGCCGCGGGCAGCTTGGCCAGGCCGCTGGCCGAGATCTGGTTCAGGACCAGGACCTTGAGGCGCTCGGTGGTCCGTTCAACCATTGCTGGCCTCGAATTCCTTCATGTAGGCCACCAGCGCCTGCACCGCTTCGATGGGCATGGCGTTGTAGATCGACGCGCGCATGCCGCCCACCGAGCGGTGGCCCTTGAGCTGCACCATCTGGCGCGCCTGCGCACCCTTCAAGAAAGCGTCGTCCAGCGCCGCGTCGTGCAGCTTGAACGGCACGTTCATCAGCGAGCGGTCGGCGCGTGCCACCGGGTTGCTGTAGAAGCTGGTCTGGTCGAGGTAGTCGTACAGCAGGGCCGCCTTCTTGCGGTTGTGCACTTCCATTGCGGCCAGGCCGCCTTGGGCCTTGATCCACTTGAACACCAGCCCGGCGATGTAGATGGTGTACGTCGGCGGGGTGTTGTACATCGAGTCGTTCTCGGCCTGCTGCTGGTAGTCGAACGCCGAGGGCGTGACCGGCAGCGCCTGGCCGATGAGGTCGTCGCGCACGATCACGATGGTCATGCCGGCCGGTCCGATGTTCTTCTGCGCGCCGCCATAGATCAGGCCGTAGCGGCTCACGTCGACCGGGCGCGACAGCAGGTTCGACGACATGTCGGCCACCAGCGGCACGCTGCCGGTGTCGGGGGTGAAGTGGTACTCGACGCCGCCGATGGTCTCGTTCGAGCAGATGTGCACGTAGGCCGCGTTGGGGTCGAGCTGCCAGGTCTCGCGCTTGGGCACGCTGGTGAAGCCGTCGGCCTCGCTGCTGGCGGCCACATTGGCCTTGGCGTACTTCTTGGCTTCCTTGATCGACTTCTTCGACCACTCGCCGGTGTTGATGAAGTCGATGCTGGTCTTGCCGCGCAGCAGGTTCATCGGGACGATGGCGTTCTCGCCGATCGCACCGCCCTGCATGAACAGCACCTTGTAGTTGGCCGGCACGCCCAGCAGCTCACGCAGGTCGGCTTCGGCCTCGGCGTGGATGGAGATGAACTCCTTGCCGCGGTGGCTCATCTCCATCACCGACATGCCGGAACCGTGCCAGTCGAGCATCTCCTCGGCGGCGGTGCGCAGCACCGATTCGGGCAGGGTCGCCGGGCCGGCGCTGAAATTGAAAACGCGGGTCATTCAAACACTCCGTGAGACTGGGACGTCGATGTTCTGGAAAGGAGGAGTTCCGCTGCCGGCCAAGGCCGTGCCGCGGGGCCCAGCAGCTTACACGAGCAGGCCATGGCGGCCGGTCGGCATTGGCCCCGATGCGCGCACTACTTGCCAAGGGCAAGCTTGCGTCAAACAAAAGCTGTGAAACAGGGGAGGGACCATGCCGAATCACCCATCGCGGCGCATCACCGTGCCGAGGCGCGCGCTGCTCATCGGGCTCGCCGGCAGCGCCTGGCTGCCGGGGCGGGTATGCGCCGAACACGAACGCGGCGCGAGCCTGCCGATGCTGCTGGCGCGCGAGCTGCCACCGCGCACCGACGTGACCGCCTACCTGGTGAGCGAAAAGTTCGACGGCGTGCGCGCTCAGTGGGACGGGCACAGCCTGCGCTTTCGCGGCGGTGGCACGGTGCCGGCGCCGGCCTCGATCCTGCAACGCCTGCCGGCCCAGCCGCTCGACGGCGAGCTGTGGCTGGGCCGCGGCCGGTTCGAGGCGCTGGCCGCCACCGTGCGCACCGAGTCGCCGAACCAGGCCGCCTGGCGCGAGCTGCGCTACCTGGTGTTCGAACTACCGGGCGGTGCCGGCACCTTTGAGGACCGTGCCGGGCGTATCCAGCAGGTGGTCGCTCAGGCGGCATGGCCGCAACTGGTGGCCGTGGCGCAGACCCGCATGGCTGACCGCGCCGCGCTGCAGCGCCGTCTCGACCAGGTGGTGCGCGCCGGCGGCGAAGGGCTGATGCTGCACCGGGCCGATGCGCCGTACCTCACCGGCCGCAGCGACGTGCTGCTCAAGTTCAAGCCGCTGCAGGACGCCGAGGCCGAGGTCGTCGCCCACCTGCCCGGCCAGGGCCGCCACGCCGGGCGTTTGGGGGCGCTGCGGGTGCGCACGCCCGAAGGCGCGCTGTTCAACATCGGCACCGGCTTCAGCGATGCCCAGCGCACCACGCCGCCGCCCGTCGGCGCCAGCATCACCTACACCTACCGAGGCCGCACCGCCAAGGGCCTGCCGCGCTTTGCCAGCTACCTGCGGCCTGCCGAGCCGTTGTGACCCTGCGCTATCGTGCGGCCCATGAGCACTCCCCCCTCTCGCGCAGTCTCCGGCAGCGACACCAGCTTCTATTGGCACGACTACGAGACCTTCGGCCGCGTGCCGCGGCGCGACCGGCCGGCGCAGTTTGCCGGCATCCGCACCGATGCCGAGCTGAACGAGATCGGCGACCCGCTGATGCTGTACTGCCAGCCGGCCAACGACTACCTGCCCGACCCCGAGTCCTGCCTGCTCACTGGCATCCTGCCGCAGACCTGCCTGGCCGAGGGCGTGAGCGAAGCGGCGTTTGCCGCCGCCATCGAGCGCGAGCTCGGCCGGCCCGGCACCATCGGCGTGGGCTACAACAGCATCCGCTTCGACGACGAAGTAACGCGGCATCTGTTCTGGCGCAACCTGATCGACCCGTACGGCCGCGAGTGGCAGAACCAGTGCGGCCGCTGGGACCTGCTCGACGTGGTGCGCTGCACCCACGCGCTGCGGCCCGAAGGCATCGAGTGGCCGCGCAACGCCGAAGGCGGCCCGTCGTTCAAGCTCGAACACCTCACCGCCGCCAATGGCCTGGCGCACGAGGCCGCGCACGATGCGCTGTCCGACGTGCGCGCCACCATCGCCCTGGCGCGGTTGATCAAGCAGCGCCAGCCGCGCCTGTTCGACTTCTGCCTCAAGCTGCGCAGCAAGCACGCGGTGATCGCCGAGATCGCCAGTGCCCAGAACCAGGGCCGGCCCTTCCTGCACATCTCCGGCATGTACGGCACCGAGCGCGGCTGCATCGCCGTGGTGTGGCCGTTGGCACCGCACCCCACCAACAAGAATGAACTGATCGTCTGGGACTTGAGCGCCGACCCGGCCGAGCTGCTCACGTTGAGCCCAGCCAGCATGCGCGAGCGCCTGTTCAGCAAAACCGAAGACCTGCCCGAAGGCGTGGCCCGGCTGCCCATCAAGACCATCCACCTCAACAAGTCGCCCGTCGTCATCGCGCAGCTCAAGACATTGAGCGCCGAGCGTGCCGCGCACTGGGGCATCGACATCGAGCAATGCCTGCGCCATGCCGAGGTGGCCGCACGCGACGCCCCCAAACTCGCCGGCCTCTGGCCCGAGGTCTATGCCCGGCCGGCTGCGCCCGGCCAGCCCGATGTTGACGAAGACCTGTACGGCGGCTTCCTGAGCCAGAACGACCGCCGCACGCTGGAACGCCTGCGCGCCCTGGCGCCCGCTGCGTTGACTGAGCGCGTGGCCGGTGGCCGCGTGGTGTTCGAGGACGTCCGGCTGGATGAGCTGCTGCTGCGCTACCGCGCCCGCAACCACCCCGCCACCCTCAGCCAAGCCGACCAGGCCCACTGGCAGCAGCACTGCCACCAGCGTCTGCACGGAGGTGTGCCTGGCTACCTGACGCTGCAGACCTTCTTCGAGCGCATCGACACGCTCAGCGAAGCGGCGGATGAACGCGGCGAAGCCATCCTGGGCGCGCTGTACGACTACGCGGAATTGATCGCCCCGCCCTCCTGACGGCGAAGGCTAGTTTAAAATCAAAGCGCTTGGGTTTTGTTAAGATGCCCACTGTCGATCGACTCGATGGACTGCGTGTGGTGTCTATCCCAACGATCACCGCCCGGCGCATGTGCATGTGATCGGCAATGGTTGCGAAGCGGTGTTCGTCCTTCACTGCCCCCATGGGCCGCCCGAGCTTCGCGAGAACTACGGTTTTTCGTTTGCCGATGTGGGTCGCATCAAAGTAGTTTTGGCCCAGCGACTGGCGCATCTGTGTGCCTCTTGGAGCATGACTCATGGCAGTCCTTGAAAACGAATACGTTGCGGCCAACGACCGGGCTGTAGCGCGGTTGGCCAAGACCCCGACCGCCGTCGCCGCGCGTTATGACCGCCGCATCGGGCGGATCGTCATCGAACTGGCCACGGGCCTTGAAATCGCCTTCAAGCCGCATGACGCGCAGGGCCTTGAAAACGCCAAGCCCGAGCAGTTGACCGCCATCGAGATCTCGCCGTCGGGCCTGGGCCTGCATTTCCCCGCTCTCGACGCAGACCTCTACCTGCCGGCCTTGCTGGAGGGCTTCCTTGGCTCGCGCAACTGGATGGCGGCTGCGATGGGGCGGGCAGGGGGGCGCGCGGCCACTGAAGCCAAGAGCGCGGCAGCGCGAGCGAATGGCAAGCTGGGTGGACGGCCCAAGAAGCCGCGCGCGACGCAAAGCGCCTGAAGCCTTGAGCGCTACCGCAGGATGCCGCGGTCGACGTCCTGAATGTTCGTGTGGCCGCAGAACGCCATCGTGATGTCCAGTTCGTTGCGGATCAGCTCCAGCGCCTGGCTCACGCCGGCCTGGCCCAGCGCGCCCAGGCCGTAGAGGAAGGCGCGGCCGATCAGCGTGCCGCGGGCGCCCAGGGCCCAGGCCTTGAGCACGTCCTGGCCGCTGCGGATGCCGCCATCCATCCACACCTCGATGCGCGAGCCCACCACGTCGGCAATCTCGGGCAGCACTTCGATGGAAGAGGGCGCGCCGTCGAGCTGGCGCCCGCCGTGGTTCGAGACCACCAGCGCGTCTGCGCCGCTGTCGGCAGCCCGCAGCGCGTCGGGTACCTCCATCACGCCCTTGAGGATGAGCTTGCCGCCCCAGCGCTGCTTGATCCAGGCCACATCGTCCCAGGACAGGCGCGGGTCGAACTGCTCCTTGGTCCAGGTGCCGAGCGAGCTCATGTCGGTCACGCCCTTGGCATGGCCGATCAGGTTGCCGAAGCCGTGACGGCGTGTGCCCAGCATGCCCAGGCACCAGCGCGGCTTGCTCATCAGGTTCAGCAGGGTGCCGGGCGTCAGCCGCGGCGGCGCGGTCATGCCGTTCTTCAGGTCCTTGTGGCGCTGGCCCATCACCTGCAGGTCGAGCGTGAGCATCAGCGCCGAGCACTTCGCGGCCTTGGCGCGGTCGATCAGCCGTTCCATGAAGTCGCGGTCGCGCATCCAGTACAGCTGGAACCAGAACGGCGCGCTGGTGTGCGCGGCGATGTCCTCGATCGAGCAGATGCTCATGGTCGAGAGCGTGAACGGCACGCCGAAGGCCTCGGCCGCACGCGCCGCCAGGATCTCGCCGTCGGCATGCTGCATGCCGGCCAGCCCAGTGGGCGCCAGCGCCACCGGCATCGCCACCTCCTGGCCGGCCATGCGGGTGCGCAGGCTGCGGCCGTCCATGTTGACCGCCACCCGCTGGCGCAGCTTGATCTTCTGGAAGTCGGCCTCGTTGGCGCGGTAGGTACTCTCGGTCCAGGCGCCCGAGTCGGCGTAGTCGTAGAACATGCGCGGCACCCGTTTGCGGGCCAGCTGGCGCAGGTCATCGACATGGGTGATCACGGGCATGGCGCGGGTTCCTCAAGGGTAGTTTTGTCATGCGCCCGGGGCGGTGCGCGCAGCAGCGGCCACTGTACGGCCGGCCGCACCGTGACGCTGCAGTACAACGCCCTGGGCATGCTGCTGTACAAGAGCGACGTGGGTGTCTACACCTACGGCACCCAGGGTGCCGGCGCCGTGCGCCCGCATGCCCTGCTGAAGATGACCGGCGCCAGCGTCACCAACTACGCCTACGACGCCAACGGCAACTGAGCACGGCCAGCGCGGGCAAGTACCGCAGCATCAGCTACAACAGCTTCAACCTGCCCGACAGCCAGACCGGCATCGTCGGCGGCCCCGGCAGCGCCTCAGGCGGCACGGCCCAGTACACCTGGGCCTACGACGAGAACCATGGCCGCATGAAGGAGGTGCGCACCCTCAGTGGTGGCACCCTGGCCGGTACACGCACCACCTGGAACCTGCACCCGGACAACGCCGGTGGGTTGGGCTACGAGATGGAGGTCAACGCCCCCAGCCCGGCCACCACGGCCAACCCGGCAGTGACCAGCCACCGGCACTTCCTGAGCGTGGGCGGCCAGGCCATCGGGGTGCTGGTGTCCACCGGCAGCCTGCCCACCCTCACGGCCACGCAGACCAGCCCGGCCATCCTCTCCAGCATCACGGTGGTGAAGGTGGAGTACTGGCACAAGGACCACCTGGGCAGCCTGGCGGCCACCACCGACCATGCGGGCAACGTGACGGCGCGTTATGCCTACGACCCCTTCGGCAAGCGGCGCTATGCCAGCGGGGTGTACGACGCCAACGGCAATGTGGTGGTGGACTGGAGCGCGGCGGTCAACAGCGGCACCGACCGCGGCTACACCGGCCACGAGCACCTGGACGACGTGGGCATCGTGCACATGAACGGCCGGCTGTTCGATCCGACGCTGGGCATCTTCCTGCAGGGCGATCCGTTCATCCAGAGCCCGGATGACCTGCAGAACTACAACCGGTATGGGTACTGCCTCAACAATCCGCTCACCTGTACGGATCCGACGGGGTTCTGGGGACTGAAGTCTCTGATTCAGGCGCCGTTTCGAATAGCCAAAGAGATGACGGACTGGGAACTCCGGACCGTCAAGAAGGCTTGGCGCAACCCTGTCATCAAGGCCGTGGTCATCGCTGTGGCGTCGTACTACACGGCAGGGTGGGCATCAGAATTTTATGCATCGGCCATGGCTGCTGAAGCAGGCTTTGCGGCTGGCGCAAGCATCGAGGGCATAGAAGCCGCGATGACCGTCGCATACTCTGCGGCAGAAAGCTCTGTTATTGGCGGGGCGATTGCTGGTGCTGCAGGTGGGTTTACCGGCGGTACGCTCGCCTCCAATGGACGGCTCAAGGCGGGCGTGAATGGTGCAATGAGTGGCGCCATCAGTGGCGGCGTCAACAATGCCTTTGGCGTGAATTACCCGGCGCAGCGAATCGTCGCCAACGCAGGAGCCAGCGGGGTAGCCGCCGCGATCAATGGGGGGGATTTCAGCAAGGGGTTCAGGCAGGGGGCGATGATTTCTTCGTTGACGTATTTAAATGTGCAGATGCGTGAGGAGATGAAAACCCAATCTATGCTTAACGTTAGAACCGACGGGACCGAGCTTATATCTCAGTCTCCAGAATTCAGTAGAAATGATGGAACAGGGCTAAGTAAAGGGCTATTTGGGGATCTATTTAAACTGGCAGGCGGGCGGTTTGATCCGGATTATTCGCTCGCTACGACTTGTAGTCCAATGGGGTGCAATCAAAATGGATCAGGGAGTTACAGAATTTTTGGAATTACGCGAAATTATCAACGGGGCGGGTTTGAGGATATGATTCTGGAATCATTTGCTGGACCTCATGATAAGGCGAATTCCCCCTGGTTCTACAATCCTGAAAACGGTGATATTCGAATGGGGATGTCGCAACTTGAGCGAAAATTCAAAGATGTAACAACCAACTACTCCACCAGTTTAATATTCGCGGCACCTTTCGCTGGCGCGGCGATTTATGAGCAAACGTATGGATCGAGTTCAAGGAAGCCGAAGTAATTCGGCTGAACTTTCGGGTATGCAAATAGAGTGGGAGGACGTCAATGAGTTATTCCGCAAGAATGCTACCAATGTTTGCAGCAGGTATTATTTCTGGCTGCGTGTTGTTCGGCCCGTGGTCTTTCGAGAGTGAATACAACGCAATTATCGGGAAAAGGTTCGATGATGTATTTCGCCGTGGCTCGAGAAATGAATTCTTTGAAAGAATTGTTGATCAGGACAAGATCGAGCTAGAAACGAACCGCCCAGGCGGTTGTGCATTTGTTTTGATGCTTCGGCGAAGTGATAGTCTAATAACAGGATGGAGATATGTGTCCGACCAAGCTCGGATTGCATGTCAGAGAAATTATGTTGGTCCTGTTGGAGCTTGACAGAAGCCGGGGTCAAAGAAACCGAAAACCCGGGGTCAGGTCTTGTTTCTTGCACATTCCCCATATTGCCGTCCCATTGCGCCACTTGACTTAGAAAAGCCGAAAGCCGGGGTCAAGTCTTGTTTCTTGCGGAAAAAACCGGGGTCAGGTCTTGTTTCTTGCACATTCCCCATATTGCCGTCCCTCATTGCATCGCTTGACTGATTTTGTCTGACAGCAACAAACCCGTGGTCAAGTCGGCGGCATCGTGGTGATGATGTACATGCCGATTTTTGATATTGCCAACGGGGTGCGGTGACTGTTGGAAGGTAAGCAAACGTTTTACCGCGTCAACCAAGGGAGTTTAAACATGGCAAGGACATTTAGTACGCGGGCTGCGTTGTCGTACTTGGCACCTTCTGTCTCCGGTGCGTTATCTACATTGATGAAGCTGTTGACTTCGGCAACCTTGTCTGCCGCGCTACTCCAGCAAGCGAACGCGGGGACTATCAATCAAGTGCGTATCACCAAGATCGCAATTAACAAGACCATCGGACCGATGCTCTTCGTCTTGACGGATGGCACCAAGAGTGGAGCGCCTTCGTGCCATACCATCCCCACTTGGACGTTTGTCATGCCGTTGAACGACAAAACAGACCAACAAATGATGGCGATTCTCGTTTCCGCGCAGGCAGCTCAAACGCCGGTTTACCTTGAAGGAAACAACCTATGCAATACGTTCGGCGGTGTTGAAACTCTCATCATGCCGATTGCTGGAGGTCTGTAGGGGAACGCTCCATGCCAAAGCCAAGCATAGCCAGTCGTTCAGCACCCCCAATGGCTGCAGCGTTTGAAAAGCCGGGGTCAGGTCTTGTTTCTTGCACATTCCCCAGAAAAGACGGGGTCAGGTCTTGTTTCTTGCACATTTCCCCAAAAAATGGAGTCAGGTCTTGCTTTTTGCATATTCCAATTCCTGATTAGAAACATGCCTCAGCCTGAACACGAAATGGTACTTTCCGTCGGCACCGTATCTACCCTCGCTCCTCTGTACAGACGCGCTGGAATTGCGCATCGGGCGAGTTTTTATGCCATTCACTGAGACAGGTTTCTAATCAGGATATATGAAGGGTGAAACGATGAGCCACCATTTGCGCATAACAGCTTTGTCGTTGGCGGCGTTTTTAGTCGCTGCCTGGACTTTCAGCCGGTGTATGACTGGACGGTGGCTGGCGTGCACGTAACGTGGGTCGAGGGGTCGTATGTGCCAAGTGAGTAAGAGCAATACCACCGTGATGTACGCTGACGCACCGACGTGCAACGCTATGCCTACTTACCAGGCCGCGCCGCCACCGAACTATTTGATGCTCAGATCAGATTAAATCTTGAGATTTAAAATTATTCAGATTCCTTTGTGAGGGTGAGACGATGATTAAGAAAATTCTATCAGCAGTTCTTATGGCATCGATCTTTTCGGCGTCAGCAGCTATTGTCCAGACTAACCCGACGAAGATCAGTCAGATCAATTCGTACGAGAGCTTCACCAACGCCGATACGGTGATTCAGGTAGACGCACCGCACAGCTCATGTCCGGGTGGATATTGGATGCAAATGAGTGAAGCTGGGTTTAAGAAAAACATGGCTATGGTGATTGCGTCTTTTCATGCGCAAGGCAATATCATGATATATGCCGATACCACGCTCCTGTGGGCCTATTCACCGTCGCCGGTTTGCTTGATCACACAGATTATTCTGGTGAGGTAGCATGCGGAAATATGGGGAAATATGGGGTCAGGTCTCAATACGAAATCTGCGAAATCCGAAATCCGAAATCCGAAATCCGAAATCCGAAATCCGAAATCCGAAAT
>JBDTQF010000125.1:0-11328 GCA_039932275.1 Burkholderiales bacterium
TCCTGCAGGCGCATGAGTTCTATGAACGCCATGGCGGCGTCACCATCGTGATCGCACGCTTCATGCCCTTCGTGCGCACCTTCGCGCCGTTCGTGGCCGGCGTGGCGCAGATGACGCGGCGCAAGTTCACCTTCTTTGATGTGACCGGTGGCGGCCTGTGGGTGGGCGGGATCATCACGCTGGGCTACTTCTTCGGCAACATCCCGTGGGTCAAGGACAACCTCAGCCGCATCATCTGGGCCATGATCATCATCCCCGGGGTGCTGGCCCTCTACGGTAGCTGGCGCGCGCGGCGCAAGGCGCAGGCGCAGGTGGCCTGAACCGTCGCGGCGGGCTCAGCGCGGTGCGCTGGCGGGTGGATTGACAGGTAGCACCGGCCCGTCGGACACAAGGCTGGGGTTGTAGACGGGCGGCGGCGCCAGAGGTGTTCTGGGGTTGGCCGGCGCCGTCGGTGGGGCCAGCGGCTGGGTCGCGCTGAAGGGCGTGGGTGCACTGGCCGCGGTGGTCACTGCCGGTGCCTGGGCCGCGGTGGGTATCGGCCGCGGTCGCGCCGCGATGCGCTCGGCCACCGGCGCGGGCTGGTAGTCGACCAGGATGCGGCAGCTGCTGCTGCCCTGCGGCTTGCACAGCGCGGCCACGTCGGCCGCAGCGGGGCGGGTGCCGCGATCGGCCCATTGACGCAGGGCCGATGCCGCGGCCAGCAGATGGGCGTCGCCGACATGGCTGTGGTCGCGCTGGTCGAGGTAGACCTGCAGCAGGTTGTCCTGCGCGGCGGCGTCCTGCAGGGTGGTGCGCCATTGCGATTCGAGTTCGACGAAGTCGATCGGGTCGTGCACGCTGTGCAGGCTCAGCACCGGCAGGTGCAGCCGCCCGGTCGGCAGCACATCGGCTTCGAGCAGCGCACGGGCGACCGGGTCGGGCTTGTAGCGCGGCACGCGGGCATTGAAGGCGTCGTCGTCGCTGCTGCCGCGGTAGCGCACGCCTTCGTTGCCGATGGCATTGCGGCCCTGCAGCTTGCGCCACACCAGGTCAGCCAGCTGGCGGGTGGCAGCGTCGAGCTGGGGTACCAGTGCGGCCTCGGGCAGGCGCAGCACCTGGGTCAAGGTGGTCAGCGCGCGCTGCTGCGCGGCAGTGCGTTGCAAAGCCGGCTTGGCCACGCCGGTGCAGGCCTCGACCCGCGCGGCCAGGTCTTCGGACTTGAGCTGGCCCAGGTCGGTACCGACCGGCGCCAGGGCGGTGCTGCCGGCCGATGGCAGCGGCCCCGTGCCCGGCGGCGCCTGCAGCGGCAAGCCCATCCACAGCGGGTAGTCGGGCTCCTTCGGCCCGGGCAGGTTGGCGCACACCGCCTGGTAGACCACACGAATGTCGAGCGCCAGCTCCAGGCTGCGCACGCCGCCCAGCTGGCCGTTGGTGAGCAACAGTGCGTCGTAGGGCTTCTTGCCGAGGTAGGCAGCGGCGCCCTGTGGGCGCTGCATCGCATCGCCGGGCGTGCGTGCCGCGTCGGCTGCCGCGGCCGATGGCGCCGCGCGCAGCCGGCGCGGGTCGATGTCGGGCGTGGTGAAGCGCTCGGCCATGCGCGCCGCAACCGCCGCGCCCCAGCCGTGGCCATGCAGCAAGGTGAACTTCGGCTCGCCGAAATCGGCCACGAAGGCGCGGCGCACCCGCTCGCTGTCGTCGCCCGCGGCCAGCACCTCCATGCCGCCTTGGCGGTAGCCCGAGCCGGCCCAGGCGTAGCCGCTGCGCAGCCAGGCACTCCAGCGCGCAAGGTCTTCGGCACCCCGCTCGGGGCGCGGCTCGCCCAGGTCGGGGCCATCATGGGCATGCAGCACCAGCGTGCCGTTCCAAGCCTGCGGCATGGCCATCCAGTACCACGCGCCGAGATGGTCGCGGCCCTGAAGGCAGCGCACATCCGCGCCTACCGGCGTGGGGCAGGGCTTGAGCACCGGCGCATCGCCGCTGAGCTTGATCTGTTGGGCTGGCACCGCCAGTGGCAGGCACAGCAGCGCGAACGCCAGAAGGGTTCGAGGCATCGTTCAGACCATCCGGTTGCGGGCCAGGGGCGGGTTCTTGGCGAAGTACCGCACGATGCCGGTGTAGACCGCCTGCACCAGGCTGTCGCGGTAGGCCTGCTGGCGCAGTTTGGCTTCTTCGTCCGGGTTCGAGATGAAGGCGGTCTCGACCAGGATGGACGGAATGTCCGGCGCCTTCAGCACCGCGAAGCCGGCCTGTTCGACCACGCCGCGGTGCAGCTTGCCGACCCGGCCGATGTGGCCCAGCACCTCGGCGCCAAGTTTGAGGCTGTCCTTGATCTGCCGTGTGGTGCTCATGTCGAGCAGTGCGCGCAGCACGTGGACATCGCCCGCGGCGATGTTGATGCCGCCGATGGCGTCCGACGCGTTCTCGCGCTGCGCCATCCAGCGTGCTGCGGCGCTTGTCGCGCCTGAATCAGACAGAGCGAACACCGAGGCACCGCGCGCGCTGGGTTTCATGAAGGCATCGGCATGGATCGACACGAACAGGTCGGCCTGCACGCGGCGCGCCTTCTGCACCCGGTGGCCCAGCGGCACGAAGAAGTCTTCGTCGCGCGTGAGCATGGCGCGCATGCCGGGCTTGGCGTTGATGCGCTCGGCCAGCAGCTTGCCCACGGCCAGCACCACGTCCTTTTCGCGCAGGCCGGTGGGGCCGATGGCGCCCGGGTCTTCACCGCCATGGCCGGGGTCGATGGCGACGATGATCAGCCGGTTGATGCCGGCGCGGCCTGGCGCCACCGACGGGCCCTTGCCCTGGATCTCGGGCGCGGTGACTGCGGTGGCCGGTGCGGTGGGCGCGGTCGGTGCGCTGGCCGCGGCGACCGGTGGCTCGCGAGTTTCCTTGCGGGCCAGCAGTTCGTTCAGGGCATCGTCCACCGACGAGGCCGCCTCCTGCGACGGCACGGGCGCGCCCGTGCCGCGCTGTGCGCTCTCGCGCTCGCGCACCATCGCCAGCAGCGGGTCCTGCGCGTGCGTCGGGCGCAGGTCGAACACCAGCCGGTGACGGTAGGGCGCCACCGGCGCCAGCGCAAACACCTGCGGCCGGCTGGTCTGCTTCAGCTCGAACACCAGCCGCACCAGGCGCGGCGAGTTCTGGGCGATGCGCACCCGCGCGATGTACGGGTCATTCGGCAAAATCTTGGCCTGCAGGTCGCGCAACAGCGGGTTCAGCTCCAGGCCCTCGACATCGACCACCAGGCGCGGCGGGTCGTCGGTGACGAACTGCTGGCCGGTGAGCGGCGTGTCGGACTCGAGCGTGACGCGGGTGTAGTCATCGGCCGGCCAGACCCGCACCGCCACGATGCTGGCGCCGCGCACAAGCTGCGGCGCCGTCAGCAGCAGCGCCAGGCTGCCGCCGCTGGCCAACTGGCGCTTGAGCCAGGCACGGCGGCTGTCGCCCCGCAGGTCACGTGAGTCGAAGGAGGCTGTCATGGCAACAACTCCTGTCCCGCAGGACTGTGGGCGGTCAACTGCACGGTGCGCTCGCCGTCGGTTTGCAGCACGATTACCACGGCCAGGTCGGGCTCGGGCAACAGACCCTGCACATGCTCGGGCCACTCCACCAGCTTGAGCCCGGGCGCGGCGAAGAGCTCGCGAAAGCCCGCGTCCTCCCACTCGCGTGGGTCGGTGAAGCGGTAGAAGTCGAAGTGCCAGGCCGCCAGCCCGGGCAGCTCATACGGCTCAACGATGGCGTAGCTCGGGCTCTTGATGCGGCCCTGCACACCCAGCGCACGCAGCAGGTGGCGCGCGAAGGTGGTCTTGCCGGCACCCAGCGTACCCTGCAGCGTGATGACGGCATGGCGCAGCGCCGGACGCTGCGCCAGCGCCTGGGCCAGTGCGGCGCAGGCGGCTTCATCGGGCCAAACGACAGTGCGTGTTTCTAGAATCACCGGATGAGTAGGGTGGATGCCAACCGGCCCGATGTTGCGAGCCATGAAAGTCCGGAACCGCCGGTCGACGTGGTGCAGCGCTTGCGTGCCTGGGGCCATGAGCTGGGATTTTCCCAGATCGGCGTGGCCGGTGTCGATCTTGCTGCAGCAGAGCCTGGGCTGCAGGCCTGGTTGACGGCGGGTTTCCACGGCAGCATGGGCTACATGGCCGCGCATGGCCTCAAGCGCGCACGGCCGGCCGAGCTGGTGCCGGGCACGCTGCGCGTCATCACAGCACGCATGGACTACCTGCCGCCCAGCACGCCGGCCGATTGGCCGCAGCATGAGCTGCAGCGCCTGCAGGTGCCGGGCGAGGCGGTGGTGTCGCTCTATGCCCGGGGCCGCGACTACCACAAGGTGCTGCGCCAGCGCCTGCAGCAACTGGCCGACCGGTTGGCCGGTGTGGTGGGCCCGCTCGGCCATCGCGTCTTCTGCGACTCGGCGCCGGTGCTGGAGTGCGAACTGGCCAGCCGCAGCGGCCAGGGCTGGCGCGGCAAGCACACGCTGGTGCTGAGCCGCGAGGCCGGCTCGATGTTCTTCCTCGGCGAGATCTATGTCGATATGCCGCTGCCGCCGAGCGAGCCGGTCTCGCCGCATTGCGGCAGCTGCAGCGCCTGCATCACCGCCTGCCCCACTGGCGCGATCGTGGCGCCATACCGGCTCGATGCGCGGCGCTGCATCAGCTACCTGACCATTGAACATGCCGGGCCTATTCCCCATGAGCTGCGTGCGCCAATGGGCGGACGCATCTACGGCTGCGACGACTGCCAACTGGCCTGCCCCTGGAACAAGTACGCCCAGCGCGCCGTCGCCCCCGACTTCGATGTGCGGCATGGGCTCGACCGCGCCGGCCTGCTCGAGCTGTGGGCCTGGGACGAAGCCACGTTTCTGTTGCGCACCGAAGGCAGCGCGATCCGCCGCATCGGCCACCTGCGCTGGCAACGCAACCTGGCGGTGGCGCTGGGCAATGCGCTGCGGGCCGCGCCGCCGTCGTCGACTGAAGCCATCCGCCAAGCGCTCACCGCCCGGCGGGCCACGGCCGAGGCGCTGCTGGCCGAGCACATCGACTGGGCTTTGGCACAAGCACGCTCAGCCTGATCACACACTGCCGATCAATCCGCCGTCGATGCGCAGCGTCGTGCCGGTGATGTAGCTGGCCCGCGCGCTGGCCAGGAAGGCCACCGCATCGGCGAACTCCTGCGGCTCGCCATAGCGGCCCAGCGGGATCGCCGCACCGCTTTGTGCCGCGGCGGCTTCGGTGCTGATGCCCTCTTTGGTGGCACGGCGCTGGTCGAGGAAGCGCACCCGCTCGGTGTCGATGCGCCCCGGCGCCACGATGTTCACCGTGATGCCCTGGCGGCCCACCTCGCCGGCCAGCGTCTTCGACCAGCCCAGCAGCGACAAACGCAGCGCGTTCGACAGCGCCAGGCCGGGCGCCGGCACGACCATCGTCGACGAGGTGCTGGTGATCACACGGCCCCAGCCGCGCGTCTTCATGCCCGGCAGTACCCGGTCGGTGAGCGCGATCACCGACAACACCATGGCCTCGAAGTGCTTGCGCCACAGCGCCGGGTCCTGGCCCTGCGCCGTTGTAGGCGGCGGCCCGCCGGTGTTGTTGAACAGGATGTCCACGCCACCCAGTTCGGCCTCGACGCGGCTCACCTGCGCATCGATGACGGACAGATCTGCGAGATCCCAGGGCAGGGCAATGGCCCGCCCGCCTGCTTGCGTGATGGCGTCGGCGGTGTGCTGCGCGCGTTCGGCCCGCAGCGACGCCACCGCCACACGCGCACCCTCGCGCGCCAAAGCGACTGCCACCGCATTGCCCAGGCCACCACCGCCGCCCAGCACGAGCGCCGTCTTTCCGTTCAGACCCAGATCCATGCTTGCTCCTTGAAGAGGGCCGTGCGCTGCGCAACAGCCTGGCCCGCACAATACCTGCCTCGCCGCCCGCCTGCAGGGCGAAGCTCAGATCTGGAGACACCATGACCCGCTCGCTCTCGCTGCTGTCGTCGATCCTGCGCACCGCCGTGTTCGCATGCGCAATGGGTACGGGCCTGGCGGCCTCGGCTCAGACCTGGCCGTCGCGGCCGGTGCATGTGGTGGTGCCGGCGCCGGCCGGCAGTTCGCTCGACATCGTGGTGCGCACGCTGGGTGACAAGCTCAAGGACCGCTGGCAGCAGCCGGTGCTGGTCGACAACAAGCCCGGCGCCGGCGGCATGCTGGGCATGGATGTGGTGGCCAAGGCGGCGCCCGACGGCTACACGCTGGGCATCGGCTTCAACGGGCCCATCGCCTTCGGCCCGCACATGTACAAGAAGATGCCGTACGCGCCGGCCCGCGACCTGCTGCCGGTGGTGCTGACCACCTCGCAGCCCAACGTGCTGGCGATCTCATTCAGCAACTCGGCCAACACCCTGCCCGAGTTCATCACCTGGGCCAAACAGCAAGGCAACAAGCTCAGCTACGCCTCGGTGGGCAATGGCAGCTCGTCGCACCTGTCGATGGAGCTGTGGCTGCGTGAGGCCGGGCTGGACGCGGTGCACGTGCCCTACAACGGCTCGCCGCCGGCAGCCAGCTCGGTGGCCGCGGGCGAAACCCAGATGCTGCTGTCCACCTTGCCCGCGCTGCTGCCGCTGGTGCAGGCCGGCAAGCTCAAGCTGCTGGCGGTGACCAGCCTGCAGCGGATCGACGGCATGAAACAACTGCCCACGGTGGCCGAAGCCGGCTTCGCGGGCTTTGAAGCGCTGGCCTGGAACGGCCTGTTTGCGCCCGCCGGCACGCCAGCCGATGTGGTCCAGCGCATCAATGCCGACGTCAACGCGCTGCTCAAGGACCCCAGCGTGCGCGAACTCTTCGCCCGGCAAGGCCTGATCCCCGGCGGCGGCTCGGCCCAGGAGTTCAAGACCTACATCGACGCGGAAAGCCGCAAGTGGGGCGCGATCATCCAGCGCGCGCACTTGACCATCGATTGACGTTGACGGCCTCACGCGGGCGTCACGCGGACGATGAGCCCTGCGGGCCGGCGCCTCGCTGTCGCAGCGTTTCATACAACTGAGCCGGCCCCAGCAGAATGTGCTTGAGCCCTTGACGAACCTTCTCGGAATCCAGCGCCTGCTTGCTCATGGTTGAGAAGGCATCAAAGGCATCGATGATGGCGTTCAGCTGCTCGGAGGTGAAGTCTGGCGAGTTGCTGAACTGCTGTTTGGTGTTGTTCATGGCCTGCTGAACCAGCAGATCCGACTCCATCATCTTTCCCTTGATGTTGTCGACGAACGCCAGCATGTCATGTTCGGTGAGCTCGCCGTCGAAGAGGTCGTTCACCTTCTGCACGATCTCGGACAGCTTGGTCTTTTCCTTGTCCTGGATCTGGCCCGTGCCGGGCGCCGTCATGGGCTGCAGCTTGTACTCGGCGTCTTCCTCTCCCAAGACCAACGGCTGTGATCCCTGCTTCTTCAGCTTGTGGTGGGTCAGCGTCACCTTGGACAGGTCTACACCCTCGCGCTCCTTGCCGAATTCCAGCAGCGGCAGCAGGCGCTTGAAGAAAATGGCCCGTTTCTCGATGGCCGTGTTGCCGTAGTCGAACATCTGCGACAAGAAGGCGTGCACCCGAACGAAGGTGCCCAGGTCGCGTTTGAACAGCAGCAAGGCATCCAGTGCGTCCTTGGCGGCTTGCCCCTGTGGGCCCAGGTCGCCGCCAGGCAACCTGACCGATGCCGCTTTGAACGCCTCGCTGGCGGCCTTGAATCGCTTCAGCAGCCGGTCCGCCACCGGCTCGATGGCAGCCACCAGTTGCGCCTGCGTGGCCTTCGGGTTCAGCTCGATCTGCACCACGCGGTCGACCTCGAAATCATCGTAATGGCCGGCCGCATCGAGCTTGGCGCGCAGGTCAAAGATCAGGTTCGGGTCGGTCACGCCGGCCAGTTCGGCCGTCTCGAAATAGGTCTGGAAGGCGGACAGGATCTCTTGCGGGTCGTTGGCAAAGTCAAGGATGTAGGTGGTGTCCTTCAGGCCGTGCGGGCCGTTGTAGGCCCGGTTCAGGCGCGACAAGGTCTGCACGGCCTGGATGCCCGCGAGCTTCTTGTCCACGTACATGCCGCACAGCAAGGGCTGGTCAAAACCGGTCTGGAATTTGTTGGCCACCAGCAGGATCTGGAATTCGTTGGTGGCAAAGGCATCGCGTATGTCGCGGCCCTTCAGCCCGGGGTTGAGCTGGGCGCTGTTTTCGCTGACGGGATCGGGCAGCGAGTTGGCGTCGTTCACCTCGCCCGAATACGCCACCAGCGTGCCCAGCCCATAGTTCTGGGCCTGGATGTAGGCGTCCACCGCCAGCTTCCAGCGCACCGCTTCCACCCGGCTTCCCACCACCACCATGGCCTTGGCATGGCCGTTCAGCAGGGGCTGCACGTTCTCCAGGAAGTGCTCCACCACCACCTGCACCTTCTGGGCGATGTTGTAGGGGTGCAGGCGCACCCAGCGCATCAGGCCTTTCAGGGCCTCGCTGCGCTCCACCTCTTTGTCGTCCCACTCCTTGCCGTTGTGGGCCAGCCTGAAGGCCAGCTTGTACGAGGTGTAGTTCTTGAGCACATCGAGGATGAAGCCCTCTTCGATGGCCTGGCGCATCGAGTAGACGTGAAACGGCGCGGGCAGGTTGTCGGGGCCGGCGGGTTGATCGGGGTTGGGCCTGCGTCCAAACAGCTCCAGCGTCTTGGCCTTGGGCGTGGCCGTGAAGGCCACGTAGGTGATGGCCGAGCCGCTGCCGGCCTCTCCAGCACGGGCCGTCATCTGCGCGGCCAGGATGTCTTCGGCCGCCACCTCGCCGCCGTCGGCCAGTTCCAGCAGCTCTTGCGCGCTGAGCACCTGCTTGAGCTTGCCGGCGGCCTCGCCGGTCTGGGAGCTGTGGGCTTCGTCGGCAATCACGGCAAAGCGCTTGCTCTGGGTGGCCGCCAGCTCCTGCACCGCCTGCAAGGCGAACGGAAAAGTCTGGATCGTGCACACCACGATCTTCTTGCCCCCGGCCAGCGCCGCGGCCAGCTCACCGCTCTTGCTCTGGCTGTCGCCCTTGATGGTGGCCACCACACCGGCGGTGCGCTCGAAGTCGAAGATGGCTTCTTGCAACTGGGTGTCGAGTACGGTGCGGTCGCTCACCACCAGCACGGTGCTGAAGAGCTTACGGTTGTGCGCATCGTGCAGGTCGGCCAGGAAGTGCGCGGTCCAGGCAATGGAGTTGGTCTTGCCGCTGCCTGCGCTGTGCTGGATCAGGTACTTCTGGCCGACCCCCTCGGTCAATACGGCCTGCACCAGCTTGCGGGTGGCGTCGAGCTGGTGGTAGCGGGGGAAGAGCACACCGGTGATCCGTTTCTTGTCGTCCTTCTTCGTCACCAGATAGCGGGCGATGATCTCCAGCCAGCTGTCGCGCTGCCACACCTGTTCCCACAGGTAGTGGGTGCGGTGGCCATTGCCGTTGGGCGGGTTGCCCGCCGCGCCATGGTCGCCCATGTTGAAGGGCAGGAAGTGGGTCGCCGGGCCTTGCAGCTTGGTGGTCATCATCACCGTGCGGTTGGTGACGGCAAAGTGCACCAGCGCCCCACGGGGGAAGTCGAGCAAGGGCTCGGCAGCGGCCTTGCCCTTGGGCTTGGGCAGGCGCTCGAAGCGGTATTGGTCCACCGCCTCGTTGATGCCCTGGGTGAACTCGGACTTGAGCTCGGCCGTGGCCACCGGGATGCCGTTGACGAACAGCACCAGGTCGATGATGTCGTCGTGCTGGGTGCGCACCTGGCGCACCACGCGCAGGCGGTTGGCCGCGTAGCGCGCCTGCAGCTCGGGGTTCATGGCCAGCGCGGGCTTGAACTGCGCCAGCTTCAGCGGCGCCTTCAGGCCCATCAGCTCCACACCCATGCGCAGCACTTCCAGCGTGCCTCGGTCGTCAAGCTGTTTGCGCAGGCGATCCAGCAACATCGCTTCGGCGTGGGCGCCATGGGTTTTGCCCAAAGCGGCCCAGGCATCGGGCTGGGTGGCTTGCACCCAGGCGGTCAGGTCAGCCGGGAACAGCGCACGGGGCGTGTCGTAGCCCTTGGCATCGCCATCGGCATACAGCCAGCCGTTGGCGGCGAGGTGATTGCAGATGTCGTTTTCGAACTCGATTTCTTTGTGCAATGCCACGCATGACTCCCTGGGCTGATTGGATTGCTGTCAATACACGGCGTCATGATCACCCACATTGATAGGGATGATCTGGTGATCACGAACCAGCAACTCCAGCGTGATGCGGTAGGACAGGTTGATGGACACCGAATGCAGCCCGTCCAGCCGTCCTGACAGCGCATGCAGGCGCAAGGAGGGGTGATGGGGGTTGGCCTCCAGCAGCGCCAAGGTCTTGGTGTACTGCGCCTTGAGATCGGGGTGGCGCTTGAGAAAGCGTAGGGCCCGACGGGTGTAGTCGTCTGTGAAGACCAGCTGAAAAGGCATGCCTCAGCCCTTGCGGCGAGGGGGTGTTTTTTTGGGCGGTTTGGCGGTGCCCACCGGCGGCGCTGCATGGGGCTCGCTGGCCACCAGCATGGCCTCCAGTCTTGCTGCGTGGGCCTGCGCTGATTCGGCCACGAAGCGGCCCGCTCCCAAGTCGGCCTGGCTTTGCGCCAAGGCGGCATCCAGTTCGCACTCGCGAAGGTAGTGGTAGTGGGCCACGTCCATCACCACAAACCGCTCTTTGCCCCGCACAGAAATGATGGCCTCGGGCTGGCTGGAGAGCGCCGCTTCAATGGCAGCAATGCCGCCCGTTTTGAGGTCATTGGCACTGAGGGTGGACATGGCGGGCTCGCTGGCAATTCAAGATGGCTTGATTATCAGTACGATTAATCGCACCGTCAACAGTGCGATTTGTGTGCTTCAGCCTGTTCCGCAGCGTGCTGGATTGCCGATGGGGTGGGGCTCATGCCACAGCCTTTTCAGCGGCCAGGGCGCGCACGTCGATCTGGCCGGTGACAGCGGCGGAGATGAGGGCGGCGCGGCGTTCTCGCAGTAGATCGATGGCAGCGCTGGCCTCTTTGATCAGCCCTGCAAAGGCTCCAAACTGGTCAGAGAGATGACCCACGATGGTGGCTTGCTCGTTCGCCGGCGGAATGGGAATGACAAAGTTGCTGATCTGATACGGGCTGATGTGTGGAACGCTTACACCGGTTGTCTCTGGGGAGAAGTGAGCGACGAACATCGGTGATGAGAGAAGGTGCTGAAGGTAGCCTGCCAGCAGCTTGGGTCCAACCTTCAGCGAGGCAACCCGCTGTAGCAGCAATGAAGGAAGGTCTGCGCGGGTCACCGTCGCCACCCTCATACCTTCACCGATCAAAGGTCGGTCCATACCGATGACGAGATCA